>NZ_JAMYVL010000008.1:0-292117 GCF_040323955.1 Mesorhizobium sp. M0018 | reverse complement strand
CCTCGAATGGCATCCCGAACCTCCCGGCGCAAAGCGCGCCAAACTGTTCGCGATGTCCTCGCACACCTGTTCGCGATGTCTCCGGTCCAAACAGGGGGGAGATCGGATGTCATTTCGGCTTTCGGCAATCGTCAATGCTGCTAGATGTACGGCAATATCGGAGCTGCCAATCTCCCCCCTTGAGGGGGAGATGTCCGGCAGGACAGAGGGGGGCGCTGTCCCGCCGACCTGTCTTTCAATTGCCGCGGGCCGCGCCTGATGGCCAAATCCCGCATTCAGTTCATCTGCCAGAATTGCGGTTCGGTGCATCAGCGCTGGGCCGGCAAATGCGATGCCTGCGGCGAGTGGAACACGCTGGTCGAGGAAGGCACGTCAGGCGGCATAGGTTCCGGCCCGGCCAATACGCGCAATGCACGCAAGGGCCGCGCGGTGGTGCTGACCAGCCTCTCCGGCGACATCGAGGACGCGCCGCGCATCGTCTCCGGCATCGGCGAACTCGACCGCGCCACCGGCGGCGGCTTCGTGCGCGGCTCGGCGCTGCTGGTCGGCGGCGATCCCGGCATCGGCAAGTCGACGCTGCTCACCCAGGCCGCGGCCGCGCTGGCGGCAAAGGGCCACCGCATCGTCTATGTCTCGGGCGAAGAGGCGGTCGCGCAGATCAGGCTGCGCGCCCAGCGGCTCGGCGTCGCCGACACCCCGGTCGAGCTCGCCGCCGAAACCAATGTCGAGGACATCCTCGCCACCATCGCCGATGGCAAACGGCCGGATCTGGTCATTCTCGATTCGATCCAGACGCTGTGGACCGATATGGCCGATTCGGCGCCCGGCACGGTGACCCAGGTGCGTGCCGCCGCCCAGGCGATGATCCGCTACGCAAAATCCACAGGGGCGGCGATCGTTCTGGTCGGCCACGTCACCAAGGAGGGCCAGATCGCCGGACCGCGCGTCGTCGAGCACATGGTCGACGCGGTGCTCTATTTCGAGGGCGAAGGCGGCCACCACTACCGCATCCTGCGCACGGTCAAGAATCGCTTCGGGCCAACCGATGAGATCGGTGTCTTCGAAATGTCGGACAAGGGCTTGCGGGAAGTCGCCAACCCGTCCGAGCTTTTCCTCGGTGAGCGCCATGCGAAGTCGCCGGGTGCCGCGGTTTTCGCCGGCATGGAAGGCACACGGCCGGTGCTGGTCGAGATCCAGGCGCTGGTGGCGCCATCGACGCTGGGCACACCGCGCCGCGCCGTCGTCGGCTGGGACGGTGCCCGGCTGTCGATGATCCTGGCGGTTCTGGAAGCCCATTGCGGCGTCCGCTTCGGCACGCACGACGTCTATCTCAACGTTGCCGGCGGCTACCGCATTTCTGAGCCGGCGGCCGACCTGGCAGTGGCGGCGGCACTGGTTTCCTCGCTCACTGGTCTTGCCCTTCCCGCCGATTGCGTCTATTTCGGCGAAATCAGCCTGTCGGGTGCGGTGAGGCCGGTTGCGCATGCGCAGCAGCGCCTCAAGGAAGCCGAAAAGCTGGGTTTCGGACGCGCGGTTCTGCCCTTGGGCAGCGAGGAACTTGTTGGTGGTAATGCGGTCGGGGGGATCGGAGCCAGCGCTTTCCAGCCCACCGAGCTTGCCGATCTCGTGGCGCGAATAGCCGGCTCTCGGCGCAGCCGCGCCGACGAGCAAGAGTGATGCGGCTCGTCGGGCCGTGAAAAAGAGATCGGAGTGGGGCGAAAAACATGCCGATTACGCTGCTTGACGGAATTCTCGTCGGCTTCACCCTGGTCTCGGCGATGCTCGCTATGGTTCGCGGCTTTTCGCGCGAGATCCTGTCGATCATCTCCTGGGCAGCCGCCGCGGCCGCCGCCTTCTTCTTCTACAAGCCGGTGCTGCCTTACATTCAGCCCTATGTCGACAACGAAAAGGCCGCCATGGCGGCGGCCGCCGGTATCGTCTTCATTGTCGCGCTGATCGTCGTTTCGGTCATCACCATGAAGCTCGCCGACTGGATCATCGATTCCAGGATCGGCGCGCTCGATCGTACACTTGGCTTCCTCTATGGCGCGGCGCGCGGCATCCTGGTCGTCGCTGTCGCGCTGCTTTTCTTCAATTGGCTGGCCGGCGCCAAGGCTCCAGGCTGGATTGCCAACGCCAAGTCAAAGCCATTGCTCGAATCGATCGGCGCCAAGCTCGAAAGCCTGCTGCCCGAGGATCCGGAAAACGCCATCCTCAACAAGCTCAATCCGAATCAGCCGGCCACCGAGACGCCTCTGGCCCCCGATGCGCCTGCAGCGGAAGCCCCTGCCGCCGGCGACGACGCCACTGCTCCGGCACCCGACGACAGCGATGCGCCGCCGGCCGACAATGCGCCCGCGACGCCGGCACCTGCAAACCCGGCGCCGGCAAACTGATTTCGACGGACTTGCGAGGCTCAAGACTGTCGATCATGTGAACGCCGCACGACGTGCGTTGCTTTCGATGCGCTATGACCTTATATGGCGACTTTAGCGGAGCTTGAGCCCCAATGGCAGCCTCAGTGGCAGACGCAGACGACGTGCTTTCCGCCGAAGCCGACGACCATTTCCACGACGAATGCGGCGTGTTCGGCATTTTCGGCCGGCAGGACGCCGCAGCCATCGTAACGCTCGGTCTGCATGCGTTGCAGCATCGAGGCCAGGAAGCGGCCGGCATCGTTTCCTATGACGGCACCCAATTCCATGTCGAACGCCATGTCGGCCTGATCGGCGACACCTTTACTAAGCAGCGTGTCATCGACAGCCTGCAAGGCAACCGTGCCATCGGCCACACACGCTATGCCACCACCGGCGGCGCCGGTCTGCGCAATATCCAGCCTTTCTTCGCCGAACTTGCCGATGGCGGCTTTGCCGTCGCCCATAACGGCAATCTCACCAACGCCATGACCGTTCAGCGCGCCCTGCAGAAGCAAGGCGCCATCTTCTCTTCCACCTCCGACACCGAAACGCTCCTGCACCTGGTTGCCACCAGCAAGGAGCGCGACCTGAATTCGCGCTTCATCGATGCGGTGCGCCAAGTCGAAGGCGCCTTCTCGCTGGTGGCGATGACGTCCAAGAAGATGATCGGGTGCCGCGACCCGCTCGGCATCCGCCCGCTGGTGCTCGGCGATCTAGACGGCGCCTGGATTCTCGCCTCCGAGACCTGCGCGCTCGATATTATCGGTGCGCGTTTCGTGCGCGACCTGAAGCCCGGCGAAATGGTCGTCGTCACCAGCAAGGGCATCGAAAGCCTGTTCCCGTTCGAGCCGCAGAAGACCCGCTTCTGCATCTTCGAATATGTCTATTTCGCGCGGCCGGATTCGTCGGTCGAAGGCCGCAACGTCTATGAAGTGCGCAAGCGCATCGGCGCCGAGCTGGCGCAGGAAAGTCCGGTCGAGGCCGACATCGTCGTGCCGGTGCCGGATTCGGGCACGCCGGCGGCGATCGGCTTTTCGCAGGCCGCGGGCATTCCGTTCGAGCTCGGCATCATCCGCAATCACTATGTTGGCCGCACCTTCATCCAGCCCGGCGATTCGATCCGCCACATGGGTGTCAAGCTCAAGCACAACGCCAATCGCCGCATGATCGAAGGCAAGCGTGTGGTGCTGGTCGACGATTCGATCGTGCGCGGCACCACCAGCCAGAAGATCGTCCAGATGGTGCGCGATGCCGGCGCCAAGGAAGTGCATATGCGCATCGCTTCGCCGCCGACGCGCGCCTCCTGCTTTTACGGCGTCGACACACCGGAAAAGTCGAAGCTGCTGGCGTCGCGCATGTCGGTGGAGGAGATGGCCGAGTTCATCCGCGTCGATTCGCTCGGCTTCCTGTCGATCGACGGGCTCTACCGCGCCGTCGGCGAGGCCGGCCGCGACAACGAGCAGCCGCAATTCTGCGACGCCTGCTTCACCGGCCAGTATCCGACCCGGCTTGCCGACTTCGAAGGCTCCGACAATGTGCGCACGCTGTCGCTCTTGGCGGCAGGCGGGTCGTAGGCCTTGCCGGTCCGTTTGTCTGCCTCCCCTTAGCCCCTCACGGCGGTTTCACCTTGCCTGTCGGAATCCATCGTATGAGCCTTGACCTCTCCGGCCGCGTTGCGGTCGTCACCGGCGCCTCGCGCGGCATCGGCTATTTCATCGCCAGGGAGCTTGCCGCGGCCGGTGCGCATGTGATTGCGGTTGCCCGCACCGTCGGCGGGTTGGAAGAACTCGACGACCAGATCAAGGCAGGTGGCGGACAGGCGACGCTGGTACCGCTCGATCTTGCCGACATGGCGGGGATCGACCGGCTGGGCGGCGCCATCCACGAGCGCTGGGGCAAGCTCGACATACTGGTCGCCAACGCCGCCGTGCTCGGCGTCATCGCCCCGATCGGCCATGTCGAGGCCAAGACCTTCGAGAAGGTGATGACCATCAACGTCACAGCAACATGGCGGCTGATCCGCTCGGTCGACCCGCTGCTCAGGCTTTCCGATGCCGGCCGTGCTATCGTGCTGAGCTCCAGCCTTGCCCACTCCGCACGCGCCTTCTGGGCGCCTTATGCGGCGTCGAAGGCGGCGGTCGAGGCCATGACGCGTTCATGGGCGCATGAGACCGAAAACCTGCCGCTCAGGGTCAATGCCGCCGATCCCGGGGCAACGCGCACCGCGATGCGGGCGCAGGCCGTACCCGGCGAGGATCCTGAAACACTGCCGCACCCTTCGGAGATCGCCAAGCGAATCGTGCCGCTGGCCAGCCCTACGCTCAAGGAGACCGGGTTGATCTTCCAGGCCAAGCACAATCGCTTTGTCGCCTACCGGCAGCCGGAGTAGCCACACATCGCATTTTGCCGGAAGAATTGCGCCGGCACCAACGTTGTTCGGGTGCCACAATTCGAGAAACGGAGGACCAAATGCGGAGACTGCTTCTCTTGACTGCCACCGCGCTGCTTGCAGTGATCGGCGCCGCGTCGTCGCAGGAGGCAACGATGAGCTTTTTCGTCACCAGCGTCGGCTCCGGCAAAGGCGCCGATCTCGGCGGTCTCGCCGGCGCCGACGCCCATTGTAGTTCACTGGCCGAAGCCGCGGGCGTTACCGGCAAGACATGGCGCGCCTATCTCTCGACCAGCGATACCGATGCACGCGACCGTATCGGCAAAGGCCCGTGGTTCAACGCCAAGGGCGTCAAGATCGCCGATGATGTCGCTTCCCTGCATAGCGATGCCAACGCCATCACCAAACAGACGGCACTCGACGAAAAGGGCCAAATGGTCAACGGCCGCGGCGACACGCCCAACCGGCACGACGTGTTGACCGGCTCCAAGCCGGATGGCACAAAAATAGCCGACCAGACCTGCGGCGACTGGACGCTGAGCGGAGCAGAAGGTGTGGCGATGATGGGTCATCACGATCGTACCGGCCTCGATGGCTCGGCAGCCGCCAAATCGTGGAATTCCTCGCATGCGTCACGCGGTGGCTGCAGCCAGGAGGCGCTGAAGGGCACCGGCGGCGACGGCCTGTTCTATTGTTTTGCGGTGAACTGAACCAAAACGACCCGACATCACGTGGCTGTGATGCCGTGGCTTAACGCCGCGCTTTGGCCCAGCTTTCGCCGCTGGGCCGGAGTTGCTAGGATCGTGCGACTCCCAAAACAAGCAGAGCGAGGAAATACTCATGGCGGCACCGAGCGTAGCGTTAGTCTGGTATCTGGTGATCGCCGGCCCGCAAGGCGGCATGGTCGTGCTGCCCAGCACATTCGACACCCGCGAACAGTGCGCCTTCGCCATAACCGAATACCAGAAGCAACCGACGCCGGCCGGCTGGTCGGTGCAGTGCGTGCCGAGCGCCTCGCCCTTCGCCGACGAGGGCGACGCCGAGGAGCCGTCGGCGCAGTAGGACAGCGTGATCTCCCCCTTGAGGGGGAGATCGTCAGCGTCGCGCGCTTACCGTCAGCTCCGGCTTCTGGCTGATGGTCTGGAACACGACGCAGTAGCGCTCGGTCAGCTTGAGCAGCGCATCGATGCGCTCCTGTGGCTCGTCGGTGTCGAGGCTAAATGTCAGCCGGATGGCGCGGAAGCCAACCGGCGCATCCTTTGCCACGCCAAGCGTGCCGCGAAAGTCCAGGTCGCCTTCGGCTTCCACCGTGGCGGCCCCAAGCTTGAATTCCAGCGCCGTCGCTACCGCCTTCAGCGTGACGCCGGCGCAAGCCACCAGTGCCTCCAGCAGCATGTCGCCGGAGCAGAGTTCGAGCCCGGTGCCGCCGGTCGCCGGATGCAGCCCCGCAATGGCGATCGCCCTGCCTGTCTCGACCTTGCAGGCGATCGATTGGTCGTCGATCGAGCCTTTGGCGCGGAGAGTAATCAGCGCGCGCGAGGCGTCGTCGCGATAGGCCACCTTCAGCGGCGCCTGCATGGCCTTCAATGCGATCGCGTCCATTTCGTTTCTCTCCCATAGTTGCCTGGCTTCGCTGCCTAAGGCGATGCCGCCTGCCCAAACGCAAGTCCCCGCTGGCGTAGCGCTTGGCAGGGTTTCGCCGGTATAGCCTGACGATACGGGGAGCATCCAACGCCATCACACCGTCTCTCGCAACACATTCGTAAGGCCGCCGGACATATGGCCGATATCGCCATCGTGGAAACCCGCGAACGGGTTCTTGCCGGAATCCTGTTCACCGGGGCTGCCTACCTGCTGTTTTCGATGCAGGACGCCTCAAGCTGACACTATGGTGTCAGGAAGGGGCAGCGTAGGCTGGTGAGATGACGGGATCGCTGGACATGCCATGCACAGTGGAAAGCGCCCGCGAGCGTACCCTCGGCATCATCCTGGTCTCGGCATCGGCGGCCGTCTTCGGCCTCACCGGCGTGCTGACCAAATCGATCCATGCCGACCCGCTGACCATTACCTGCTGGCGCGGCTTCGTCGGCTCGATCCTGATCAGCCTCTATGTCTTATGGCGCCGCCAGCGCTCCGGCGGTCGCGACAGCTTGCGGCTCGGCTGGCGAGGCTGGCTGCTGGCGATCGAGGGCGCGCTCGCGAGCATCGCCTTTATCTCGGCGTTCAAGTTCACCTTTGTCGCCAATGTCGCGATCATCTATGCCACGGCCCCGTTCGTCACCGCGCTGCTGGCCCTCCTGTTGGTCCGCGAGCCGTTCCGGCTGCAGACGCTTGCCGCCGCTGCTGTGTCACTATGCGG
The DNA here is from genome assembly GCF_040323955.1 of Mesorhizobium sp. M0018. Taxonomy (NCBI): domain Bacteria; kingdom Pseudomonadati; phylum Pseudomonadota; class Alphaproteobacteria; order Hyphomicrobiales; family Phyllobacteriaceae; genus Mesorhizobium; species Mesorhizobium sp. M0018. The sequence goes on along the minus strand of NZ_JAMYVL010000008.1, from coordinate 284,952 downwards.
TGTGGCAATCATGGTCTGGTCCGGCTTCGGCACCGGCCATTTGTTCGGCGACGGGCTGGCGCTGCTGATGACGATCGGCAGCGCGCTCTACATGATCATGGTGCGCGCCTTCCGCGACACGCCGGTGGTGTGGGCGGGTGCGGTGTCGGCATTCCTTCTGTTCGTGCTCGGCTGGTTCGTCGCCGATCCGCTGGCTGTCTCGGCCAGGGACGCTGTGCTTCTGGCCACCTTCGGCGCCTCGTTCGCGCTGGCTTCGATCCTGTGGACGGAGGGCACCCGGCTTATTCCGGCGGCCGAGTCCGGATTGCTGGGTTCAGCTGAAGTGCCATTCGCGATCCTGTTTGCCTTCCTGTTCCTGGCGGAGATCCCGCCGGCAGCCAGCATGGTCGGTGGCGCCATCGTGCTTTGCGCGGTGTTCGCTCACGCCGGCCGCGACTGGCTGATGGCCAGGCAGCGCGCAGCGGATGCATGACCAATCTTCGCCGCGTCCGAGCGCGAGTTGGTGGTCCGATCACGAGAAATCCGGTCCTGAAAATTAATTTGAAAAGTCATGGAACCATCATAGGGCTCAGGCATTATGGCTGCGACGGGCCACCCCAAGTCCCCCCAAACCCCTCGGCCCGTCCTACTCAGAAGCCGACCGCAAGGTCGGCTTTTTCTTTGCTGGCTCAATTGGCCAAGGCCAGGTTGCCGCTGAACAACGCTGCCAGATCCTGCGCCGGCCGGTCGGCATCCTCACGCAAGCGGACGGCGAATTCGGCGACCGGCACCGGCGGCAGATCAAGATCGCTCGGCGCCTCGACGATGCCGGAATGAGCGAAGCGCGCCGTCCTCAACGTCAAGGCGATGCCGGCGTGCACCGCCGTACGCAGGCCGGCAAGGCTGGCACTGCCGGCAGCAATGCGGTAGCGACGGCCGGCCGCATCGAGTGCACTGGTCGCCGCTTCGCGAAACCCGCAATGGGGATCGAGCAGCGCCAGGGGCAGTTCGTCGTGGCGGGTGGCCAGCCCGTTCTGTGAGCAAAGCCAGATCATTGGTTCCTTGAGCACACCGACTTCGTCCCGTGTCGGCACCTGCCGCATGGCAATGGCCAGATCAAGGGTGCCGGCCTGCAAAGCCTGCGCCAGTTCGGCGGAACGGCCGACGCGCAGTTCGATCCTGACGCGCGGATGGCTGACAGCAAAAGCCCTGAGAAGCTGCGGCAAGCCGCTGTCGGCGAAATCCTGCGTGGTGCCGATGGCGACGCGCCCGTCGGCGTGCGCGCCTTTGAGGGCCAGCCACGCCTCGCGGTGCGCGGCAAGGATGCGACGCGCGTGAACGATCAGATCCTCGCCTGCCGGCGTCAGGCCGCGCCCTCGCCCCTGCGGCACCAGCAGCGGTTCGCCGACAACATCCTCCAGCCGCTGCATCTGCGCGGTCACTGCGGACGGCGAGCGACCGACGATCGACGCGGCCCGCGCCAGGGAACCGCCATCGACGAAAGCGAGGAAAGTCTTGAGGAGGTCGGGATCGAACAACTGCATAATTCGATGCTATCAAAGTGTTTATCAAAAACAATTCTATTTTTTTGATCAAAGGACGATGGCATGATTTTCTCGACGGCGAAGAGGCGCCGCTTGAAACCGAGGAGAAGAAACATGCCGATCATCAATGTCAGCGTTACCGGCAAGCCCGATGCCGCTTTGTCCGCCGCCATTGCCAGGGAAGTGACCGAACTGACAGCCACGCATCTGCGCAAGGACGCGACGATCACAGCTGTTGCCATTTCCTATCACGACCCCGAGCACTGGTTCGCCGGCGGCAAGTCGCTGGCCGAGCATGGCACCAACACGGCCTGGCTCGACATCAAGGTTGTCGACGGTACCAACACCAAGCTCGAACTGGAGGCGTATCTGCAGGCAATTTTCGCGGCATTCGGCCGGCTGCTGGGTAAGGTGCATGAGGAAAGCTACGCCCTCGTGCATGAAGTGCCTGCGGCCGCCTATGGCTTTGGCGGCAAGACGCAGGAATTCCGCTTCATCAGCGGAAGGATGAAAGCGGCGTAGCTGCGATAAGCAGCCGAGCCGAATCAACATAGGCGAATCAAACATGGGAGAGAGGGAAAAATGGAGCCGCATTGACGTTGATCCAACTTCGGCTAGGTTCTCACCCGAAGCGGCCGGTGAAGAGCCGCGACGTGAGATCGTTGGGAGATGCGGCGATGATCCTGACACTGGCGCTGCTTGCGGGTCTTGTCGCGGCCTGGCTGCTGATCGGCGTGGTGGAGAAGTTCCGCCTCGGCCTGCGTTTGAGCCAGGCGCTGCTCTACGTGCCGTTCAAGCTCGCCTACCGGATCAGCGACGACCGCATCAAGATTGCGCGCAGGTCGGTGGCCCCGGTCATCTATGTCATCTGGCATCAGTCACGCATCGAGCCGGCGCTGATGCTGTCGCTGCTGCCGGAGGATACGCTGCACATCCTCGACCAGGCTTCGGCCAGATCGCCGTGGCTGGAGCCGTGGCGCGAGCTCGGCCGCACCATCGCCTTCAACGCCGAGCATGTCTTCGTCAGCCGCAGATTGGTGCGGGTGCTGAAGGGCAAGGGCCGGCTCGCCGTTTACCTGCCGGATGCGGTCGAGCCAGACGTCAAGTCGTTTCGGTTGTTTCGCGCCATCACCCGTATCGCCATGCAGGCCGACGCCCGTATCGTGCCGGTCTTCGTTGCCGGCGCACGCAGCCTGCCGGCCTCGCTGACGCCGGCGGACAAGGCGCCGCGCCATTGGTTTCCGCAGCTGTCGATCAGCGCGCTGGAGCCGATGACCATCGCCGAGCTGGTGGCGCGGAACCCAGATCAGGCCTCCAACACCAATGCGCTGTTTGATCGCTTCGCCGAGGCCAGGCTTTTCGGCAGTGATCTCGACCGAGGGCTGTTCCTCGCCATGCGCGATGCGGCCGATCGTGTTGGCGCTTCGCACCCAATAATCGAGGACGTCATTGGCGGTGCCCTGAGCTACCGGAAAGTGTTCATCGGCGCCAGGGTTTTGGGCCGACGGTTCGAGGCAATAACAGCGCCGGGCGAAGCGGTTGGGCTGCTCCTGCCCAACGCCAATGGCGTCGTGCTGTCGTTCGTCGGACTTCTGTCGGCTGCGCGGGTGGCAGCAATGATCAACTATACCGCCGGCCCGGCCAGCGTCACCGCCGCCGTCCGCACGGCAATGATCCGCACCGTGGTCTCCTCACGCGGCTTTGTCGAAAAGGCCAACCTCGCCGACATCGTCGAGGCGGTGGAAAAGGGCGGGGCGAAACTGCTGTGGCTGGAGGATGTCCGCGCAAGCGTGACCGTGCTGGACAAGGCCGCAGCCGCCTTGCTGTGGCGCCGGCCGTTGCAGCGCCAGGATGCGGCCAAGCCGGCGGTGATCCTGTTCACCTCCGGCTCGGAAGGCACGCCCAAGGCCGTGGTGCTGTCGCACCGGAATCTTCTTGCCAATGCGATGCAGGCGGAAGCCCGCATCACCATCTCGCCGGCCGATATCCTGCTCAACGTGCTGCCGGTGTTCCACTCGTTCGGGCTGACCGGCGGCACCATCCTGCCGCTGGTCACCGGAGTAAAGCTGTTCCTCTACCCGTCACCGCTCCACTACAAACTTATTCCGGAGGTGGCGCGCAAGGTCCGGCCGACGGTGATGTTCGGCACCGACACGTTCCTCGCCAACTATGCCCGCACCGCCAAGGACGGCGATTTTTCCAGCCTGCGCTTCGTCGTGGCCGGTGCCGAGGCGGTGAAGCCGGAGACGCGCCGGGTTTACCGCGAGCGCTTCCAGGCCGAGATCATCGAAGGTTTTGGCTTGACCGAGGCCGCACCAGTGGTTGCCGTCAACACCGCCATCCACGGCCGCGACGGAACGGTCGGGCGGCTGCTGCCGGCCATGCGCATGAAACTCGAACCGGTCGAAGGCATCAGCGACGCCGGCCGGCTGTGGCTCGACGGGCCGAACCTGATGATGGGCTACATGACCGGCGACCGGCCGGGCGAGTTGCAGCCGCTCGAAGGCTGGCACGATACCGGCGATATCGTTTCGGTCGATCGCGAAGGCTTCATCACCATTCGCGGCCGCGCCAAGCGCTTCGCCAAGATAGCCGGCGAGATGGTATCGCTTGGCGCGGTCGAGATGCTGGTGCAGTCGCTGTGGCCGGAAGAGCATCACGCCGTGGTGGCAGTGCCGGACAAGCGGCGCGGCGAGCGCCTCGTTCTGGTCACCACGGCCGACAATGCCGATCCCGACGAATTGCGCGAATTCGGCAAAAAAGCCGGGGCGGCCGAACTGATGGTGCCGAACGACATCGTCAAGGTCGAGGAGATCCCGGTACTGGGCTCCGGCAAGACCGACTATGTCTCGACTAGAAAGCTGGCGCTCGAGAGGCTGGGACTGAGCGCAGCCGCCTGAGGCTTGCTGTCGAAAATTCTAAAGCGCGTCGCGTTCGACCGGCCTTGTGCGACGCGCTTTAGATTCTTGTTTTTATGCATGTCGTTATCGCAAAACCGCTGCACACTTTTGCGCGAATGCATTAGAGGACTACCACCGACAACAGCAGAATGACGCCGACGGCCATCATCAGCAGGCCCGGCCAGTTCTGCGACAGGCCGAGAAAACGGAGCCCGCGTCGTCGCGGCTCCAGAGTCGGACCTGGTGTTGCGAGATTGGGCGTCGGACTGTCCGGCGCGGTGGAGACAGCGGCCGGCTCACTAAGCCGCCCGCGCATGATGGCCGCAATCGCCATATACACGAGGCCGGCGACAGTCAGTAACGCGCCGATGAGGATGACAGCCATTTCTCCTCGTTTTCCGATGGTTCTGCGCCCGATGCGGCAGCTTGCGCTACGTTGACGACGTATCACGAGCAGCCGCTCAGGCGGACCTACCAACACAAACGGTCTAGCCGCCCAGCAAGTTCCGAAAACGGGGTTTTTGAGGTGCGTTCCACAGCGCCGCGTGCTCTGCGAGCCTTTTTGGAATCATGCACTGCCAGGCGCAACGCGAACTGGCACCAAATCCGTCAGCCAATATCCGAGGACGGCACCTTCTCGCCTTCGCGCTTGGCGCGTCTCGAATAGGCCCGCACGCTGAACGGCAAGAAGACCAGATAGCCGGCAACCGAGGCCGTCAGCGTATACCAGGGATAGGTCATCAAAAGCAGGACGTAGAGGACGACTGCGAGGATGATCGGCAGCACCCTGTCGCCCGGTATCCTGACGCTCTTGCCGGAATAGACGGGCAGTCTGCTGACCAGCAGGAACGCCACCAATATTGTAAAGCCGGTGGCAATGAAGGCTGCCAGGCGGCTGGGTTCAAGCCCAAGCCTGAGGAAGAACAGATAGAGCGGCAGCATTACAAGCACCGCACCCGCCGGCGCCGGCACGCCGACGAAATATTCGGTTTGCCACTGCGGACGGTCGAGCTCTTCGTCGAGCACGTTGAAACGGGCAAGCCTCATCCCACAGGCGATGGTGAACAGCAGCGCGGCGATCCAGCCCGGCGAACCTGCCCTGTCGAGCAGAAAGGCATAGAGCACCAGCGCCGGTGCCACGCCGAAATTGACGATATCGGCCAGCGAATCCATCTGGGCGCCGAATTTGGAAGTCGCCTTCAGCATTCGCGCTAGACGGCCGTCGATACCATCGAGGAAGGCGGCGAGCAGCACCATCACCACCGCTGGCTCGAAGCGGCCCTCGAAGCCGAAGCGAATACCGGACAGGCCGGCGCAGATGGCAAGCACCGTGACCAGATTGGGCAGCACCATGCGCATCGGGATTTCGCGAATGCGCGGGCCACCGCCGCCATGCGCCTCGAATTTCTTGAACGGCGGCGCCACCGGTCAGGAGACCCGCACGAGCGGCGTTGCGGCAACGCCGCCGAATTCCGCCAGCACCGTCTCACCGCCAACCGCGGTCTGGCCGACGGCGACACGCGGCGTCGCGGTCGAGGGCAGGAATACATCGACGCGCGAGCCAAAGCGGATCAGCCCGAAGCGCTGGCCGGTGCCGATGGCGCCGCCGGGCTCGGCCCAGCAGACGATGCGCCGCGCCACCAGGCCGGCAATCTGCACCGCGGCGACCGTTCCATTGGGGCTTTCGATGACCAGCCCGTTGCGCTCGTTCTCGGTGCTTGCCTTGTCGAGCTCGGCGTTGAGGAATTTTCCTGGTCGATGCTCGATCCTGGAAATGCGGCCACGCACCGGCGAGCGGTTAACGTGGCAGGAAAAGACGTTCATGAATACCGAGATGCGGGTCATTTCGCCGCCGCCGAGGCCAAGCTCGCGCGGCGGCACGGCCGGGCCAACCGCCGAGACGATGCCGTCGGCCGGGCTGACAACCAGCCGGTCGTCGATCGGCGTGACGCGCTCGGGATCGCGGAAGAAATAGGCGCACCAGGCCGTCAGGATGAGACCGATCCAGAACAGGGTCGAGGAGAAATAGCCAAGAAAGAGCGTCGCCGTGCCGAACGCAGCGATAAAGGGATAACCCTCGCGGTGGATCGGAACGAACGCATTCTTGATCGTGTCAACGAGGCTCATGGGATGAGGGCAACCTTGGTTCCAAGTCCGGCCTCAATAGCGGAAACACCCCGCGGTCGCAACGCGACAATGAGAGCGCTCGGGGGTGGCGGTCACCGCCGTTTCAGGATGCCGTTAGCAGCATCCGGACTGCCGAAGTGATCAACCGGAAATGTTCATTGCGATTGTCGGAACGCAGCACTCTCGCCCGTCCTTGGCAAGACGGCGCCTCTCATCGGCCTTTCGGCCATGACGATTTGCGCAAACCCGGAGGTTCTCGGCCCATGCAGAAATCAGCAGCTAGGCAAGTGCAAGTGGTGATGAACGGCTTGGCCTTCGGCGAGTCACCGCGCTGGCACGACGGCCGGCTGTGGCTCTGCAACTGGGGCACGGGCCAGATCATCGCCGTTGACGCCCTAGGCAACAGCGAGATCGTGCTCACCGTGCCGGCCACCCTGCCCTATTCCATTGACTGGCTGCCGGACGGGCGCCTGCTTGTCGTGTCCGGCCGCGAAGGGCTGATCCTCAGGCAGGAGGCAGACGGGACATTGGTCACCCATGCCGATCTGAGACAACTATCAAAGAGCCCCTGGAACGAGATGGTGGTCGATGGGCGCGGCAACATATACGTCAATGGCGGTGGGCCTGCTCCGGCCCTCGGCCAGCATTTCGGTCCCGGCACCATCGTGCAAGTTGCACCGGATGGCTCGGTTCAGCAGGTGGCTGAGAACCTCGCGTTCGCCAATGGCATGGCGGTGACGCCCGACAACAAGACGCTGGTCGTTGCCGAGTCCCACGCCAACCGGCTGACCGCCTTCGACATCGCTGCCGATGGTGGCCTTTCCAACCGCAGGATCTGGGCCAATCTCGGCAACGGTTTTCCCGACGGCATCTGCCTCGATGCCGAAGGTGCGGCCTGGTATGCCGACGTTCCGAACCGGCATTGCGTGCGGGTGCGCGAGGGCGGCGCGATGCTCGAAAGCGTCGATGTCGACCGCGGCTGCTTTGCCTGCATGCTCGGCGGCAGCGAGGGAAAAACGCTGTTCATCGTCGCCGCCGAATGGCGCGGCTTCGAACATATGATCAGCGATGCCCGTACCGGCCAAGTGCTCAGCGTCGACGCTACTGCGCCGGGCGCCGGCTGGCCGTAGAGAGCTTACATCCCGGGAATCCGCTGATAGTTGGCAATATCGGCCTTGACGCCAAGTCGCGAAATGGTCTCCTGAGGATTGAAGCCGCTGCGCTCATGCGCAGCCTTGATGATCGGCACGACCTTGTCGACGGCGGCCTGCCCTTCCCATTCGACAATGGTCACGAGGTTGAACTCGCCCGGCCCCGAGAATTGCTCGAGCAGGAAATCCTGGACGAACCCTTGCTGCTGGCGCAGCAATTCATGCGTCATCCGGACCTTGGCAAGAATCTCCTCGCGGGCGTTGGCCGGAACGACAAACTTGTCCACCCGGAATACGCTGCCGCCAGTACCTGCCTGATTTATCCCATTCATATCGATTGTCTCCGTTTTTGAACGACGCATTTTGCTGCGATCCAAAACGGCCTACGATCTCAACTTAAGTTGAGGTCAAGCACGAATTTTCAGCTCACCTCCGAGGTGCGGCGGCGGACGACGACGCCGAACTCGTCGCTTTCGCGGGCAATGCGCAGCCGCTCCTCGGCCTCGCTTGCCTCGCGCTGGCGGTCCCACATCGATGCATAAAGGCCGCGCTTGGCTATCAAGGCGACATGGGTGCCGCGCTCGGCGATCTGGCCATCCTGCAGGACGATGATCTCATCGGCCGAAATCACTGTGGACAGCCGATGGGCGATGACGAGGGTGGTGCGGCCCTGGCTGACCAGGTCGAGTGCCGCCTGGATCTCCTGCTCGGTGTGGCTGTCCAGCGCCGAGGTCGCCTCGTCGAGCATCAGGATCGGCGGTGCCTTCAAAATGGTGCGGGCAATCGCCACCCGCTGCTTCTCGCCGCCGGACAGTTTTAATCCGCGCTCGCCGACCATTGAGCGATAGCCGTCGGGCAGCCGCTCGATGAACGGTCCGATCTGGGCCAGTTCTGCCGCCTTGCGCACATCCTCCTCGCTGGCGCCGACGCGGCCGTAGCGGATATTGTAGGCGATGGTGTCGTTAAACAGCACCGTGTCCTGCGGCACCATGCCGATGGCAGCGCGCAAGCTCTCCTGCGTCACGTCGCGAATGTCCTGGCCGTCGATCAGAATCTGGCCGCGCTGGATGTCGTAGAAGCGAAACAAGAGCCGCGAAATGGTCGACTTGCCGGCTCCGGAGGGGCCGACGATGGCCACCGTCTTGCCAGCTGGCACCTCGAAGCTGATGCCCTTCAGGATCTTGCGGTTGGGGTCGTAGGAAAAATGTACGTCGCGGAACTCGACCCTGCCGGCATCGACGACCAGCGGATTGGCGCCCGGCCGATCGACGATCTCACGCTTGACGTCGAGCAGATCGAACATGTTTTCGATGTCGGTCAGGCCCTGGCGAATTTCGCGGTAGATCATGCCGATGAAATTCAGCGGCACCGAAAGCTGCATGAGCATGGCGTTGACGAAGACGAAATCGCCGACGCTCTGTGTGCCCGCCTTCACCTCGAGCGCCGACATCACCATGACGACGGTCATGCCGATACCGAAGATCACACCTTGGCCGAAGTTCAGCCAGCCAAGCGAGGTCCAGGTCCTGGTCGCCGCCAACTCGTAGCGCGCCGTGGACCGGTCGAACCGCTCGGCCTCCATGGTTTCGTTATTGAAATATTTGACTGTTTCGTAGTTGAGCAGCGAGTCGATCGCCTTCGTGCTGGCTTCATTGTCGCTTTCGTTCATCTCACGGCGGATCGAAATACGCCAATCGCTCGCCCTGACGGTGAACCAGACATAGAGCCAGACCGTGACCGCGATCACCAAGACGTATAGCCAGCCATAGGTGACGGCGAAGATGCCGGCGGTGAGCGCGAATTCGACGATTGTCGGCGCCGTCGCCAGCATGGTGAAGCGGACTATCGTCTCGATGCCCTTGGTGCCGCGCTCAATGACGCGCGACAGTCCGCCGGTGCGCCGTTCGAGGTGGAAGCGCAGCGACAGTTCGTGCATGTGCACGAAGGTGCGGAAGGCGAGCCGGCGGACCGCATGCTGGCCGACCCGTGCAAACAGGGCATCGCGTAACTGGTTGAAGCCGAGCTGCACCAGCCGCACCGCATTGTAGGCGACGACCAGCATGACCGGCGCCAGCAGCAGGGCCGGCAGCGGCGGCGGCGATTTGCTATCGCCGGCCAGTGCGTCGGTCGCCCATTTGAAGAAATAGGGTCCGGCCACCAGGGTCAGCTTGGCGACCACCAGCAGTACGGTGGCCCATACCACTCGGGCCCTCAGGTCGGCGCGGTCGGCCGGCCACATATAGGGCCAGAGATTGCGCAACGTTCTGAAGGTCGAGCCGGAATCTGCGGAAACGGTTTTCTCGGCCATTCTTGTTTACCTTATGATTTTAGCGGCCGGAGCAGCAGGAATCGACCAGCGCGGCCAGCGATGCCGAAACATCGGCGAGCGCGGCGCGGTCGAGCTCATAGCGGGAGCGCTGGCGGTCAGGCTCGAAGCGGATCAGCCCGGCCTCGACCAGGATCTTCAAATGCTGGGAAACGGTGGACTGCGCCAGGTCGAGATGCTCGACGACCTCGCGACAGCAGCAGGAACGGCTTGCGGAAAGGTGTTTGAGAATTTCGATCCGCGCTGGATGCGAAAGGGCCGCGAGCCGGACAGCGACAGCGCGGCTATCCGGCATGCAGTTGGCCGGCGTGCAGTTGGCCGGCGGGCGTTCATCTGCCGCGCGGCTTCGGTCCGTTACGAGGGGGGATTCGGTCATCGTCCATCGGCGATAAACGATGACTGGCCCTGCCGCAAGCTATCCTGATGGGCAGAAGGCTATTCGGCCTTGACTGGCGCCGTCGTCATCTGGTCGCCCATTGCCTTGAGATCGGCGGGCTCGCCTTCCTTCGATTTCTCCGGCACCTTGAACACCTGCCCCGGCCAGATGCGGTTCGGATTGCTGATCTGGTCCTGGTTGGCGAGATAGATGGTCGAGTAGCGCATGCCCTGGCCATAGACCCGCCGCGAAATCCGCCACAGCGTGTCATGGCGGCGGATGATGACTGCACCATCGGCATGTTCGAGCTTTGGCGCCACGGTCTCGGGCGTTTCGCCCGGAGGCGTTGCGACAGCCATTTCGGCCGGGGCCTCGGTTGTAGGAGCGGGGGCAGTTGCGGGCGTTTCGGCGGCCGTTGCCGGTGCGGCTTCGGTCGCCGGAGCATTCGGCTCGGCTGGTTTTATCCCGGCAGGCTTCTGCTCGGCCGGCGCCACGGCCGCAACCGCCTCACCAGGCTCGCGCTCGAACGGCACAGCCGCACGGGCAACCACCGTCACGCCGTCGGCATCGAGCGCATCGACGTGGATGGTGTAGGTGCCGACCGGGATGTCGCGTGTCGCTTCGACCAGGAAGTGGCGGTCGGGCGAGGTCTTCGCGTCACCGAGCAGGATATCGTTGGCATACGCACGCACCTTGCGGCCGGGATCGGCGACGCCGGCAACGAAAATCTTGTTGCCGTCGATTTCGACAGCTTCGACGACGATCTTCCGCTCCGCCGCGGAAGTAGCGGGCGCTGCCGGTGTGGCGGGCGCTGCCGGAGCCGGCGCGGCTTCAACAGCGGCCGGCGCGGCAGGAGCAGACGCTGCTGGAACATCAGCCGCCGGGGCGGCTGGCGCCGGCGCTGCGGCAGCCGGCAATTCGGTGCCCGTGGCGGGTGGCTGAACGGCCGCCTGTTCGCCGACAGGCGGCGAGGCGTCAGATTTCGCCTGAGGGGCCGGAACAGTGAGCAGTTCGGACGGCTTGCCCGGCTCCTCGACCATTGCCAGCACCTGGCCGGTGGAATTCTGGGGGATCGAAACGACCGCGGTCTGCGCCGAGGCGGTCACGACATTGCCAGCCGTCGAGCGCAGCGTGATCGTGTAGTCGCCGGGCTTCAGCGGATCGTCGAGAATAATGGCAAAGGCGCCGTCGGGACCGGCGACCGTCGAGCCGAGCACAGCCGAACCGTTGAGAATCTCGACCTTGGCGTTGGGCGCCGCATTGCCGGCGACGACGATCGAGCCGTTGCTTTCGACGCGCACGATGTCGAAGGTCGGCACGATTGCACCTGCTGTGGCCGGCGCGGCGGGCGCTGCCGCATCGGTGGACGCGGCAGACGCAGGCGGCAGCCGGTCCTCGGTCGCCGGAGCGGCCGGTTTCGAAGCCGGCGGCGTCAGCGCCGCGACCTCCGCAGGCCGGGTAGAATTGAGATACGGGTCGAGTGCGCCCGATACATAGGCGGTTCCCGCTGCTGCGACAGAGCCGCCAGCCGCGAACAAAAACGCCTTCAATGGATTAATTGCCATGTTTCCCTGCCCCTTAGCCACCTAATTTCGGTCTAGCCTGTTTTGCCAAAGCCGACAAGAAAAAGCCCGCCCCGGGGCTTGACCATGCCTATAGTCCCTATCACCAATCATAACATGAATACGATTCGATCTGTCTGCGTCTATTGCGGCTCGTCCCCGGGCCGAGATGAGACCTATATCAAGGCCGGACACCTGCTTGGCCGCTCGATCGGCAAGTCCGGCCTGCGTCTGATTTATGGCGGCGGCACTAAAGGGATCATGGGTGCCGTCGCTGAAGGGGCATTAAAGGCCGGTGGCAAGGTAACCGGCATAATTCCACGCTTTCTGATCAACCGGGAGGCGACCGAAACCGCGCTTAACCGGCTCGACGAGCTCGTCATCACCGACAACATGCACGAGCGCAAGCACAGGATGTTTGAGAAATCCGACGCCTTTGTGGCGTTGCCCGGCGGCATCGGCACGGTCGAGGAGATCGTCGAGATCATGACTTGGGCGCAGCTCGGCCATCACCGCAAGCCGATCGTCTTCGGCAACGTCGGAGGATTCTGGGATCCGATGCTGGCGTTGCTCGACCACATGGCAACGGAGGGCTTCATCCACACGGCGCAACGGGTCAAGCCGCTGGTGGTCGAGGATCCGGAAGCAATCGTCGCCGCTATCATGGTGGCGGGATCCTCCGTCGATGCACCGACGGAGGGCGTGCAGTCGGTGATTGATAAGATGTAAAGTGAATGGTGAATGGTGAATGGTGAATGGTGAATGGTGAATGGTGAAGTAGAAGACTTTCCAAACCGGCGCCTGTCTATTCACTATTCACTATTCACTCCTTCCCTACTGCCTTCCTCAAGTCTCCGATGACCGCGCGCTTGTCCCGACGCCGCCAGGCGAGATGGATCGAGACGGTGCGTTCGAACCACGGCAGATCGCGAAACACGGTCTGAGGCGGCGCGGCACTCCGCAGGCTGGCCTGCACCGTCGCCAGCCCAAGCCCGGCGCTGACCAGGCCCAACGACGTCAACGGATCGGTCGTCTCATAGGCAATGTCGGGCAGGAAGCCCGCCTTCGCGCAGGCGGCGAGAAATTGGCTGCGGTTGGTGTCGTCAGGCTGGCGCACCACCGTGATCCAGGTGCGTCCGTCCAGTTGCTGCGGCAGTATCTCCGCGATTTCTGCCAATGGATCGCCTTCCGGCATCGCCAGAACCAGCGGCTCGCGCATAATGAGCATGGCGGCGATGTCGGGATCGTCGGCAGGAGGAGGCGTGTAGACGAGGCCCAGATCGAGCGATCGTTCGCGCAGCGCTTCGATCTGGGCGGCGGAACGCTGACCCTTCAGTTGAAGATGAAATTCGGGCCGGTCGCGGCGAAACTGGCGCAGCATCCGAGCGACAAGCCCGGCATGGACCGCACCTTCCACATAACCGATGGCGAGACGGCCGACCGTACCGCTGGCGAGATTGCGGCCGAGCTCCTCCAGCCGTCTTGCATGGGCCAGCAGCGCACGCGCCTCGGCAAGAAAAGCGCGGCCCTCGGCATTGAGATGAACACGCTGCCTCGCCCTCTCGAACAGTGCGACGCCCAGCTGCTCCTCCAGCTGAATGATCTGACGGCTGAGCGGCGACTGCGAGATGTGCAGCAATTCGGCGGCACGCCCGACGTTGCCGGTTTCGGCCACCGTGATGAAATAGCGAAGCTGGCGCAGGTCGAACATTGTTGCTTCGATGCTCAAGTCCCGTGAGGTCTCAAATTTAGCCTAATCAGTCTTGGACTGTCTGGCCAGCAGAAGCGAATATTTCCGCCATTCCAACGGCCAACATCAGGAGATTCCGATGCAGTTCTTTGCCCTTCTTGCACGCAACACCGAAAAGTTCACCGACCCCGATTTCGCGCCGCTGCTGCCTGGCGAGGCCGAGCAGCGCCGCACGCTCTATGCCGAAGGCGCCGTGCGTCAGGTGTGGAATCGGGGCGACATACCCGGCAGCGGCATGATGTTCGAAGCCGGCAGCGATGCCGACGTGCGCCACCATCTTGCAACTTTGCCGCTGGTCAAGGCCGGCATGATGGATATTGCCGCCGTCGTGCCGCTGCAGCCATATCCCGGCTTCGGGCCGAAGCGCTGAGCGCTCGTGAAAGACGCGGCTGCCGGCATTAAGACCGGGCCAGCCGCCTTTCTTCGTTACGCGGCTCGAACTGATGCGGAAACGGTCTTGCGCGCCGAAGAAAACATCGACCAGGAGTACATCGCCAGTGCCGCCCAGATCAGCCCGAAGGCTATGGCCTGAACACTGCCGAAAGGTTCGCCGAAAATCAGCACCGCGATCAAAAAGACGATCGTCGGCGCGATATATTGCATGATGCCAATGGTGGAGAGGCGCAGCAGCCTGGCGCCGAACGCAAACAATAGCAGCGGCACGGCGGTGACCGGACCGCAGCCGATCAGCAAGGCGGTGTCGTTCAGCGAGCTCGAGACGAAATGATCCTGTCCTGTGGCGATCAGGAAGATGATGTAGCCGAGTGCCGGCACCGACAGCAGCAGCACTTCAAGCAGGAAGCCCTGGCTCGGGCCGATTGGCAGCGTCTTGCGGAAGAAGCCATAGGCGGCAAAGGAAAAGGCTAGCACCAGCGACACCCAGGGCAGTTTGCCGGCGTCGATGGTCAGCACCGCGACCGCGATTGCCGCCAGCACCACCGCCGCGATCTGCAGGCGGTCGAGCCGCTCGCCGAGGAGCAGCGCGCCGACAACGACGCTGACCAGCGGGTTGATGTAGTAGCCGAGCGCGGTCTCGATGGTGCGGTCGACCGCGATCGCCCAGACATAAATACCCCAGTTGACCGAGATCAGCGCCGCCGTCAGCACCGCCATCGAAATGATGCGCGGCGAACGAACTGCCGCTTTGAAATCGGCAGTGCGACCGGCCCAGACCAGGACAGCGGCCGCGATCGGCACTGACCAGACGATGCGGTGGGCGATAACTTCGGCCAGCGGCAGATGCGCGACAGCCTTCATGTAGAAGGGCAGCAGCCCCCAAAGCAGGTAGGCGCCGAGCGCCAGCAGGAAGCCGCGACGAGCTTTGGTGTCGGCCCCGATGTGAAGTGCTTGGGTAGTCATGGCCCAAGGCTATGCGCCAGCGGCTTGCCCAAAACCATCGCAAATTGCTGATGGATCAATGGAGTCTCGCTGATGGTTCAACGCTACTCCGCCGCCGCCAAGCCCGCCATGTCGCGGTTCTTCATCAGCTTATAGACGATCGAATCCATCAGCGCCTGGAAGGAAGCATCGATGATGTTTTCGGAGACGCCGACCGTCCACCAGCGCGCACCGGTGCCGTCATGCGATTCAATCAGCACGCGGGTGATCGCCTCGGTGCCGCCGTTGAGGATACGCACCTTGAAGTCGGCCAGTTCGAGATCGGCGATCTCGCTCTGGAATTTGCCGAGATCCTTGCGCAGCGCAATGTCGAGCGCGTTGACCGGGCCGTGGCCTTCGGCCACCGACATCTTCTCCTCGCCCTCGACCAGCACTTTCACGATCGCCTCCGAGACCGTCTTCAGCTGGCCGTTGGCGTCGAACCGGCGCTCGACCATGCAGCGGAAAGAAGTGACGCGGAAGAATTCCGGCAGGCCGTGCAGCATCTTGCGCGCCAAAAGCTCAAAGCTGGCGTCGGCACCTTCGTAGGCATAGCCCTCGGCCTCGCGCTCCTTGACCACGGCGATCAGCGCGTCGAGGCGATGGTCGTCCCGGGGCATGTCGATGCCACGCCGTTTCAGCTCAGCCAGGAAATTGGCCTTGCCGCCCTGGTCCGAAACCATGACGCGGCGGCGGTTGCCGACGGTCTCTGGCGGCACATGCTCGTAGGTCGCCGGCTCCTTTGCCAGCGCCGAGGCATGGATGCCGGCCTTGGTAGCAAAAGCGGAGGCGCCGACATAGGGCGCCTGCGCTTCGGGCGCACGGTTCAGCAACTCGTCGAAGGCGCGGGACAGGCGCGATATACCGGTCAACGCCTCTGCCGAAATGCCTGTAGCAAAGCGGCCCGAAAAGGCCGGCTTTAACGCCAATGTCGGCACGATCGAGATCAGGTTGGCGTTGCCGCAGCGCTCGCCGATGCCATTCAGCGTGCCCTGGATCTGGCGGACGCCGGCATCCACGGCGGCAAGCGAATTCGCCACCGCCTGGCCGGTGTCATCATGGGCGTGGATGCCGAGATGGTCGCCCGGTATGCCAGCGGCGATCACCTTTTCGACGATGGCGCGCACCTCGGAGGGCTGCGTGCCGCCATTGGTGTCGCACAGCACCACCCAGCGCGCGCCGGCATCGTAGGCCGTCCTGGCGCAGGCCAGCGCATAATCGGGGTTGGCCTTGAAGCCGTCGAAGAAATGCTCGCAGTCGACCATCGCCTCCTTGCCAGCAGTGAGCGCCGCCTCGACCGAGGCCTTGATCGCCTCGAGGTTCTCCTCATTGGTGCAGCCGAGCGCGACGCGGACATGGTAGTCCCAACTCTTGGCGACGAAGCAGATGGCGTCCGACTTCGACTGGACCAGCGCGGCAAGCCCAGGATCGTTCGAGATCGACACTCCTGCCCGTTTGGTCATGCCAAAGGCAACGAACTTGGCATCGGCCGTGCGACGCTCGGCAAAGAAGGCGGTGTCGGTTGGATTGGCGCCGGGGTAGCCACCCTCGACGTAGTCGATGCCGAACTCGTCGAGCAGCTTGGCGATGGCGATCTTGTCCTCGACGGAGAAGTCGATACCCGGCGTCTGCTGGCCATCGCGCAGCGTGGTGTCGAACAGATAAAGGCGCTCGCGAGCCATGGTCATTTCCCGGCAAACATGTCCGTTGCGCGGATCAGCCTGTCGAGGATACCCGGCTCCGAATAAGCGTGGCCGGCGCCTTCGATCAGATGGAAATCCGCTTTCGGCCACGCCTTGTGCAGCGCCCAGGCGTAGCGCGCCGGGCACGGCATGTCGTAGCGGCCGTGAACGATGGTACCCGGGATATCCTTAAGCTTCCATGCATCGCGCAGCAGCTGTCCCTCTTCCAGCCAGCCGGCATGGACGAAATAGTGGTTCTCGATGCGGGCGAAAGCCAGGGCATAATCATCCTGGCCGAAGGGACCGCTGGTTTCCGGTTCCGGCAGCAGCGTGATCGTCTCGCCCTCCCACAGGCTCCAGGCGCGGGCTGCCTCGACCTGCGCCACAGGATCGCTGCCGACCAGCCGTTTGCGGTAGGCGGCCATCATGTCGCCGCGCTCGGCCTCCGGGATCGGCGCCAGAAACCGCTCCCACTTGTCGGGGAACATCTCCGACACGCCGAACTGGTAGTACCATTCGAGTTCGGCGCGGGTCAGCGTGTAGATGCCGCGCACGACCAGTTCGCTGACCCGCTCGGGGTGGGTCTCGGCATAGGCCAGCGCCAGCGTCGAACCCCACGAACCGCCGAACACCAGCCATTTGTCGAAGCCGCACATTTTTCGCAGGCGCTCGATGTCGGCGACCAGGTGCCAGGTGGTGTTGGCTTCAAGCGAGGCATTAGGGGTCGATTTTCCGCAGCCGCGCTGGTCGAACAGGATGACATCGTACAGCTTCGGATCGAACAGCCGCCGGTGCTTTGGCGAAATGGTGCCGCCCGGCCCGCCATGCAGGAAGACAGCCGGCTTGGCCCCTCTGGTGCCGGAGCGCTCCCAATAGACCTGATGGCCATCGCCAACGTCGAGCATGCCGGACTCGAAAGCCTCGATCTCGGGATAGAGGGTACGGAATTCGCTGCTCATAATTTCAGGCCCTGCTGCGGCCAGTTGGCCGTCTCGTGATCGGGATGCTGGAAGGAGATGATGGATTCCTGTCGCGCGTAGAAATCCGGGTCGTCATGGATCGGCGCGTCGAAGATCGTCTCGACCCAAGGCAGCCTGGCGGCGTAGTTAACCTGGATCTGCGGCGCCAGATCGGAACGGTCGTCGAAGGCGCCGATGGCGATCTCCAGCGCGCCGGGCTGGCGGTAGGTCAGCGGTGTGCCGCAACGGGCGCAGAAGCCGCGATCGATGTTGACCGACGACTGAAAGTAACTCGGCTCCTCGCGCACCCATTCGACGCCGTCGCTCGGCACTGTCACCAGCGCGCCGAAAAACGACCCGAACTGTTTCTGGCACATGCGGCAATGACAAATGGACGGGCGGCCGAGCGCCCCGTGGATGCGGAAGCGCACGGCGCCGCACTGGCAGCCGCCGGTACGAACGGTTTCGGTCATGATTTTTCCTCCGGCGGCCATTGTTCGGTGTCGTGGTCGGGATGTTGGTAGGAGACGAGATCGGCGAGATAGGAGGCCGGCGAGACGTCGGCCATCGTTTCCTCACCTGGCAATTCGTGGACGTGATCCACGTACGGGAGCTTGGCTTCGACACCCCATTGGATGGTCGGCGCAATCTCCTCGGGGTGGTCGAATGTGGCGATGGCGAGGGCCACCCCGTCGGGCGCTTCGAAGGTCAGCGGCGTGCCGCATTCGGCACAGAAACCGCGCAAAGCCGCGTTGGACGAGCGGAAGCGTTTGGGCTCACCGCGCGTCCAGTCCAGCCTTGCGCCGCGCACCGAGACCAGCGGCAGGTAGAAATTGCCGCTCGCCTTCTGGCACATACGGCAATGGCATACGGAAGCATCGCCGAGAGCTCCTTCGACGCGGAAGCGCACCGCGCCGCACTGGCAGCCGCCTGTATAGACCGGTCTGTTGTCGAGGCTCATCGCGCACTACTCCGGGGCATGGCAAACCGCCTCGACATTGTTGCCGTCGGGATCGAAAACAAAAGCGCCATAATAGTTCGGATGGTAGTGCGGGCGCAGGCCCGGCCGGCCATTGTCCTTGCCGCCGGCGGCAATCGCCGCGGCGTGAAAGGCATCGACCTCGGCGCGGCTGCGAGCCGTGAAGGCGACATGCTGATGATCCTTCGGCTTGTCCTTGTCGGCATGCAGCCAAAACACTGGCCGGTCGCGGCCGTAGCCGCCGACCTTGGCGCCGCCGGTATATTCCTGCGGCACCATGTAGAGCAGCGAGGCGCCGAGCGGCGCCATCGCCTTGTCGTAAAAAGCCTTCGACGCGTCGAAATCCGAAACGGTGATGCCGAGATGATCGATCATCTTTTTACCTCCCAGGTGGTGATGCGTTCGCCGGTGACGGGGTCCTTGCCGTCCTTCAACTGGATGCCTTGCGTCAGCAACTCGTCGCGGATGCGGTCGGCCTCGGCCCAGTTCTTGGCGGCGATCAACGCGAGGCGTTTGGCGATCGCCTTGGCAATGGCGTCTTCATCCACCTTGGCTGTTGCGATGTCGAAGCCGAGGAACAGAAGCGATGCCTTCAGTGAAGCGGCAGCATCGTTGTCTTCGGCGGCTGCGTTGCCGCTACCTGCGTTGAAATCAACAGCATCACCAGCCAACTGCGTCAGCAACTGGAATGCGGCGTAGGTGGCAAGGTCATCCGACAGCGCTTCGATCACATCCGCCGGCACCGGCTTTGCCGTCGGCGGCGCCAGATCGGCCGCCCGCTTCCATTTGCGCAGCGTATTCTCCGCCTCTTCCAGCTTGCGCACGGAAAAGTCGATCGGCTCGCGATAGTGCGTCATCAGCATCGCCAGCCTGAGCACCTCGCCCGGCCATTTGCGGCCGCCAAAGGTATCCGTCTCCAGCAATTCGGTGATCGAATAGAAATTGCCCAGGCTCTTGGACATCTTCTGGCCCTCGACCTGCAGGAATCCGTTGTGCATCCAAACCTTGGCCATCGTTTCGGTGCCGTGGGCGCAACGCGATTGCGCGATCTCGTTCTCGTGGTGCGGAAAGATCAGGTCGAGACCACCGCCATGGATATCGAACACCTCGCCGAGATAGGCGGCCGACATCGCCGAGCACTCGATGTGCCAGCCCGGCCGACCCCTGCCCCACGGGCTGTCCCAGCCCGGCTCCTCGGGCGAAGACAATTTCCACAGCACGAAATCCTGCGGGTTCTTCTTGTGCTCATCGACGGCGACGCGGGCGCCGGCCTGCTGCTCATCGAGATTGCGCTTCGACAACTGCCCATAATCCGGCATGGAAGCGGTGTCGAACAAGACTTCTCCAGCCGCGACATAGGCATGGCCGCGTTCGATCAAGCGTTGAATCAAGAAGATCATGTCGACCTTGCCGTCGGGCCTGGGCTCGACGAACTCGGTGGCGCGCGGCTCGACCGTCGGTTCCAGGCAACCGAGCGCCGCAACGTCCTTGTGGAACTGACCGGCGGTCTTTTCGGTGACCCGCCTGATCGCTTCGTTCAGCGACAGCTTGCCCGATGCAATTTCGCCGCCGAAATCGCGCAGCGCGCGAGCGTTGATCTTGTCGTCGACGTCCGTAATGTTGCGGACGTAAGTGACGTGCGCTTGCCCGTAGAGATGGCGCAGCAAGCGGAACAGCACGTCGAAGACGATCACCGGCCGCGCATTGCCGATATGGGCGAAGTCATAGACCGTCGGGCCGCAGACATACATGCGCACGTTGCGCGGATCGATCGGGAAGAAATCCTCCTTGCTCCGCGTTAGCGTGTTGTAGAGGCGCAGGCTCTTCGATGCGTCAGACATACGTGCGTTCCCGGTGTGTTACTTTGGCATGACCTTTTGGGATCGTGCCTGGATGGAGTCGGTTACGCCGAGGCGCGAATCGGCTCCAGCCTGCTGGCCGGGGCGTTTGTCCAATCTGGGAGGAGATGAGGCGAAAACGTCCAGGACCAGCGCGAGGCTAGCCAATAATGCAAATGCCACAAATGGCGAAAGACGTTCTCATGGCCGGCTTTATCGCCTTGCCCGGTGTTGCCGTCAAGTCGCTACCTTCGCCAAAAATATCGTTGGCTCACAGGAATTGAGCCACTGAAACATTTTATTAAACAGGTCGGCACTGTGATGAAACATTCGCCGGCTAGATCAGCAAGCGTCACGATTTGGTCGGATTCGGCCAGCAAACGCAGACACGAAGACGTTACCAGGGAAGAGAACAATGCCTAAGCAAGAATCCAACCGCGCCAAGCAACCGGCGCTCGCCAGCCATTACCGGGCGATCGGCCCGGCAGCAATCGTCGCAGCTCTTCTGCACACCGCGAAGAAGAAGAAGCCGGCGCAAAAAATCGTTTCGCCGCGCGCTGCCTGAGAATGCCGTCGGGAAAGATTGAGGCGCTCACGGCGAACCAGTAATAGTAGCTTTTGCTAAAATAAACTCATCTGACTGTCGTTCGCGCCGGACTTCCGGCGCTTGACCTTGTCGGGCTCAAGCTCGACGACGCCCTTCTCCTGAATCTCCGGCCCGGTATTGGCGACCTTGTTGACGAGGTCGGAAATCGGGATCGCTTCGAAGAAATCGAGCTGGGCGGGTCTCAGCAGATCGGCCACGTCGCGCGGCTCGAGCGTGCGGCAATCCAGCCAGCGCGCGAAATCTTCGGGATGGATCACCACCGGCATGCGGTCGTGGATATGGGCAGTGTCGGCATTGGCGTGGGCGGTCAGAATGGCGCCGGTGTCCATTTCCGAGCCGCCCGGCTCAGCATAGGTCTCAATCAGCCCGGCGAAGGCGACAAGCCCGCCATGCCTTGGCCGCACCCAATAGGGCTGCCCTCTTCTGCCACCGGTTTGGTGCCATTCGTAGAATCCCGAAGCCGGTACCAGGGCGCGGCGATGGCGCATGGCAGCGCGAAACGACGCCTTTTCCGAAACCCCCTCAGAACGCGCGTTGAACAGCAGCGGGAAGTTACGCGTATCCTTGACCCAGGCCGGGATCAGGCCCCAGCGCACCAGCATCGAGCGGCGGTCGGGCAGGTTCGAGCCCGGCGCCTGTGGCAATCCGGCGAACGCCATCAGCACCGGCTGCGTCGGCGCGATGTTGTAGCGGGCCGGAAACTCCTCAAGTTCCGCTAGGCTGAGAAAGGCGGCGGTCTGGTCCGGAGTGGCCGTCAAAGCAAAGCGTCCGCACATGAATTCAGCTCTCGAATTGGTGGCATGTGAAAGTGGCCATGGAATCCGCCTTTCGCAACCGCTAAAGCTGTTCGCCGGCGGCCGGTCCACAACGGGCTATGCCAATCGAGCGATCCGAAGCCCATGGAAGCACGCAAGATCATTCCGGCAGTCTCGGTCTGCGTCGTGCGCGAGAACACGGTGCTGCTGGTCAAGCGGGCCAGGCCGCCCTCGCAAGGTCTCCATGCCTTTCCCGGCGGCAAGGTCGAAGCCGGCGAGACGCTGGAACAGGCAGCACGGCGCGAATTGCTGGAAGAGACCGGATTGCAGGCGCGCAGCTACCGGCCGCTGCGGGAAATCCACATCGACGGCAGCGGCGACGGGCATCCGGTCGACTACTGGCTGACGGTGTTTGGGGCCGAGTATGCTGGCGGCGAGGCGGTGGCCAGCGACGATGCCGAGACCGCGGCTTTCTATACGCTGGCCGAAATGACAGCGATGCCGCTCGCCGATGCAGTGTTTGAAATTGCCGACGATCTACTCGGTCCCGACAAAGACGGCGAGATCTGAGCCAAAGAATCGCCTTGCAGGCGACAAATTGTTTCAGCACAAGGACCCATGAGCCGCACGTCTTCGTTTCTCGCCGCATGCCTCGCCGTCAGTGTGGTTGTCGGTGCGCGCCCGGCGATTGCCGCCGAAGCACCGTTCGAGCCCGGGCTGATGCGGCTGGCGGAAGTGCTCGGCTCGCTGCATTTCCTGCGTAATCTGTGTGGCGAGAAGGGCGATCGGTGGCGAGCCGAGATGGAAAAACTGATCGCATCGGAAAATCCGAACCCGGAGCGGCGCGCCCGCTTCATCGCCAGCTTCAACCGCGGTTACCGGTCGTTCGGCGGCACTTATACGCAATGCACCGCCTCGGCGACGGAAGCCATCAGCCGCTACATGAAGGAAGGCGAGACGCTGTCTCGCGACATCGCCTCGCGCTACGGAAACTGACGGCGGCAGCCGCTTTGCGGAAAAGCCGCCGCATCAAGGGTCGGCGCCGTTGCGGCGGACGCGCTCGACGCTTCTCCGCTTGCCTCGAGTGAGGTCTTGGTGCAAACCTGATGTTGCACTTTTGCAACTATGTTAACGAAACGTTAGCGCGCAGATGTGAAATTAACTCAAACTGAAGGTTTCCGTCCCCTTGGCCTGCCTAATCGGCTAAGTTTGAAACGGATCGGACGCAGGTTTGCTGGACGCGACGGAATTTGTAGACGACGACCAAAAAAATGTCGCATTTACAAATACTTACTGCGCCTGCGTGTAAAAGGGACAACTCAAGCTTGATCCCTGTCCAACGGATCACCGCTTGAAAGGGTGGACATCGCAATGGAACATGGCGTCAACGACATCGACGCGCTGGTCAGGGAAGAAAAGCGCCTGACCGCCGTGGAAAGCCACAGCGAAGCCTGGGCAGAAGGATTGTCGGCCGGGATCGAGCCGGAAATCATCGCCGAGGCAGCCCTCGAAACGGCATTCGGCGAAATGCTGCGCACCAATGGCGAGACCTCGGCGCTTGCCCTGCTCGATCGTATGCGTGAAAAGGTGATTGCCGGGGCCTTCGAGCCCGAAAGACTGCGGCACTGACCCCGGTTCTTTGACGACGGCGCGCCGCCGGACATCATGTCCGGGCACATGGATGGGCTGGAACCAGGGAGTAGCAGGCGGTGAATTTTTTGATATCAGGCAAGCCGCGCGGCCTGGTCCTCAGCATTTGGTTCACCGCTTCCTGCGCCATGATTCCTTCTGCACTGTTTCTGGCGAGCAGTCCCTCTCAAGCCCTCAGCGAGATCAAGCGCGAAGACCTTCCCTCACCGGTCACGCCGCCGCCCGACGCTGACATGTCGCCGCCCGGAAGTACCGTGCCGATGCCCGGCCCGCTCGGCACGACGCCACCACCGGCCAGCCAGCCGACGCCATCCGACGAGCCGGAACAAACCGAACCGAAAGGGCCGGCCAACGATGGCGGCATGGCCAATCCGCATGTCGATCCGGACGCGCCCGTGCCCGAAGTCGTCTACGACCTGGCCAAGTTGCCGGAACCGGTCAGGCGCATGCACGATCTGATAGTCGAGGCCTGCAAAAGCGGCGACATCGAAAAACTTCGACCGCTGATCGGCAAGGGCGACATGATGACCCAGTTGTCGCTGGGTGACATCGAGGGCGACCCGATCGCCTTCCTGAAGGGCCTTTCGGGCGATACGGAAGGCCAGGAGATTCTCGCCATCCTGGAAGAAGTGCTCAGTGCCGGTTTTGTCCATGTCGATGCCGGCACGCCGCAGGATCTCTATGTCTGGCCCTATTTCTTCGCCCTGCCGCTGGACAAGCTCGATGCCAGGCAGCGGGTCGAGCTGTTCAAGATCGTCACCGCCAGCGACTATGACGACATGAAGCAGTTTGGTGCCTACATTTTCTACCGCGTCGGCATCACGCCGACCGGACAATGGACGTTCTTCGTCGCCGGCGACTAGCGCGCCAGCGCCTCGGAAAATTCCACCGCCCTGCCCTGGCTTGGCGTGACGATCTCGCCTTCCCACATCACGCGCCGGCCGCGCACGATGGTGCCGACGGGCCAGCCGGTCACCTGCCTGCCGTCATAAGGCGTCCAGCCGGCCTTGGAGCCTTGCTGGGCGTTGGCGATGGTGTCGCGGCGCTTCAGATCGACGATGGTCAGATCGGCATCGTAGCCGGCGGCAATACGGCCTTTCCTGGCGATGCCGAATATGCGTTGCGGGCCGTGGCTGGTCAGGTCGACAAAGCGCTGCAACGTCAGCCGGCCGGCGTTGACATGATCCAACATGATCGGCACCAACGTCTGCACCCCGGTCATGCCGGACGGCGACGCCGGATAAGGCTTTGCCTTCTCGGCCAGCGTGTGCGGCGCATGGTCGGAGCCGAGCACATCAACGATGCCTTGCGCAACGCCGTACCAGACCCCGTCGCGATGGCGCGTGGCGCGCACCGGCGGGTTCATCTGAATCAGGGTGCCCAACTGCGCATAATCATCGGCGCTCAGCGTCAGATGATGCGGCGTCGCCTCGCAGGTCGCGACATCCTTGTGCTGCTCGAGGAAGCCTACCTCCTCGGCGGTCGAGATGTGCAGCACATGGATCCGGGCGCGGACCTGGCGCGCGATGCGCACAAGGCGCTCCGTGCAGCGCAACGCAGCGATCTCGTCGCGCCACACCGGATGTGAGGACGGATCGCCCGCGATGCGCTCGCCAAGCCGCTCGCGCAGCCGGAACTCGTCCTCGGAGTGAAAGGCGGCGCGGCGGCGTGTGTTCCTCAGGATCGAGGCAACGCCTTCGTCGTCCTCGACCAGCAGGTCGCCGGTGGACGAGCCCATGAAAACTTTTATGCCGGCCGCACCAGGCAGCCGCTCGAGATCGCCAGCGTCTTTTGCATTGTCGCGGGTCCCGCCAACCCAGAAGGCAAAGTCGCAATGCATGCGGCCGGTGGCACGCCGCACCTTGTCGGCAAGGGTTGCCTCACTGGTGGTCAGCGGATTGGTGTTCGGCATCTCGAAGACGGCGGTGACGCCGCCGAGCACCGCTGCCCGCGAGCCCGTCTCCAGATCTTCCTTGTGCTCCAGGCCCGGCTCGCGGAAATGCACCTGGCTGTCGACGACGCCCGGCAGGATGTGCAGCCCACGGCAGTCGATCGTCTCACCGGCCGACGCCTGGCGGAGGTCGCCGATGGCAGCGATGCGCCCACCATTGATGCCGACGTCGCGAAAACCCTGGCCGTCGTGATTGACCACGGTGCCGCCTGTCAGGATGAGATCGTAGATGGGGGCCATACGGATCCGGTCTCTTGCGGGGGAAGTGCCAGCGGCTTACGTAATGGCCGATAGTTTTGCAAGATCAGGCTCGTTTTCCCACCATGCCCTTTGCCCCGCTCAGAGATCGCGCACTCGTTTCCGTGTCCGGGCCGGATGCCGAGCACTTTTTACAGAACATCCTGACCACCGACCTCGACGTGCTCGGCAGCAGCGAAGCAAAGCCCGGCGCGCTGCTAACGCCGCAAGGCAAGATCCTTTTCGACTTCCTGATCTCGCGCGCCGGCGAAAATGCTTTCCGACTTGAATGCCGTACCGAGACCGCCGATGATTTCATGCGCCGGCTGACGCTCTATAAATTGCGCGCTAAAGTCGAAATTGCCAAGCTGGATCAGCCGGTTGTGGCCGTCGCATGGGGAAGCGATTCAACCACTTCGCAATTTGAATCAGCACCGTTTGCTGATGCGCGGTTTGTCGATACTGCCGTCAAGCGCTTCTACGATGACACCGCAGATGGCGGCGACCTTGCCGCATGGCAAGCCTTTCGCATCGCCCATGGCATTGCCGAAAGCGGTGCGGACTACCAGCTCGGCGACGCTTTTCCGCATGACGTGTTGCTCGACGAGATCGGCGGTGTCGGCTTCAAGAAAGGCTGCTACGTCGGCCAGGAGGTCGTCTCGCGCATGCAGCATCGAGGCACTGCCAGGCGTCGGGTGTTGATTGTCTCGGCCGAACGCACCCTGCCCACTTCGCGCGCAGAGTTGACCGTGGAGGGGCGACCGGTCGGCACGCTTGGCTCGACCGCGGCCAGGACAGGCCTTGCCATTGCCCGCATCGACCGGGTCAAGGCAGCGCTCGACGCCGGCCTGCCGATCCTGGCGGAGGATGTCGCCGTGTCGCTCGCTATCCCGTCCTGGGCGAAATTCAGCTTTCCGCGGGAAGCCATCGGCGCGGAGGATGCCTGATGGCTGCCGATCGCGCCGGGGCGCCGCCGCGCGCCTGGCAGCGCATGCTGTCCGGCCGACGGCTCGATCTGCTCGATCCCTCGCCGCTCGACATCGAGATCTCCGATATTGCCCATGGCCTTGCCCGCGTCGCACGCTGGAACGGCCAGACCAGAGGCGAGCACGCCTTTTCTGTCGCCCAGCATTCGCTGCTGGTCGAAACGCTTGTCGGCGAGCTGATGCCGGATGCCGACGCCGACGCGCGGTTGGCGGCGCTGCTGCACGACGCGCCGGAATATGTCATCGGCGACATGATCTCGCCGTTCAAATCCGTGATGGGCGGCAGCTACAGGGATTGCGAGATCAGGCTGCAGCGCGCCATCCATCTGCGCTTTTCACTGCCGGCCGAACTCGACGCGGGACTGCGCAAGGAGATCAAGCGAGCGGATCAGATCGCCGCTTATTTCGAAGCAACGCTGCTTGCGGGTTTTTCGACGGCAGAGGCGACGGAGTTCTTCGGCAGGCCGCGCGGCTTCAACGCCGAGCGCTTCGACGTCACGCCGCGCTCGGTGACTTGGGCGCAGAATGCCTTTCTCAAACGCTTTGCGGCGATCGAAAAGTCGCGACGCCAGACTGCCGTTCCAGCCGGCTGAAAACGGTAAATTAACCGGCAGGGACAACAGTGCCATGGTTAACCATGGTCCATAGGCTTGCCTCATGCCCGTTGCCGGTATCAAGGCTGGTTCGTCCGTCCGCCGACGGAGGGCCAAAGGCGTTGGTCAGCCGCAACCTATTGAAGACGAGCTGCGCGAACAGAACGAGCGTTTTTCGGCAGCGGTCGAGAACATGTCGCATGGCCTGTGCATGTTCGATGCCGATGAACGGATGATCATCTGCAACGGGAACTACATCAGCATCTTTCGCCTCGACGCCGAAGTGGTGCGCCCCGGCATCCGGTTTTTCGACATCCTCCAGCACAGCGTGGATATCGGCATCGCCTCGCAAAGCGCTGAGCAACTCTATGCCATCCGCAAGCCCTATATCGACCAGGCAAAGCCTTCCACCTATGAGGAAACGCTTGCAGACGGGCGTATCGTCAACATTTCGCACCGGCCGCTGGCGTCAGGCGGTTGGGTATCGATCTACGAGGACATCACCGAGCAACGGCGCGCCGAGCAGGAGTTGAAGGAGCAGCACCGCCGTTTCGACGCGGCACTTGCCAACATGTCGCAAGGCCTTTTGATGTACGATGCGGATGGCAAGCTGATCGTGCGCAACGAACGTTTCCTGGAACTTTATCATGTCAGGCCGGCCGACTTCCCGCTTGGCATGAGTCACCATGATGCGTTCAAGCGGCTGTTGGAACTGGGCATTTATACAAAGCTCGACCCCGACAGCGAAATCTCGCAAATCGAAGCCTGCCTGCGGGCGGGGAAAACACACGTAACGCATCGCCATCTCGCTGACGGCAGGACGCTGCTGGTTGCGCGGCGGCCGATGAGCGGCGGCGGCTGGGTCGCGACGTTCGACGACGTCACCGAGCGCAGGCGCGTGGAAGAGCGCATGACCCATCTTGCGCACCACGACACACTGACCAACCTGCCCAATCGCTCGATGCTTCGCGAACGGCTCGACCAAGCCCTGAGTGAGACGAGAGACGGATCGCTGGCGATATTCTCGCTCGACCTCGATCATTTCAAGGCGGTCAACGACAGCTGGGGCCACCCCGCCGGCGACTGGCTGCTGAAATGCGTGGCCGAACGGCTGCAACGGTGCCTGCGCAATGAAACGGACGTTGTCGCCCGCTTCGGCGGCGACGAATTCGTTATCATCCAGTTCAATCTCAAAAGCCCGGGCGACGCGGAAAAGCTGGCCAAACGCATCGTCGAGATCATCGGAAAGCCGTTTCGCGACAAAAGACACGACATGCGTGTCGGCATCAGTCTCGGCATCGCGCTGTTTCCGAATGACGGCAAGGACGCCGACACTTTGCTGAAAAATGCCGATATGGCGCTCTATCGGGCAAAGAGCGAAGGGCGCAACCTGTACCGCTTCTTCGAACCAGCCATGGACGCGATGGTGCGGGCACGCCGGGCGCTCGAAATCGATCTCAGGGCAGCGCTGTCGCGCCGGGAATTCGAGCTGGATTTCCAGCCGATCATGAACATCGCCTCCGGCGAAATCGTCGGTGCCGAAGCCTTGATGCGCTGGCGTTCGCCGGTGCGCGGCCTGGTACGGCCGGACGACTTCATTCCGGCCGCCGAGGAGACCGGGCTGATCGTGCCGCTTGGAGAATGGGCGCTGCGAAAAGCCTGCACGACCGCGGCAGGCTGGGCGGGTTGGCGCATCGCCGTCAATGTCTCCGCCGTGCAGATCAAAAGCGGTACCTTTGCCCGCAGCGTTATCTCGGCACTGGCGTTCTCGGGCGTGCCGGCCAACCGGCTTGAACTGGAAATCACCGAAACGGTGCTGATGGACGAGAGCGATCTGGTGCTCAAGACACTCAGGCAGCTACGCGATCTGGGCGTCCGCATCGCGCTGGACGATTTCGGCACCGGCTATTCGTCGCTGGGCTACCTCAGGCGCTTTCCCGTCGACAAGATCAAGATCGATCGCTCTTTCACCCGTGACATCGACAGTCGCGATACCGCGGCGATCGTGCGCACCATCATCGGGCTTGGCGCACAGCTGGGCATCACCGTCACCGCCGAAGGTGTCGAGACCGAAGCGCAGCTTGAATTCCTGCAAAAGGAGGGTTGTGTCGAGGCCCAGGGCTATTTGATCGGGGTGCCGTCAAAGGCGTCGGACATTAATCGGCTGCTGAAGTCGAGCGCGACGATCCGGCAGTCCGGCTAAGTGCGACAGTCGCGCGGAAGCGCGGGCAACCGGCTTAGATCTCCTTGGGATGACGCCCGATCCGCGTGTTAATTCCTTGATAGAAGAAGGCGGCATTCAGCTGTGGCGAACCAGGAGGTTCCCAACGGGTCAGAGATGTCCGCTCAATGCCTCCACCATATCCTTGTTCGTCGCCACGGGAACGATCTCGAATTCGACCAGATCCGCCCATTCGATGACCCACCGCTGCAGGAGTGTGACGTCATCGGCCTCCACCAGCAGGAAGCAGCGGCTCATATCCGCTGCGATCCAGCTGTGGTGCACGAGAAGCGCGTCCGGCTTCAGGCGGCCCTGGTCGCGGAAACGGCGGTAGATCTCCTTGCGGTCGCAGCCGCGAAAATCCTCGGTTACGAAGAACAGCATCATTTTCCCCTCAGTTCGGATATTATCGCCCCGGCCGGTCCAGCCGCTCCAGGAACCACTGCGTCAGCCGCACCCAGACCTCGTCTTTTTCGCCGGAGTCTTCCCAGCCGTGGTCGAGGTTGGGGTTGTCGTTGACCTCGATGACGAAGACGCCGTCCCTGGTTTCCTTGAGGTCGACGCCGTAGAGGCCGTCGCCAATGCAGCGCGCCGCGCTCACCGCCGTCTCTACGACATGGGCCGGTGCTTCCTTCAGGGTGAACGTCTTGATGCCGCCCTGGTCGGGCTTGCCGTTGGCCTTATGATTGACGATCTGCCAATGTTTCTTGGCCATCAGATAATGGACGGCGAACAAGGGCTGGCCGCCGAGGACACCGACGCGCCAGTCATATTCCGTCGGAATGAATTTTTGCGCGATCAGGAGGTCGGAATCCTCCAGCCATTCGGTTGCGAGCGTCTTCAACTCTTCAAAGGTGCCGCATTTCTTGACACCGCGCGAAAACGAGGAGTCCGGGATCTTCAGCACCAGCGGGAAGCCCAGCGTCTGTGCCGCAACTTCCAGGTCCGAAGTGCCAGCAATCATCACCGTCGGCGGCACCGGTACCTTGTTGTAGGTCATCAGCTCGTTGAGATAGACCTTGTTGGTGCAGCGGATCATCGACAGCGGATCGTCGATGACCGGCATGCCTTCCTGCTGGGCGCGGCGGGCAAAGCGGTAGGTGTGGTTGGAGATCGAAGTGGTCTCGCGGATGAACAGCGCGTCGTAGTTGGCGAGCTTGGCCAGATCCCGCTTGGTGATCGGCTCGATTTCGACGCCCATCTTTTCAGCGATCTTGGCCCAGTGGCGCAGCGACGAAATCTCCGACGGCGGCAGTTCCTCATGCGGATCGACCAGCGTTGCGAAAGTGTAGCGCGCCGGCGTGCGGCCCTTGGTGTCGCGCCACTCGCGGTTGGTGTAGGTCTCCAGGCACTGGAGAAAGTGCGTTTCCTCGTCCTCGGTCATCCTGGCCAGGGGATGGAAGCCAATCTTGCGGATCGAGGCCCATTCGGCGCTGTCCCTGATGTGAACCTCAAGCGCCGGGGCACGGAACCAGTCGAACAGAAGTTTTGCGAAGCGGTCCCAGATCCTGGATGGTCCGATGCCGAAGAAGATGCAAACCTTCTGCGGAAAAGCGCCGCCCAGGTCCTTGCGGCACTTGTTGAGTGCGAGTTCGAGTTCCGGCAACGCGTGCTCATAGAGCTTGCGTTCTGACAGGTCGATCATCGTTTCGACCGTCGGGATGACCTTATGGCCGCGCGAACCGGCAAGCAGCGACGCGTAATAGCCGCGGCTCTGGTAGCCGTAATTGTTCGACAGGTTGATGACCTTCGGCCGCTGACCGCGAAACAGTGCCGGATGGGCAAGGTAGTCGCGATTGGTGATGATCTTGTGCGGCGTCGCCACTTGGTCGAGATCGTTCTGTCGGCCGGTAAGGATGACCCAGGTCATTGGCTGTCGCGCTTTCCGAAAGTGATGGCGGCGCGCAATCCGTCGCGGCCGAATTGCGCCATGTTCATGAAGATGCCGTAAGGCACGGGAATGTTGGCAGCATCGAGGATCGTCTCCTGCCGCTCGTCCTCGACCCAAGGGTCGTGGATCAGGATATGATCGCCGTCGTCACCGATGGCCAATACCCAGTGCGGAACCTTCTTGCCGAACATCAGGAAGCCGCTGATCAGGACCAGTACCAGTTTTCCCTCTGCGATCGCGGTGCGAATGTCGTCAAGCCCGAATGAACGGTAATTCACCGGGATGCCGTAAAGTTCCGCGCGGCGGCGAAAGTCGACCTGCGCCAGCTCCATCACCCGGCGCTTGTCCTCGCTGCGCACCGACTGCAGGAACAGCGCGCCGTAGAAGGAGACATAGATCTCAGCAGCAAGCCCGCTCTCATAGCCGGCGACGGCCAGCCCGAACGGTTCGCAGCCGCCCGGCCCCGACATCATGAAAACGGTCGTCGCCTCACGCCACAGCCTGATTTCCATAACCGGATCCGGCACGAATCCGGGGTCGAAGTTAGCCATCGCCATCATCAGGCAGCATGGTCCGCAGGTGAATTCGCAAGTCTGCTGATAAAACGGCACTTCGGTGGCGACCGGAATGTCGCCGCGCAAGGTCTTTTCATAGCGCAGCGCAGTGGCGCCATCCTCATAGTAGTCCGGTTCACGACCGATCTTGCGGTAGCCGCTCTGCTCGTAGATCTGGATGGCGCGCGGGTTGTCCTCGCGGACTTCCAAACGAAGCATCATGCGGCCATGCTCGAAAGCGGCGGCTTCAGCCTGTTCCAGCAGCAGGCGGCCAACGCCACGGCCGCCGAAAAATGGACCGACGGCGATCGAATAAAGCCGCGCGACGCCGCTGCCCTTGCGAAACAGCACGACCGCATAGCCGGCGACGTGGCCATCGTTCTCCCCAACCAGCAGTTCGGCGGTGTCGCGTTCGATCAGTTGGCGAAAAGAGCGGCGAGAAATGCGGTCGCTCGAGAAAACAGCTTTTTCGATGGCGGCGAGGTCATCGACGTCGGACGCGCGGGCCTTGCGAATCTCGGCAGGCATGCGGGCTCAGAAAACCTCGATTGGGTTGTGGAAACTGCCCTAGTCTAAACATCGGTCACACCAGCCGAAGTGCCAGCATTCAGCAAGCGCTATCGCACCTCGATTAGGGCCGAATTGTGACAGTTTTCAAGGCAGGCAGGTCGCGCAAAGGCTTTGAAACGACCTTCGTGTTTCGGCATCGGCGCGGCTCCGGAAAAACGAGATCCTGCTCAGCTTTTCAAGCCCGCCAGAAGCTGGCCATAGGCGCTCTTGGCCACTGCGGCCAGCTGCTCGCGCGGCAGCGATCCGACGACGGCGCAGCCATAACCCTTGTCCAGCCAGTAGACGGCCTCAGGACCATCTTCTTCCCCATAAGTGCCCTTGGCCTTGGCTGCCGATTCGGCGATGACGAAGAGCGAAATGCGCTCGCCCTTGTCGTCCTCGTAAAGCAGCATCGCGGCCTTGCCCTGGCCGGCAGGCAGCAGCCGGCCACCGACCAGTTGGAAACCTTGCGCCGCCAGATCCGGTGCGACGAGCTTCAAACCCACCTGGTTCGACAACCAGCTCTGCAAATGATCCTTATCGCTTGCCGGCACTTCCACCGCATGCCGCTTTTCGGCGGCATAGATGACATGGGCGGCGATCGCCTCTTCTGCAAGCTGGTCTTCGGCCGTGTTTTCCAGGCCGAGGCGGCCGATGCCGGCAAGGTAGCCGCCAGCGCCGCCAATCACCAGGATGGCAGCAGCGGCGGCCGCAAGCCACCAACGCGAGCGCGATGGCGACATTCTGACCACCGGCGCCTCGCCAAGCACCACCTTGGTCAGCCGCACCGGGACGGGCTCGTCCAGCACGCCGTTAAAGGCTGCGCGCAACGCTGCCCGGTCGGCGGCGTAGCGTGCGCTCCTGGCCTTCATCTCGGCATTGGCCTCGAGCCATGCCTCATAGGCCGTCCGCTCATCGCCCGGCAACTCGCCATCGAGAGCCATGTGGATGTCGCGTTCGGAGAAATCGCGTCGGCTCATTTCTCGACGATCCTTATCGACCGGCGGCGCGCGGTATCATCAAGCAGCGCGCGCAGTTCCTCGCGCCCGCGCGCGATGCGCGACATCAAGGTGCCGGCGGGAACCCCAAGGATGTTGGCGGCTTCGGCGTAGGAAAACCCTTCGATGGCGACCATCACAAGTGCCGCGCGCCGGTCAGGGCTGATCGCCTGCAGCGCGTCGACGATCTCGCGCGAGGCGATGCTCTCGACCTGCTCGGCGGGTGCTGCCTGCGCCTCGCTCGCCTCGAGCGGCAGCATCGCTGCCTCGCCGCGCCGGTTCACCTTGCGCATCTGGTCGATGAACAAATGATGCATGATCGTAAACAGCCACCTCCTGGGGCTTTCTCCTGTCTGCCAATTGTCGAGCCGCACAAGTGCCCGCTCGAGACAATCCTGGACGAGATCGTCAGCGGAATCGCGGTCGCGCAACAGCGAGCGTGCATAGCGGCGCAGACGCGGTATTTCACCAAGGATTGCTGCCTTCTTTTCGTCCATGACCGCTGGTTCTGGGGGGCCCTGTCCGTGGTGATTGAACGCGCCTTTGCAGCGCGGCGCAAGCGGCCAGCGCGAAGCGGTCCGCCGCCCCGGTCACCCAAGCAACTGAATAACGCTGCCAGTGGCAGGTTTATTCCCGGCCAAATTGAAATCGTCAGCTATTGCTCGTCTCGAGCTTTGCTTTCGCGGCCCTTGTCAGCAGCCGCTGATAGAACAGGCCGATGCCGATGAGCACCGCGCCGAGGCCGATGAAGGACAGCGCCCGCAACACGCCTTCCAGTTCCGACATGTCGAAGATGAAGACTTTGAGCACGGCGATCGAGATCAGCGCCGCCGACGCTATGCGAAGTACCTGCGACTTCAGCCAGACACCGGCGGTGAGCAGCGCCACGCCGATGACCAGCCACAGTGCCGAATAGGTATAGGTCTCGAGCTGGCCGAGACCGCTCCACAGCCCGATGAACTCGCCCTTGAACAGGCGCCTGACCGACAGCGTGGCATAGGCGAAGCCGAGCACCGCCGCCACCATCGCCAGCATCGCTGCATACCATTTCGGTCGTTTGTCGCGGGCATAGAGCGCCAGTGCGCCGGCCGCAACCGCCGGCAAGAGGTAGGCGAGGAACAGAAGGTTGAACACCGGAATGCTGCCGGTCGATTCATCCGTCAGCAGCGGGTTCAGCGCCAGAAAATGCTGGAGGACGATGAACACGACCGAGACCACGCCCGCTGCAATCGAGCCGTAGCGCAGCACCGAACTTGGCGAGCGCATGTCGATGGCGACCAGGATGGCGCCGGCACCGATGGCGATCAGCGTGTAGATCGCCTGTTCGGCAAGCGTCGCAGCAGCCGTATCGATGACGCCGCCATGCATGGCATGGCGCACCAGCATGGCGACGGTGAGCAGGGCAAACAGCGCGGCGCCGGCCTCCATTGCGAGGCGCGGTCGGCCGTTGGTGGTTCGGGCAAGCTGCCAGGCGGCAAAACCGAAAGCGAGCGCCGGCACGCCATATCCAAGCAGCAGCCAGTTGAACACCGGCGTCTTCGACAGGAACTCGGCACCGACGATGGTCGGGTCGAAGGCAGCGCGACCAAGCACTGCAATCACCGCACCAACGGAAATCCAGCCAAGCACCGGATAGCTACGCCAGCGCGTCGCCAGCGCCGGCACGGCGGCGGCTGCTCCGAGCAGGATGGTTGTCCAGCCGGAACCAAAGGCCATGTGCAGCATCAGCAGGCCGGCAATCGCCGCCCCGCCGAGCGCAAAGGAGACAGCAGCGTCGCCGGTTAGCGGCGGCGCTTCGCCGCGCGCTATCCACTCGCCGCCGGCGACGAAGACTCCGACCAAAATGGCTGCTGCGGCCGCATAAGCGAGATCGCGGTCGAGCTTGCCGAAGGTGAACCAGAGCGCCAGCAGGATGACCAGTGGCGCGACAGCGCTCCAGGCCGCCCATGCGGCGGCGCGCAGCCAGCCAGAGGCCGCAAAACGGCGCGCCGCCCAAAAGCCGGCGCCGATGAAGACTAGTCCGAGAGCGATGCCGACCCTGAGCATCAAGGCATCGGACGCCACGACCGGCATGCCGTCGACGCCGAGAGCGCCACCCGAAAAATCTGAAGCGATCGTGGTCGGCGGAATGACGCCGAGATAGACCAGTACCGTCGCCAGCCCGGCGGCGTGCAGCAGTGCAAGCGCCCGCGGCCGGTAGAGAGCCACCGCCACCAGGGCTGCGATAAGGGCGGCCCCCGGCAATGCACCGCGGATGGCGAGGAAGGCCGGATCGACAAACAGGGCCAGCGCCGAAAGGCCGACGAAGAAGCCCGGCGCGATTGACGGCCAGTCGAAGCCGCTGCCGGCGCCCGCTTCGTCGCGGCGGCCAAGCCAGACGAAGGCGAGCACGGCCAGTGTCACCCCGTCGATAAAGAGGATGACGGCAAGGTTCGCCCCCGGCGCGTCGGTCATATAGAAGATGGTCCAGACGCCCGTGGCGACGAAGGCTGCGGCCATCAAAAGCCTCCAGTCGCGGATGCGAGCAATGACGCAGGTGGCGGCGAGCACGATCGCCAGATAGCCGAACAGCGCCCACGGATTGGGCGCCTGCGAGGCGACCAGCAGCGGCGTCACCATGGCACCGAGCAGGCCGACGCCGGCCAGCGCCTGACCGTGGACCAGGCTTGCCGCGATCGTCGCCACCCCGATGGCGCCGAGCAGCGTGAAAGCGAGCGTCGGGCCGATGAAGCCGTAAATGCTGTATGCGGCGTAGACGGTACCGAACAGGATGAAAGCGCCGGCCGCCGTCAGGATCGCCGGGATATAGGCACCGGCAGCACCTTGCACCGGCACCCTGAAGCCGGTGCGCCGGATGAACTCGCCGCCGGCGACCAGCACCAGCCCGAGTGCCGCCGCCATGACAAGCCGCACGCGTGGCCCGAAAATGCCGGCCTCGATGGTGTAGCGGATCAGAAACAAGCCACCCAGCGCCAGCGCGATGCCGCCGACCCAGACCGCCCAGCGGGTACCGAGCGCCGTTTCGACGTCGGACTGGCGAGCTGCCTTCGCCGCTGCCGCCGGTTGCGCCGACTCCGGCGCGGACGGCGCCGTTGTATCGGCATCGGCCTCTGTAGCTGACACGACCGCTGCGGGCCGTGGCGATACGGCCATGTCTGCTGCGGCCGCAAGCGGGATTGCGGCATCCGCCGGTTTGCTGTCGTTTGCAGCCGGTTCCTTGGCTTGCGGCGGCAGCGCAGGCGTGCCCGAAAGCACAAGGCTGCGCAAGGCGCCAAGCTCGCGCTCGATCAGGCCGATGCGGCTCTGCTGGCGTGAAATGATGACGAACAGCACGATGATGGCGACGAGGCCAATCAGGCTTTCAAACATGGCGGTTCCCCCAAACCAGGCCAGTTGTCACTGACATTCAATGTTCAGTGACATTCAAATGCGGCGGCCAAACGGCCGGTCCATTCAACGTGCCGCCGGATTGGCCGGAAAGATCGAGCATGTTTCGGTGCCGACAGCCAGCAGCTTGCCGTTGGCGTCCTTCAGCGCCGCTTCCGAAACCGTCAGCGTGCGGCCCTTGTGCACCACTTTGCCCTCGCACACCACCTCGCCCGTCCTTGGCGTGATCGGCCGCGTCAAATTCACTTTGAACTCGGCCGTCGCATGGGCCTCGCTCACCTGCGAAATGGTGCCAAGGCCGAGCGGCGAAACGTTTTCGGGATCAGGTTCAACTTCGCTCATCTGGTGGTTTCCCCGGTGGCGGTTTTCCCGGCGCTTGCCTTGCCGGATTCATGGCCGGGTGAATGATGCCTGCGCAAGGCGGCGAGAAACCCGGCGCGGGCGCCGGGAGGCTCGATGCCGCGCGGTTCGTAGACATGGCGGGTCAAAAAGAAGCCGGTCAGCCGGAAGGCGTCCTCGATCGCCGCCGGATCGGCGCGCAGCCCGGAGCCGCGCTGCAGGAAGGCAGGCAGCGCCAGCATCTTGTCGCGCCACGGCGCGCCCGCCGCCCGCGACACGGCGCGGCCGGATTTCGGCGAGACATAGGCAAGGTCCTGCCTGGTGCCGGTCGCCGCACACTGGCTGAGATCGAGGCCGAAACCGAGTTCGTCGAGTACCAGCAGCTCGAAGCGGGCCACCAGCTCGCCGGCGGCATCGGCATCGTCGAGATGAGCGATCATCACCGCAAGCGTCTCGTAAAGGCCGCCATGGGCGTCACGCTCAGGCAGAAGACGCAAATGCGCGGCCATCGTCTGCAGGCCGTAGACGGCAACGGCGCTGTCCATCAGCCGGGCGGCGTTCATCTCGATAGCCTCGACCTGGAAGGTGCCGAGATGCTCGTCGAGCCGCGCCCGCCACAACAGGTCGACGCGATTGCCGGGCTGCAAGACAGGCTGCTGTTTGCGCGAACGGCCGCCGCGCACGAGACCGAGATGGCGGCCATGCGCGCGCGTCATCACCTCGAGAATGGCGCTGGTTTCGCCATGCTTGCGGGTGCCGAGAATGATTCCCTCGTCGTGCCATTCCATGACGAGAGCTTGTCACCGGTTGGATGGCGAAATCAAGATGAGCGACTATCCGCCGCCAAACCAAAACGGCCCGTAGCGTATCGCTACGGGCCGTTTTTTACGAGATCGTCGTTTGATCAGAACGAGCGCTGGAAGCGGAAGATGCCGCCGATTGCGTCGGCATCGTCGGCATCGAAATTGTCGTAATAATCGACTTCGGCGGTGATCGTGTAACCAGGAACGATGGTGTAGGCGACGTTGGCCGCAACGGCGAAGTCTTGGTCGTCGGTATAGGAGACCTGGGCGTTCAAAGAGGTCTTCTTGTTGACGGCATAGCTGCCGCCGCCCCAGACGGCAAAGTTGCCAGTCCACGGCTTGTAGAAGTTCTTCGCGACGTTGTCGTCGCTGCCGTAGCCCGCCATCACGAACAGGGTCAGGTCAGTAATCGGCTTGACGTCGAGGCGAGCTTTGCCGGCCCATTCTTCCGACGTGCTGTTATAGGCGCCGACCGCGGTGATCGCACCCCAGTCGCCCTTGTATTTCACGCCGCCGACGACAAACGGAACGTAGCTGTCGATCGACTGGTCAGCGCCGGAGCCCGTTTCGACCGAGGCGACTGCCGTAAAGCCATTACCGCCGTCGAAATAGTAACTGATCAGGTTGGTGTCCTTGGTGCCGTAAGGAATGATAGTGTCCTGGACGACGTTGCCGGCGTAACCGATGAACGAATCATAGACAGTTTCATCCTTACCGACGCGGAAACCTCCAAGCTGGATCCAGGCGAAGTTCAGGGTAACCGCCTTGTTGTCCTGCACGCTGAAATCAACACCGCTCACGGTGCGTTTGGTATTGCCGAAGTTGAAACGGGTCTCGGTATAGGTCTTCAACGTGCCGAGCTCGGTTTCCTGGCCGGTCCACGTCTTCAAATTGAAGCGGGCATTCTTGTTCCAGGTCTGCTGCTCGTCACCGTCCAAAAGGTCGTGTGTCGTCGCGCCATCGAAAACGCGGCCGGCGTCGCCGAAGCTTGCGTCATAGCGGACATAGCCGCCGATGCGCAGGCAGGTCTCGGTGCCGGGAATGTAGAAGTAGCCGGCGCCGTAGACGTCGCAAATCTTGACGTATTCGGCGGGTTCCGGCTCGGCGACCACAACAGCGTCGGCGGCGCGCGCACCGGAGACCGCGACGAATGCCGCGGCTGAGCCGAGAAGAAGGCTCTTGATATTCATTTTCTGACCTCTCCAGTCAAAGTTAAAAATGGCTTTGGATTCATGGGTTGAACGGCTGAACGCCTCACCCACGTCGAAAAAGGCGCGCACCGCACCCCCTCTTCAGGCGGCGAACATACTCATCCGCATTCCAGTCTCAATGACGATTCCAAAAATAATCAATGTTTGCATAACAGAATAAATCCATGTTGCACAAATATCACTTCACATCTTCTTCACACTTGCCCCCGGCACAAACGAGACACTGTCACAATTGTACAAAAATATACTTATGCCATTAGCCGGCAAACCGATCGGAATCCGACATACATTCCTTGTGCGTGTTCTTTTTTTAGAATAGACTTCTAGCGTTGGCAGCGAGATCAAGTCGACTTCGCCATCGCTGCGTTCTGTGCGGCAAGAACGACTTCCGCCACCAGATCCCGTTTGAGCAGTTCAATGGGAATACGTCCGGCGAGGCCGGGCGCGGGGCCGATCAGCCACGACCAGGCATGCCGTGGATCGGGCATCGCGGGTAGCACTTCCTTGATACCCGGCGCCGGCCTGCCGTCGATGAACTGGGCCAGGGGAAATAAATGTTTGCGGCCACCGGTGCGCAACGCAACGACCGTGCCGCTGCGCTGCCAGCGATGCAGAGTCGAGCGCGATATGCCGAGATTGTGCTGCAGGAACGTCGACCCGGCGACCCGACCGGCCCAGTCCTCGACCCGCATCGAGTCGAGGTCGCCCGTTCCGGCCAGGCGTTGGATGTCTGCCCCTTGGCCGTCGTGCGCCGTCGACAGAGGCCTCCTGGCACGGCGTTCCGCAGCTTCGGCTGCCAATATCCGCACGAAACGCGACGCCATGCCGGGTAATCTTTCCCGCATGGTGTCGATCGCACTGATGTCGGTCGGCGCAAGCAACGCGACGGCGGTGGCAACGGCGCCGGCGACCCTGCCCGCTGCAACGACCGCATCGCTGTTCGTCACCTTGCCTTGCCGCGCCAGCACGCGCTCGATCTCAACAGCGACGGCGTCTGCAAACTCGGTCTGACGGATGGGGTCGATGCGATTCCAAGTCCCGGTCATGTCCTGATCTGGCTGTTTGCCTGCCGGTTCCGGTTTGCTCGGAAGCGGGTCTTTCGCACAGCCTATAGGCAGGGTGTATGACGGAGAGACGACAAACGGGAACCACGCGAGGTCGCAGTATCGGCAGGAGTTCCATTCGATCCACTGGCCGATTTTGCATGAATATCGCAAATTTTTCAGAACCCGCTCAGGATTTCGGGCCGCGCCGGTGCCAATAAGAAACGGCTCGACCGACGTGGTCGGCGCATGGCCTCCCGGAATGATTCGGCGGCTGTTCAAGATGCAAGTCGACCGATCGGGCACCCCGGCGACCGCTCAGAATCCTGAGGCGGCCAACAGGCCGCTCTGCGGATCGCCCAAACAGGCTCAGTGCGGAAATTCGAGCCCCATTTCGCGGTAGCGCTCGGGGTCGTCACCCCAGTTCTCACGCACCTTGACGAACAGGAAGAGGTGCACCTTCTGTTCGAGTATGCCTGCTATTTCCATGCGTGCCGCCTGGCCGATGGCGCGGATCGTCTCGCCCTTATGGCCGAGCACGATTTTCTTCTGGCTGTCGCGCTCGACATAGATGGTCTGGTCGATGCGCACCGAGCCGTCCTTCTTCTCTTCCCATTTCTCCGTCTCGACATGGGAGGAATAGGGCAGTTCCTGATGCAGCCTGAGATAGAGCTTTTCGCGGGTGATCTCGGCGGCGAGCTGGCGCATCGGCAGGTCGGAGATCTGGTCTTCCGGGTAGTACCAGGGTCCGGCCGGCAGGGTCTCGGCGAGATAGTCGAGCAGGTCCTTGCAGCCGGACCCGGTCAGCGCCGAAACCATGAAGGTGCGCTTGAACGGCACCCTTTCGTTGGCTGCCGCCGACAATGCCAGCAACGTCTCGTGCTTGACCCGATCGACCTTGTTGAGGATCAACACCATCGGCTGCCGAACATCCTTCAGCCGCTCGAGGATGGCGTCGGCATCGCCCCGGATGCCGCGCTCGGCATCGATCAAGAGCAGCACGATATCGGCGTCCTTGGCACCGCCCCACGCGGTCGTCACCATCGCCGTGTCCAGCCGGCGCTTCGGCTTGAATATGCCCGGCGTGTCGACGAAGACGATCTGCGCGTTGTTGTGGGTGGCAATGCCGCGCACGATAGCGCGCGTGGTCTGCACCTTGTGCGTCACGATCGACACCTTGGCGCCGACCAATTGGTTGACCAGCGTCGATTTCCCCGCATTGGGCGCGCCGATCAGCGCGACGAAGCCGGAGCGGGTAGCGGGAGCTTCTGTTGCCGGAGCTTCGGTGGCGGTCATGCGGCACTCCCTTGATCGAGCCAGACGCCTTCCCGCTGCAGAAGTGCCGCGGCTGCAGCCTGCTCCGCCTCGCGCTTGGAGCGCCCGCTGCCGGTCGCCGGCGGATAGGCGCCAACCTTGACACTGACGGTGAACAGCGGATCGTGGTCCGGTCCCTCGCGGCTGTCGATTATGTAAACCGGCACTGCGCCTGCCGCCTGATGCGCCCATTCCTGGAGTTCGGTTTTCGCATCGCGACGGGCGGCGTCAATGGCTTGCGAGCGCGGCTGCCAGTATTTGTGGATGAAGGCACGGGCCGCTTCCAACCCTCCGTCGAGATAGAGCACGGCGATCAGCGATTCCAATGCATCGGCGCGCAGATTGACGCGCTTGCGCCCGTCGAGGCCGCGTACGTCCGAACCGGCGCGAACAAGTTCCGGCAGGCCGATCTCCTCGGCAATTTCCGCCAAGGCTTCAGCGTTGACCAGAGCGTTCAATCTCAGCGACAGCTCACCCTCGGCGGCGTCGGGAAATGCCGCCAGCAGCATATCGGCAACGACAAGGCCGAGAACGCGGTCGCCCAGGAATTCGAAACGTTCGTAGTCGATGCCGGCGTGACTGCCGCGAGCGCTGGCATGGGTCAGCGCCCGCTGCAGGCGCTGATGGTCGCCAAAACTGTGGCCGGTGCGCTCCCTGAGCGCCTCGGCGAGCGCATCGGCGGTCAGCCGTTTCGTCGCCGCCATGGCCCTAATTGACGAAATGGAACAGGCGCGAGGCGCGCATCAGCGACGGCCATTTCCAGATTTCGAGCGGGCTGGCGCTGCCGCCGATCGAGAAGAAAATGAGGTTGGCGCGGCCGACCAAATTCTCGTCCGGCACGAAGCCGACGGTGAAGCGGCTGTCCG
The DNA here is from genome assembly GCF_040323955.1 of Mesorhizobium sp. M0018. Lineage (NCBI taxonomy): Bacteria > Pseudomonadati > Pseudomonadota > Alphaproteobacteria > Hyphomicrobiales > Phyllobacteriaceae > Mesorhizobium > Mesorhizobium sp. M0018. Next base: position 242,447 of record NZ_JAMYVL010000008.1, on the reverse strand, counting down.
ACGAGTTGTCGCGATTGTCGCCCATCATGAAATAGTGACCGGGCGGCACCTTGAACTCTTTGGTATTGTCGCCGATCGAGGCCTGCGTCAGGTCGAGCGTGTCGTAGCTGACGCCGTTCGGCAGCGTCTCGCGATAGACATCGACCGGCCCGTTCTCCTCGGTGATGTCTCGGTTGTCGATCTGCCCGACCTTGACGCGCGGCACGCCCACGTCATTGATGAAGAGCTGGCCATCCTTGACCTGGATCTTGTCGCCCGGCAGGCCGACGACGCGCTTGATATAATCGACAGAAGGATCCGGCGGAAACTTGAACACCACCACGTCGCCGCGCTTCGGCTCTGAGCCCCAGATGCGGCCCGAAAAGATGTTCGGCCCGAACGGCAGTGAATAGCGGGAGAAGCCGTAGGACCACTTGGTGACGAAGAGATAGTCGCCTTCGAGCAAAGTCGGCCGCATCGACCCGGACGGGATCGAGAACGGCTGGAACAGGAGCGTGCGGATGACCAGCGCAAGCAGCAGGGCCTGGACGATGACGCTGACGGTTTCGCCAAGTCCGCCGGATTTCTTCTGGGTTTTTTCAGCCACGCTCATGTCGTCCTCGATTGTGCGTTGGATGGTATAGAGTCTCGGCGCGCGCTGGGCAACGTCATGCCGGTGGTCAGATGCAATCAATGTGGCGCTTCTTCGACCGGCAACGCTTCAATGATCACAAAGGCTTGAGCGAGCGGAAAATCATCGGTGATGGTGAGGTGGATCACCGCGCGGTGCCCTTCAGGTAGAATTTCGTCCAGCCGCGCTGCCGCCCCATTGGTCAGCGCCATGGTCGGCTTGCCGCTGGCCAGGTTGACGACCCCCATGTCGCGCCAGAACACACCCTGCGCCAGACCGGTACCCAGTGCCTTGGCGCAGGCTTCCTTGGCAGCGAAACGCTTGGCGTAGGAGGCCGCACGCGCCGCGCGGTTTTCGGACCGCGCCTGTTCGATCTCGGTGTAGATGCGCTGGATGAAGCGTTGGCCATGGCGTTCCAGCGACTTCTCGATGCGTCTGATGTCGATGAGGTCGCTGCCAATACCGATAATCATTCGGCAGGAACTTCCGGCCCGGTTTTTCCAGCCTTTGCCGCTCTTTCGGCCAGCCGCTTGCGGCGCTGCTCGTGGAAAGTGACCATGCCCCAGCGGGTGATGCCGTAAAACAGCAGGCCGAAAACCAGGCCGAGCGGTATTGCGCCGATCGTCATCGGCTTCAGCACCGGTCCCCACAATTGCGCAAAGGAAAGATTATGCAGCATGTCGCCGAGATGCGCGGGCGGGCCATGCGCCGGCAGGTGTTCATGCAGGATCAGCTTGCCGACCTCCCAGGAGGCGGCCCATAGCAGCGGAAAGGTCAGGGGGTTGCCGAAGACCGTGCCGAGTGCTGCCGCGACCAGATTGCCGGCGATCAGCCAGCACAGGATGGCAGCAATGATGAAGTGAAAGCCAAGCGGGAAAAACGACGCGAATACGCCCGCCGCAACACCGGCGGCCACGGCATGCGGCGTGGCCCGAAGCCGCAGGATGCGTTTGGAGAAATACCGCAGCGAGCGCGAGAACGAGCGGCGCGGCCACAAATAAGTACGCACCCGCTCGAAAAAACCATCAGGCTTGCGCCGTCGAAAAAGCACTCTGTTCCTGTTCCTAGTTCCGTCGATGGCTTCACGCCGGCCTTTCCAGCCAGGCGCGACAGCCTATGCTGCGCTCTGCGGTCGCCGAAAAGCAACTACGACTTTGATATAGCGATGCGCTGGCCGAAGAACAACGAGGCCGAGGGCATCCGCTCGGTGGCCGGTCGCGCCAGCCTTGGGTATCGCCGTTCTGAACAGGGCATGATCGCGGCGAATTTAAGGAGCGTCACTTAGGATCGATATTCGCTGACCTCGACGAGGTTGCCGTCCGGATCGCGGAAATAGACCGACATCATCGCGCCCCGAGCGCCGACACGCTCGACCGGGCCGACCTCTATCACCACACCATTGGCGGCGAGGTTGGCACATATCTCGGCGAGCGGCCGGGCAGCAATCAAGCAGAAATCTCCGGAGCCCGGCGTCGGCGCCTTGGCCTTCGGCTCGAAGGTACGCCCGACCTGATGCACATTGATCTTCTGCGTTCCAAACAGCAGCGCCGTTGGTCGGTCCGGCTCGTCGAGGCGCTTGAAGCCAAGCACGCGCTGATAGAAGGCGCAGGTATCGTCCACCGAACGAACTGTCAGCACGAAATGATCGATGCCGGCAATCACGGCAGCGCCTCAGTCATATATTGCGGCTGCCCGGCTTGATCGCCGGTATGGCGGCGAGCTCGGGCGGCAGCATGTCGGCTGGATAGGCCGGAACTTCATATTCGGCGAGCGCGATCAGCGGCACGCCGACATCGGTCTTGCCGGCCGAGCGGTCGATGATGCATGCGGCGGCAACGACTTCGGCGCCAAGGCCGCGCAGGCAGTCGATGGTCTCGCGGATCGACAGACCGGTGGTGACGATGTCCTCGACAATGACAACGCGCGATCCCTTGGCGATCTCGAAGCGGCGCAGCCTGAACTCGCCCCCTTCCCGCTCGACCCAGATCGCCGGCGCACCAAGATGGCGCGAGGTCTCATAGGCCGGGATCAGCCCGCCGATCGCCGGGCCGACGACGTAGTCGATCCTGCCGGGCACGCCAGTGCGGATCTTTTCGGCGAGCGCCTTGCACAAGCGCTCAGTCTTGTCGGCATGCATGAAAACGCGCGCCTTCTGCAGGAAGACCGGGCTGCGCAGGCCCGATGTCAGGATGAAATGCCCTTCGAGAACGGCGCCGGCCTCGCGGAAAATGCCCAGCACTTCATCGGTGTTCATCGTTCACTCCATGTCCATGGTGAATGGTGAATGGTGAATGGTAGTAGGGTAGTAGCGTAGTAGGGTAGTGAGCACCCTCTTTCACTATTCACTATTCACTATTCACTATTCACTATTCACCCATTCACGCGCCTTGCGTCACTGACGCTCGAATTGTCCTTTAGCTGCGACAGCAGCCGGTTCAAGTGCTTGAGGTCCCACACTTCGAGATCGATCAGCATTTCGGTGAAATCGGGCGCGGTGCGCACCATCGACAAAGTGTGGATGTTGGCGTCGTTGGATGCGACGACCTGTGCAATATCGGCCAGCGAACCCGGCGCGTTGATGGCGGTGACCGAGACGCGCGCCGGGAACCGCTCCTTGGTGCGCTCGTCAATGTCCCAGCGCACGTCGATCCAGCGCTCGGGCTGGTCGTCAAAGGCCTGCAGCGCCGGCGACTGGATCGGATAGATGGTGATACCGGTTCCCGGCTGCACGATGCCGACGATGCGATCGCCTGGCACTGCCCCCTCCGGCGCGAAGCGCACCGGCAGATCGCCGCGCACACCGCGGATCGGCACCGCGTCGTCGCGCGGCTGGTTCTTGTCCTTGCGTGCGGCGCGGCCCGGAATCTGGAACAGCATGCCGGCGGCGTTGCGGATCTTCGACCAGCCCTCCTCGCGCTGCTTGGGCGCTACCAGCGTGACACGCTCGTCCTTGTAGTCGGGAAACACCGCCTTCATGACATCGGTGGAGGCAACTTCGCCTCGGCCGACCGCGGCCAACACATCCTCGATGTCCTTGCGCGCCAGCCGGTGCAGCACCGGCTTCAGGCTTTCCTTGGTGAAGGTCTTGCCGGACCGTTCGAAGGCGCGCTCCAGAATGCGGATACCGAGACCTGAATATTGCTTGCGAATGGCGTTCTTGGTGGCGCGGCGGATGGCCGAGCGTGCCTTGCCGGTAACGACCACCGATTCCCACGCCGCCGGCGGGACCTGCGCCTTCGAGCGGATGATCTCGACCTCGTCGCCGTTCTTCAGCTCCGTCATCAGCGGCATGATGCGGCCATTGACCTTGGCACCGACGCAAGTGTCGCCGACGTCGGTGTGGACGGCATAGGCAAAGTCGATCGGCGTGGCGCCGCGCGGCAGCGCGATCAGCATGCCCTTCGGCGTGAAGCAGAATACCTGGTCCTGAAACAGTTCCAGCTTGGTGTTTTCGAGGAAGTCCTCGGGATTGTCGCCTTCGGCAAGCTGCTCGATGGTGCGCCGCAGCCAGGCATAGGCATTGGTTTCCTTCGAGATCGCATGGGCGGCACCATTCATCTTGCCACCGGTATCCTTATAGATCGAATGAGCAGCGACGCCGTATTCGGCGATCTTGTTCATTTGATAGGTGCGGATCTGCAATTCGACGCGCTGGCGCGACGGGCCGACGATGGTAGTGTGGATCGAGCGGTAGTCGTTCTGCTTCGGCGTGGAGATGTAGTCCTTGAAACGGCCGGGCACCATCGACCAAGTGGTGTGGATGGCGCCGAGCGCCCGGTAGCAGTCCTCGACGGTATCGACGACGACGCGAAAGCCGAAGATGTCGGACAGCTGCTCGAAGGACAACGCCTTGGCTTCCATCTTGCGGAACACCGACCACGGCTTCTTCTGCCGGCTCTTGACCTCGGCCTTGATCGAATATTTGTCGAACAGCGCGGAGAGCGCCTTCTCGATCTCCGACAGCACGCCCTTGTTGCGCTCGAAGATTTCGGCCAGCCGTGCGGTGACGGCGCGGTAGGCTTCCGGATTGATGAAGCGGAAGGCAATCTCTTCCAGCTCCTCGCGCATGCCTTGCATGCCCATGCGGCCGGCCAGCGGCGCATAGATGTCCATCGTCTCTTCGGCGATGCGCAGGCGCTTGGCTTCCGGCACATGGTCGAGCGTGCGCATATTGTGCAGGCGGTCGGCGAGCTTGACCAGAAGCACGCGCACGTCTTCCGAGATCGCCAGCAACAGCTTGCGCAGGTTCTCCGCCTGCTCGGCCTTCTTCGAGACGAGGTCGAGCTTCTTCAGCTTGGTCAGGCCCTCGACCAGCTTGCCCATTTCCGGGCCGAACAATTCGTCGATCTCGGCCCTGGTCGCCGTGGTGTCCTCGATCGTGTCGTGCAGCAAGGCAACGGCGATCGTCGCCTCGTCCATGTGCATTTCGGTGAGGATGGCGGCGACTTCGAGCGGATGCGAGAAATACGGGTCGCCGGAGGCGCGTTTCTGGTGGCCATGCTTCTGCATGGCGTAAACATAGGCCTTGTTGAGCAGCGCCTCGTTGACGTCAGGCTTGTAGCGCTGCACGCGCTCGACAAGCTCATACTGACGCATCATGGGCGGGATCTCGCAATGCTGAAATGAATCATGCGCCGCACTGGCGTACGGCGCATGTCATAGATAGCCACGAAACTGCCGACGCGAAAGTGTCGGCAGTTGTCGCTAAGATCAATAATCGTCGCTTTTTTCCGGCGGCACCAGGCCTTCGATGCCGGCCAACAGGTCTTCTTCGGTCATGCGATCGAAGGTGACGTTATCCTCGGCGTCGTCGGCATCGGTGGCTGCAACGGCGCTGCCGGTCTGGTCGGCAATCGCCTCGCCGTCGGCTTCCGGCTCATCGACCTCGACATGCTTCTGCAGCGAATGGATGAGATCTTCCTTGAGATCGTCCGGCGACAGCGTCTCTTCGGCGATTTCGCGGAGCGCAACGACCGGGTTCTTGTCGTTGTCGCGCGGTACGGTGATCTGCGCGCCCTGGCTGATCTGACGGGCGCGGTGGCCGGCCAAGAGCACCAGCTCGAAGCGGTTGTCGACCTTGTCGATGCAATCTTCAACGGTTACGCGGGCCATGAGTTGCCCCTTTCATGCCTGGATTTGATGGAAAACAGGCGCGGTCCATAACCCGAACGCCGCCAAAATACAAGCTTTTATGGCGGTGCGCAGCTCTGACGCGGGCCGCCTGCGGCGACACAGCGCCGATCACAATTGCTTGCGGTGCGGCATGGTGCCTTGGATTGCCGTAAAACTGGCGTTATCTCGAACGATGAAGGCCAACAGGTCTATTATCAGACCGGCCGATAGTCGCCACGCATTTAGACGACCGCTTATTTCGAAAAAGGACATTTTCCATGTTCGATCCTCGTGAAAAAATCGCTCTCTTTATCGACGGTGCCAATCTCTACGCCACCTCGCGCGCGCTGGGCTTTGACATCGATTACCGCAAACTTCTGGCGAGCTTCCAGAAACGCGGCTATCTGCTGCGCGCTTATTACTACACCGCGCTGGTCGAGGATCAGGAATACTCCTCGATACGGCCGCTGATCGACTGGCTCGACTATAACGGCTTCAAGGTGGTGACCAAACCGGCCAAGGAATTCACCGACTCGACCGGCCGGCGCAAGATTAAGGGCAATATGGATATCGAGCTGACCGTCGATGCGCTCGAGCTTGCCGATGTCGTCGACCATTATGTCATCTTTTCGGGCGACGGCGATTTCCGCACGCTGGTCGAGGCGCTGCAGCGGCGCGGGCGCAAGGTGTCGATCGTCTCGACCATGGCTTCGCAGCCGCCGATGATCTCCGACGATCTGCGCCGCCAGGCCGACCATTTCATCGACTTGATGACGCTTAAGAATGAAGTCGGCCGCGATCCGTCGGAGCGGCCGGTGCGCCGGCCCGAACCGGCCGAAGTCGACGAGGAAGACTATTGACGGTCGTTGCCTTGACCGCGCCCCTGGTCGTCTCTCCCGAACCCGATCGCGATTGCCCGCTCTGCCCGCGGTTGCACGACTTCATCGCCGAGTGGCGGCGGCGCGAGCCGTCCTGGTTCAACGCGCCGGTGCCGACCTTTTTGCCGCCGGAAGGCGAGGATGCGGTGCGGTTGCTGATCGTCGGGCTGGCGCCGGGCCTGCGCGGGGCAAACCGGACGGGGCGCCCCTTCACCGGCGATTTTGCCGGCGACCTGCTCTACAACACGCTGATCGCGCACGGCTTTGCGCGCGGCGAATTCAAAGCGCGACCGGATGACGGGCTGGAGCTTGTCGGCACGGCGATTACCAATGCGGTGCGCTGCGTGCCGCCGGACAACAAGCCGGTTGGCGCCGAGATAGCGACCTGCCGGACGTTCCTGGTGCCGACGATCGCGCGATTTCCAAATCTGCGCGCTGTGCTGGCGCTTGGCTCGATCGCCCACCAGTCGACCGTGCGGGCGCTCGGCCAACGCGTTGCCGCCTATCCGTTCCGGCATGGTGGGCAGCAGCAGGCCAATGGCATCACGCTGTTTTCCAGCTATCATTGCTCGCGCTACAACACCAATACCGGCGTGTTGACGGAAGCGATGTTCATCAACGTCTTCAGTCAGATAGACGCTTTTCTGAAGACATAGAGTCGGACGATGCCCGCCAGGGCACGAGCCCTAGATTCGGGCGATCGCGAACAACCAGGCCAGGAGATCCAGCAACCACAGAAACAGTGCAAGCTGCAGCGCGACGCGCAGGCGTTGGATGATCCGCCAATTGCTGGCCATGTCGGATTTGATGCGCAGCGCAAGCGCTCGGTGCATCCCGTCCAGGGTTGCGGGAGGGTGCTGATCGACGAAGTCCTGGAGCAACTTCTCTGGATCGAAACGGAACGTATAGTTATAATACGGCCACACCATAATCGCGACCAGCAGCCCGATAAGAAAAAGCAATATCAGCGCCAGCCAGTCCCAGGGCCCCACGCCATCCAGGAGCGCCCTGCCTCCGAGGAGAGAACTCGCGAACGCGGTTGCGAAGATCAGATTGCCGGCGCGCGTATTGAGACTTTCAACCACGCCCTGCTGGTGCTGGAGGCCACGCACCGCCTCCGCATAGACAAATGCCAGGCGGGGGTCGCCGCCGTCCGTCGCAGCAGGCGGGGCGTTGCTGTCATTGGTTGATGAAGGGCGCTCCGGCATCAAATGTACTTAGCACGGCGCCGCCTGCGATATAGCCAGATGGGGAACCCCTCGTCGCTCTGTCTTCGTGCCATCGAGCGTGTTTTGGTGGACAGGATAGCATCAATCCGACGCTGTCGCTTCAGGCGCTGCGGCAAACAATGCCGCCAGCGTCGCAGGTCCGCCCTGGAGAACATTCAGGTCGACGTCGCCGCTGATGCCGTCGACGCGGCCCCGGTTGTGGTACTGCCAGTAGATCCAGTCGTCATGGCCCGGCCGCAGCGCCAGCGAACGCAGCCAGCGCGGGCGGCCGGCTAGCTGCCCGGCATAGGCTTGTGCCGCCTCGTCGGTCACATAGAGGATCGCCGTCTTGCCGAACGCCGCCTCGACCGGGCCGAGGAAGGCGGAAAGCTCGGAGTTCAGCTGTTCGGGGGTTGGCCGCTGCGGGCAATTGCCGCCGAACTCGATGTCTACCACCGGCGGCAGCAAAGGCTGATCGTGCGGCACCACCGAGATGAAGTTGCGTGCCTGATCCGCACCCGGTCTGCAGAAGGTGAAGAAATGATAGGCACCGACGGCAAGACCGGCGGCGCGGGCCGCGCGCAAATTGGCGGCGAAGGCATCGTCGACATGATCGCCGCCTTCCGTCGCCTTGATCACGGCGAAGGCGACATCGTCGGCGGCAACACGCCGCCAGTCGATCTGCCGCTGATGATGGGAGACGTCGATGCCCCTGACCGGATATTTGTCGCGGTCCGGAGAAAACGTCTGGAAGTAGGTATAGCCGCCGGCCAGAACGAGGCCCGCCACGAGCAGACCGGCCGCGCCCCACAAGACGATCCGGTTTTTCAAACGAGACCTATCCCTTTTGGTCCGCCCTGCCCGCCGCTATGGCTCCGGGCGTTCGTCGCTCGAAAAGCCAAATCGCTGGCTTTTCGTCCGCTTCGCGGACCGCGCCTCACCCTCGCTCCTTCAGCAGCCGGCCCTTCTCGCGCGACCAGTCGCGCTGCTTTTCGGTCTCGCGCTTGTCGTGCAGCTTCTTGCCGCGGCCAACGGCGAGCAGCAGCTTGGCACGGCCTTGGTCGTTGAAGTAGATCTTCAGCGGCACCAGCGTCATGCCTTCGCGGTCGACGCTTTGCGCCAGCTTGGCCATCTCGCGCTTGTTGAGCAGCAGTTTGCGGCGGCGGCGCGGCTCATGGTTGAAGCGGTTGGCCTGCAGATACTCCGGCAAATAGGAGTTGATCAGCCAGATCTCGCCGCCCTCGACCGAGGCGTAGCTGTCCTGGATATTGGCCTGGCCCTGGCGCAGCGATTTCACTTCCGTACCGGTCAGCACCAGGCCGGCCTCGATCGTGTCGAGCACCTCATAGGAAAACCGCGCCTTGCGGTTTTCCGCAACGGTCTTGTTGTTGGGATCGGCTTTTCTGACTTGATTCATGATGCGGAGAGGTGGCGCCTCATCCCTAGTTTATCAAGCCGGCGTGCTTCATCGCCGCGTCGATCTTCTCGGCGGTCGACGGCTCGACCGTCATTAGCGGCGAGCGCAGCACGTTCTCGACCTTGCCCAGCTTCGACAGCGCATATTTCGCGCCGGAAACGCCGGGCTCCATGAAAATCGCCTTGTGCAGCGGCAACAGACGGTCCTGCAGGTCGAGCGCCTTGGCGCTGTCGCCGGAAAGCGTTGCCTCCTGGAATTCAGCGCAAAGCCTGGGCGCGACATTTGCCGTCACCGAGATGCAACCGACGCCGCCATGCGCGTTGAAGCCGAGCGCCGAGGCGTCTTCGCCGGAGAGCTGGATGAAATCCTTGCCACAGGTGGCGCGCTGCTCCGAAACCCGCTCGACCTTTCCGGTGGCATCCTTGACGCCGACGATGTTCTTGAAGTCATGCACCAACTGGCCCATCGTCTCGGGGCTCATGTCGACCACCGAGCGCGGCGGAATGTTGTAGATGATGATCGGCAGGCTGGTTGCCTTGGCGACGGCGGCGAAATGCGCATAGAGGCCGCGCTGTGTCGGTCTGTTGTAATAGGGCGTGACGACAAGAGCCGCGTCGGCGCCCGCCTTCTCGGCATACTGGACTAGGCCGACCGCCTCTTCGGTGTTGTTGGAGCCGGCGCCGGCGACGACCGGAACCCGGCCCTTGGCGACCTCGATGCAAACCTTGACGACTTGGCGGTGCTCGTCATGCGACAGCGTCGGCGACTCGCCGGTGGTGCCGACCGGGACCACGCCCGTCGTGCCTTCGGCGATCTGCCAGGTGATGAACGCGCGAAAGGCTTTCTCGTCGAAACGGCCGCTCTTTTCGAACGGTGTGACGAGCGCGGTCAGCGAGCCTCTTAGCATGTCGTCCAACTCCTTGGGACTAGCGCATGACCCCGAAAATCGCAGTCGATTTCGGAAAGGGTTATGCGCCAAATTTAAATTGCTACAGCGTCCTTTGCGCGTCTGAGAAGACGCGCGGCGCTGTAGGTGTTTGTCGTGCGCGCCTTCTAGCCGAAAGCGAAGCGGCGCACCATAGTCTCGACATTGTTGCGCGGCAAGCATTGCGCGAGCAATTGCAATTCGAACGACCTCGATAAGGTTTTCTTTACGGGCCCTTCATCACAGACGAATAGGCTGCAGTTCATCTGTGCCAGTGGTAGCTCGAAGAATAGGAAATGACCAAATCCATGCCGACCAGGCGGCCTCGTCTTTTCGCGCTTCTCGGCGCGATCGTTGTGCTGGTCCCCGGCGCGGCGATCGGCGGCAGCGTCGATGGGCAGGTCACGTCGGCGATCCCGATCACGGAGCCGCAGAACGATGCATTGCAGCAGTCCCCTTCGCCATCCGCCAGCGTCGCGGTGCTGAAGAGCGGTCTCGATGCGCTGGCGGCAAACGACATTCAGCGCGCGCGCCAGGTGCGCGAAGCGCTGCCGGCCAAATCGCTCGATCGGCACATCCTTGCCTGGGCGATTGCGCTCTATGGCGGCGACCAGGTGCCGAGCGGCGACATCGCCGATGCCGCGAAGATGCTGCCGAACTGGCCGGGCACGATCGCCTTGCGCAAGAACAGCGAGCGCGCGCTCTATCGCGAGAACCCCGCGCCACAGGTCGTGGTGCGGGCGTTCGACGGCAGCCAGCCGCTGACCTTCGAGGGCGTGGTGATCCTTGCGCGCTCCTATGTAGCGCTAGGCAATACCAAGGCGGCGCGCTCGGTGCTGTCGCCATTCTGGCGCACCGAAAAGCTCGAAGCCGGGGACGAGGCGGCGGTCATCCGCGAGTTCGGCGCGCTGATCCCGGCCGCCGACCATCGCTTCCGCATGGAGCGCATGTTTTATGCCGACCGGGTCGCTTCGGCGCTACGCGTCGCCGGTCTCGCCGGCGCCCAGCAATTGGCCGATGCCTGGGCGGCAGTCACCAAAGGCGACAAGAACGCGGCCAAGCTGCTGAAGGCGGTGCCGGCAGCGCAGCGGGCGGCCGGCTATCTCTTTGCCGAAGCCGAATATCTGCGCAAGCAACAGAAATTTTCCGATGCCGCCGCGCTGGTGCTGAAGGCGCCGGGCGACCGCGACGCTCTGGTCGATCCGGACGCCTGGTGGGTCGAACGCCGGGTGCTGTCGCGCGAGCTGGTCGACCAGGGCGACATGAAGACCGCCTACAGAATAGTCGCCGCGCATGCCGCCGAAAGTCCCGCCAATGCTGCCGAGGCGGAATTCCATGCGGGCTGGTACGCGCTGCGCGGCCTCAACGACCCGAGCACCGCCGCCAAGCATTTTGCGCAAATCGCGGAGCTCGCCCAAGGGCCGATGTCGCTGTCGCGCGCCTATTACTGGCTCGGCCGTGCCGCCGAGGTCGGCGGGCTCGGCAGTGCCAAGGATTATTTCAGCCGCGCCGCCAGCTACGGCACGACCTTTTACGGCCAGCTCGCCGGCGAGCGCGTCGGCCGGCAGATCCTCAACATCGTCTACCCGCAGCCAAGTGCCGCCGACCGCCGGAATTTTGCCACCCGCGAGGCGGTCAGCGCCATCGAGCGGCTGCAGCAGGCAGGCTATGACCGCTATGCCGAAACCCTCTACCGCGACCTTGCCGGGCAGCTGAACAGCCCCGGCGAACTGGCGCTGCTTGCGGTGTTGGCGGAAAGACAAGGCAACCATTTCATGGCGCTGAAGGTCGGCAAGATCGCCGGCGCCCGCGGCATCGACGTAGGCGCGCTGTCGCATCCGCTCGGCGTCATTCCCGACACCGCCAACGTCTCCGGCTCGGGCAAGGCGCTGGCCTATGCGATTGCCCGGCAGGAAAGCGAGTTCAACATCGGCGCCGTCTCCAGCGCCGGCGCGCGCGGACTGCTGCAGCTGATGCCAGGCACGGCCAAGCAATTGGCGAAGAAGGCCGGCATGACTTTCTCGCAGGCGCGGCTGACCACCGATGCCGGCTACAATGCAACGCTGGGCGCCGCCTTTCTGGGCGAGCAGCTCGGCCGTTTCGACGGCTCCTACGTGCTGACCTTCGCCGGCTACAATGCCGGCCCCGCCCGCGCCGCCCAGTGGGTGGCGAAATACGGCGACCCGCGCGGCGAGGACGTCGATGCAGTCGTCGACTGGATCGAGCGGATTCCCTATACGGAAACAAGAAGTTACGTTCAGCGCGTGATGGAGAATTACGAGGTTTACAAGATGCGTATCTCCGGCAAATACGACATTGTCGGGGACTTGGTGAACGGCCGGGGGTGACGACCGGGCTCCAAACCGAGTCAGGCTACGAAGGAACGCGAATTTGTCGGTCACGGCGTATTTTGTTCTTGCTTTGTGCCGGCAGCTATGCTACTAATTTCGGTATGGTGCTAATTGGCTCCAACGACCCGCCCACCGAGGCGGGTTTTTTGTTTCTGGCTATGAAGGTTCCGGACGTGGAGTTGGCGGGACAGCGGCCCGCTCTGTCCTGCCCTCCTTGCCAATCACCAGACATCCCCCAAGCGCAGGGCAATCGCATTTGGATTCTTACGAAGATGGACCCCCACCCTAACCCTCCCCACAAGGGGGAGGGAACGCTGCCGCATGCCCTTACTTCCCCTTTTGGCGCCGAAAGGCAGGCAATTTGCCGAGGTCAGCGCCAACGGAAGTCTCCCTCCCCCTTGTGGGGAGGGGTTAGGGGTGGGGGTCCGTCGTAGAGCGAAAGCCTCGACTTTCCATCTGCAATAGCCCTGCCCCCAAGTGGGAGATCGGCAGCTTCGGGGACAGTGCCTTTCTGCATCCTACGAAACCTGGCGAAAGCGACTATGGCAGCCAATCTTCCCGTTGAGGGACCTCCAACGCCGGCGCCTTCCCTATTTGACCTTACCTGCCCCTCGCCTGTAGCAATCGAAGCGATCCGGCGGTGAGAGGAACGGAGTCTACATGCCAATCGAGCAGGGTTTTTCCGATTTCTTCTACGCCGCGCCGGACGGGCTGTGCCTGCACGCCCGCATCTACGGCGAAGCGAATTCCGGCGGTTGGCCAGTCGTTTGCCTTCCCGGCCTGACCCGCAATTGCCGTGATTTTCACGATTTGGCGCTTTATCTGTCGACGCAGGCGAGGCGTAAGGTTGTCGCCTTCGACTATCGCGGACGCGGCCAGTCCGCCTACGATGCCGATATCGGCCATTACAATATCGGCATCGAAGCGGGCGATATTCTCGCCGGACTGGCAGCACTTGGCATCCACGAGGCTGCCTTCATCGGCACATCGCGCGGCGGACTGATCATCCATGTGCTCGGGGCGATGCGGCCGCCCGTGCTGAAGGCCATCGTCCTCAACGACATCGGCCCGGTGATCGAATCGCAAGGTCTCGCCCATATCCGCTCCTACCTCGACCCCGCGCCAAGGCCGAAGACGTACGCGGAGGTGGTCCGCGGCCTGCGCGGCACCCATGGCGCGGATTTTGCGGCGCTGACCGATGCGGATTGGGAGCGGATGGTATCAGCCCTCTACCGCGAGACCGAGGAGGGATTTCTGCCCGATTTCGATCCGACACTGGTCGAGACACTGGCGGGGCTCGATCCCAGCCGGCCGCTGCCAGATCTGTGGCCACAGTTCGACGCACTGGCGGCCATCCCGATGCTCGTCATACGCGGCGCCAATTCGAAGCTGCTGTCCGCTGAAACGCTCGAGCAGATGCGGACGCGCCATACCGATATCGAGACGATCACCGCCGACGGCCAGGGGCATGCACCGTTTTTGGAGTCCGGGATCCTGCCGGGCAGGATCGCTGGTTTTTTCGATCGGGCGGAGCAGCGGGGTGGTTAGAAGTAAAGCTCGACCGAGCGAAGTAATTCACGCGCAGGTTTTGCGTCGGTCAAAGCATTCCGGCGGCCGTTGACAGTTCCGTTGGAATTAGCGGTGAAATAATTTTATCGATGTCGGCGCTGCCCCTCATCCGCCTGCCGGCACCTTCTCCCCGTATGGCGACGGGGAGAAGGGAGGTATCTGCAACGCTGGGGATTAGCGAAATCTTTCGCATGAGCGCCTTTCTCCCCGTCGCCATACGGGGAGAAATGCCCGGCAGGGCAATGAGGGGCAGCGCGACCCTGAGCGGCTGGCTGATATCTCACGTCAGATCCGTCAGGATTTGGCGCTTCTCTTCGCTGGCTTTGGGGCCTTGCTTGCGGTCGGCTCGCTTTTTGGCCCTCGCCTTGCCGGAGGTGGAGCAGACAAAGCACTTGCGCCGCCACTGTCCGCGCCACTGCACCGCGGCGTCTCCAGCACAGTGACGCAGCCATCGAGGTCGTTGGTGGCCAGATGCGCGTAGCGCATGGTCATCGACAGCGTCTGATGGCCGAGCCACATCTGCACACGCCTGATATCGATGCCGCCCTGGACGAGACGCGAGGCACAAGTATGGCGCAATATATGCGGCACGACCTGATCGTCGGCGCCAAGCCCGACTTCGGCCTTGGCATCGTTCCAGATGGCGCGAAACTGCGCCTGGCTGAGCTTGGTGAACGGGCCTTTGGGCCGGCGGCCCTCGGTGGCCGGCAGCTTGATCACCTCTTTTACCCGCTCGGTCATCGGGATGGTACGGCTGCGGCCGGATTTGGTGATCCAGAAACTGACGCGGTGCTCCTGGATATCGTTCCAGATCAAGCCCAGCGCTTCGCCGAGGCGGCAACCGGTGTCGACGAGAAAGACGGAAAGCCGATAAGCGTCCTCGCTGCGGCTCTTGATGGCGGCGAACAGCCTGGCCTCCTCGTCTCTTTCGAGGAAACGAATCCGTCCCGCCCGCTCCTTCTGGCGGCGGAACTCGGGCAGGCTGTGGATATCTCCCATCTTGTGAGCCTTGCGCAGCAGTTTGCTGAGGGCAGCCATCTTCCGATTGATGGTTGCGTTGCTGTTGCCGCGCTGGCGCAAGGTGCCGATAAGATTGTCGAGGGTGCTTTGGTCAAAGGCGCTGAAACGCTCCCCAAGGAGGATCTCGTCTATTTCGCCGATGAAGGAGCTGACATTGTATTTATGCCGCCCGTCATCCCAAAGTATGTCCCGGTATGCTGAAAAAAGTTCTCCGATCCTGTGCGACTTTACTTCTCGTATCTTGTTGTAACTGTATTTTATTTTTGCAGTTTGAGAAGAAAACATCGAAAAATGATCAGAGGTTCCTCCCTCTTGAATCGCATCGTTCGTCATTATTCGCCACACCCCCGAGTGGATAGGCCTAGACCTACCTGCTTGGCGGTGCCCTTTCAAGAGTTTTAAGCGTTGCGGCCGATTTCATCCACCAGCGGCGGATCCCAACGACATCGTTCCACAACCCTGTTCAGCTACCGAACCCCCTTTTCCTTCTGTTTGCGACCAGTCGCGAAAACAAAAACAGCCCGGGCGTTAAGGCGCCCGGGCTGGATTTCACTTGCCTTAAGTCCAGCCCTTAGAACGAGCGCTGGAAGCGGAGGAAGCCGCCAACGGCGTTTTTCTTGTCGCCCGGGATGCCGGTCCAGTTGTATTCATAACCGGGCAGCGAGTCGCTATCGATGTGGTGGCTGTTATGAGCCCAGTCCACTTCGGCCGTGATCGTCATGCCGGGAACGATGTCGTAGGCGATATTGGCCGCGACGCCAGCTTCCTTGGCTTCGTCATACGACGCCTGGAGATTGAACGAGGTCTTCTCGTTGATGGTGTAGGTGCCACCACCCCAGACTGCCCAGTTACCGCCCCACTGCTTGTAGAAGTTGCGCGGGAGATTGTCGTCAGAGCCGTAGCCGGCCATCAAGAACAGCGACAGGTTCTGCATCGGCGTCACGTCGAGGCGAACCTTGCCGGCCCATTCTTCCAGGCTGCTGTCATAGGCAACAACACCGCTGATGGATCCCCAGCCCTGCGTGTACTTCACGCCGCCGACGACATACGGGACGTAGCTGTCGATCGAGTCGTGACCGAGATTGAGGACAAGTGGAGGCCCAACGTCAGCAACGACAAAGCCTTCACCGGTTTCCAACGAAACCACCGCCGAGAAGCCGTTTCCGGCATCGAAGTAATACTGGACGACGTTGGTGTCGAAGCCGCCGTAGGGAACGATCGTATCCTGGATGACGTTGCCGGCGTAGCCGGTGAACGTATTGAAGGCTGTTTCGTCCTTACCAACGCGGAGACCACCAAGCTGGATCCAGGCGAAGTTCAGCGAAACGCCTCTGCTGCCAAAGTTGGAAAAGGCGGTGTCGTCATAGTGACCCGTTCCCCAGTTGAAGCGGGTCTCGGTGTAGGTCTTCAAGGTGCCCATCTCGGTTTCCTGGCCGGTGTAGGTCCTCAACGTGAAGCGAGCCTGCTTGTAATAGCCGTCGTTGACGTTGTCTTCACCATCCAAGGCATCCGACAGGTCCTGGTACCTGGCGCCGTCGAACGAGCCAGCCTGGCCCACGGAGATGTCATAGCGGACATAGCCGCCGATGCGCAGGCAGATTTCGGTGCCGGGGATGTAGTAGTAGCCAGCGCCGTAGACGTCGCAGATCTTGACGTATTCAGCGGGTTCCGGCTCGGCGACGACGACGGCGTCGGCGGCGCGCGCACCGGAAACTGCGATCAGTGCCGCAGCGGAGCCGAGAAGAAGGCTCTTGATGTTCATTTTCTGACCTCCAGTCAGAATCGGGACGGAGGTCGGCGAAAAGCAGCTCGTTGGGTTTGTTTTTATTTATATTTCAAATAGATAGGTCCTAAGGCCGTCAATGAGGCCGTGTCGGCCAAAAACGTTTACTCGCAAAGGCCTTGCCAGAACCGGTCTTGAAATATCGCTCGAGTTGCCGTGCGTTGGCCTCGGTTTCAACCCCGACGTAGGACTTCAAAGTTACAGGCAGATAGGCCTTGGTCGAAGTCACATAGCCTGATCGGTGCGAATCAAAACGGCGTCGAAGATCGTTGGTCGATCCGACATAGACATCGCCGTTACCGAGTTGCAGAAAATAGACGTACCACATGGTCCCCCTGCGCTACTTCGTAGCTTCGGGCGACACCCTACGCCCAAAATGCGGCTTCGGGTGGCGGAGAGGATGGGATTCGAACCCACGAGAAGCTTTTGACCTCTACTCCCTTAGCAGGGGAGCGCCTTCGACCACTCGGCCACCTCTCCGTTGCGCCGGTGGATAAAGAAAAGCGCCGGCACAATCAACAAGCTGACGCTATTATCCTTGAAAAATCGACCCTTCGCCAAAGCGCCGCGCGGCGATGTGGCGATTCTACGGCAATTCCCTGGTTCGCGACTCGGGCCATGGTCACATTTCGGGCCGACCATCGCCGGAATCCGCGGTTTGCAACGGCTTGCGAAGGGCCGTTGGTTAACGGGAGCTTTCGGAGTGAGGCCAAATCGTGTCATTTGTGCAACAACGCCGGGGTATAGCGCCAACACAAACCTTTTGCCGGTACGATCGTGGTTGAACGCCGCCGTCTCATGGGTAATGTCGGGTTTGAAGGAGCGGCGCGGTGCGCATCTTTTTCGGTAGTGGGGATGGGGCAGGGAACGCTGTCCTTCAGCAAAGAATACCCAGACCCGTTTTTTAACTTTTGACTGGAGGTCAGAAAATGAACATCAAGAGCCTTCTTCTCGGCTCCGCTGCGGCACTGATCGCAGTTTCCGGTGCGCGCGCCGCCGATGCCGTCGTCGTCGCCGAGCCGGAACCCGCTGAATACGTCAAGATCTGTGACGTCTACGGCGCTGGTTACTTCTACATCCCCGGCACCGAAACCTGTCTGCGTATCGGCGGCTATGTTCGCTATGACATCGGCATCGGTGACGTCGGCTCATTCGACGGTGCAAAGACTACCGATCAGCAGGACGGCGACTCTCAGGATACCTACTACAAGCACGCCCGCTTCACGCTGAAGACCTGGACCGGTCAGGAAACCGAGCTCGGTACCTTGAAGACCTACACCGAGACCCGCTTCAACTGGGGTAACCACAACGATTATCTTGATGACAACTTCAATGGCGGTACGAGCGTTTCGCTGAACTTTGCCTGGGTCCAGCTCGGTGGTTTGCGCGTCGGTAAGGACGAATCGGCCTTCGACACCTTCATCGGCTACGCCGGCAACGTCATCCAGGATACGCTGGTCCCCTACGGCGGCTTCGACACCAACGTCGTCCAGTATTACTTCGATGCCGGAAACGGCTTCTCGGCCGTGGCTTCGTTGGAAACCGGTTCGGGCAGTGCCGCTGCGGATCCTGGCATTTTCCAAGACAGCAACAGCGGCAATGATTCCATCGACAGCTATGTCCCGTATGTCGTCGGCGGCATCAAATACACGCAGGGCTGGGGCTCGATCACCGGTGTCGCCGCCTATGACAGCACCTGGGAAGAGTGGGCCGGCAAGGTTCGCGTCGACGTTACGCCGATACAGAACCTGACACTGTTCATCATGGCCGGCTACGGCTCTGACGACAACATCGACCGCAACTTCTACAAGCAGTGGGGCGGCAACTGGGCAGTCTGGGGTGGTGGCACCTACACCATCAACGAGAAGACCTCGTTCAATCTCCAGGCCTCGGCTGACGATGACAAAAACTACGGCGTCGCCGCGAACATTGCCTACGATATCGTTCCCGGTCTCACGATCACTGCCGAAGTCGATTGGGCCCGCGACGGCCAGTTTGACAAAGCCTACGATCGCAACTGGACCAATGCCGACGACAAGGACAGCGTCGGCGGGATGCTCCGCTTCCAGCGCTCATTCTAGCAGTCCGAGCTAGTTTGAGATTGAACCCGGCGGGCAACCGCCGGGTTTTTCATATCGGCGCGAGGCAGCTGTCAACTCTCGATGCATAATGCAGGCTGCTGCTGAGCAGCCGATCGCAGGGCTGGTCGAATGCAATGCTCGCTCCGCACGCTTGTTCGTGCAAAAGAAAAACTTGGGCCGATCTGAAGAGCTGGCCTACCGGATCAATGTATCTCGACAGCAAGTCACGATCGACCTCGGCCGATCGGGCGCATCCTACTTGTTCAAATTTCAGCCAGATCGCCCAAGGCGTCAATCAGCGGCTGAATTGCGCTCTCATACTTTTTCCAGCGCTTGACCGATGATGCATAGATCGGCTGCCGCACCTGCCAGCGGCTGGGGGTATTGACCGACCCGCTCGTCTCGAAAAAGCGCAAGCAGGCATCGTCCCAGGTCAATCCAAGATGATCGATGAGACGGCGGGATTGTGCTTCTTGATCGACAACCAGCGTCTCGTAGCGACTTTCGAAGATACGTCGCGGAAAAATCTTATTCCAATGTCGCATCAGGCGATCATATTCACGGTAGTACAGCCCGAGAGTCTTAAGATCGGCGTTGTAGCCATGCTCCTTGTTGAACCTCAAGACGAAGCAGGAGACGCAATTGTCGATGGCATCGCGCCGGCAATGAATGATGCGTGCGTTGGGAAAGAGAATTCCGATCAAGCCGATAACCTCGAAATTATGAGGCATCTTGTCGACGATGCGTAACGCGCCAGGCGCGTGTTGACGCAGATAGGACAGGTATTCTTCGGCCAGCGCCCTAGACTGGTCCCTCGTCATTGACATGATCGAACTGCGCAAGGCCTCATCCGACTGCGTTCCGAAACCCATCAAGCCCGCCATTCGCCGTAGTTTAGAAAGCTCCCCGGCGCCATGGACATCCGGATGGCTCGCGCAGATTTGCTCCGTCAGCGTCGTCCCCGACCGGGGCATGCCCAGCACAAACACAGGCACTTCGGACGGACTGCCGTGGCCAGCCTTGGCTTCCAACAGTGACGGGCTGAATATCTCGATCATGGAATCGATGCTGCGCCGGAAGGACTCCAGATCGAAACCATGGCCAGCGGCCTTTTTTGCCTTCTGGAAGTGATCCATCGCCTCTTCATAACGCTGAAGATCGTTCAGCACTTTGCCTGCGGCGTGATGGAGCTGCGATGCAACATCCGGGTCAAGCTTGGGATTGGAGAGTTCGCTCAGGATAAAGTCGAGCTCGGCAGGTTTTTCGGTGAACTTGCGCGTGTCGACCAGGCTATTGTAGGCCTCTCCAACATCGACGCGACGTTCGATTGCCTGCTTCAGATACGCTCCGGCTTCGTCCATGCGACCGACGCTGGTGAGTGCACCAGCCAGACCTGTCCGGACCATGGGATGATCGCTGTTGATCTTTAGCGCCTTCTCGTAAAGGGGCAAAGCCATCTCGGCCTTGTCGAAGTTGACGTAGGCACGCGCCAGTCCGCAAAGCGCTTCCACCAGATCGGGCTTCAATTCACAGGCGCGCTGCAGGTGTTTGATAGCAAGCAAGCTGTCGCCGAGCTTTAGACCGATCTCTCCCAGGCTGAGGTGGAAATAAGGATTTTGAGGCGCCTGGCTTGCTGCCCGCGCAAAATATTGGAGAGCCAACTCATCGTCGACACCGAGCCCCAACGTGCCGAGTATATAGAGCGAAAGCGGGTGGTTGGGCGTGCGGGCGAGAACGCGATGGCATAATTCCTCCGCCTCCGGGAGCCGCTTGGCTTGCTGAAGTTCGAGCGCCTGTCGCAGCAGCATGTCGTCAGCTTGCGCGCGCGACGGCGGTTTCACTTTCGGCGGTTGCACGTTCGGCGCCGAACGGGACTTTATGTGCTTGGACCAAGCGGGTGGCAGTCGGTTGCTCATCATGTCTCGCTAGCAAAATGATCCGGGAGAATCCAGCCTGACGTTCCCGCCTGCCGCGGAACTTGCGCAGGCCAAGCCGGCAGGCTAGCAAGAAGAAGGCCCCCTTTCGAACGAGCCCTATCATGCGCCTGCGCCCTCCCCTTACGCCGCTCATCGACGCGCTTCCCTCCACGGTGCCGTTTGTCGGCCCGGAGGCGCAGGAGCGTGATCGCGGCCGCGCCTTTCGCGCCCGCATCGGCGCCAATGAGAGCAGTTTTGGCCCTTCCCCGCGCGTCATTGCCCGCATGGCTGAGATTGCCGGCGACATGTGGATGTATTGCGACCCTGACAATCACGATTTGAAGGTAGCTGCCGCCGGGCATCTCGGCGTCGGCGCCGAAAACGTCGTCATCGGCGAAGGCATAGACGGGCTGCTCAGCCTGGTGGCGCGCATGTATGTGGCGCCCGGCGACGCGGTGGTGACCTCGCGCGGCGCCTATCCGACCTTCAACTTTCATGTTGCCGGCGTCGGCGGCCGGCTGGTCGCAGTGCCCTACGAGAACGATCGGGAAAACCTCGACGGCCTGCTGGCGGCAGTGGCCAAGGAAAAGGCGCCACTGGTCTACCTGTCCAATCCGGACAATCCGATGGGCAGTTGGTGGGAAGCCGCCGAGCTCAGCCGCTTCATCGAAGCCTTGCCGGAGACCACGATGCTGGTACTCGACGAAGCCTATGGCGAATTAGGGCCAGCCTCAGCGCTGCCGCCGATCGATATGGCGCGCCCGAACGTCATCCGCATGCGCACCTTCTCCAAGGCCTATGGGCTGGCCGGCATACGCTGCGGCTATGCGGTGGCCGAGGCCCAGGTGATTCGGGACTTCGAGAAGATCCGCAACCACTATGGCGTCAGCCGCATGGCGCAGATCGCCGGTGTCGAGGCGCTTGCCGATCAGGCCTGGCTGGAGAGCGTGGTGGCGCGGGTCGCCGCCGGCCGTCGACGCATTGCCGCAATAGCCGAAGCGAACGGGCTGAAGCCGCTGGCTTCGGCCACAAATTTCGTCACCATCGACTGCGGCCGCGACGGCGCTTTCGCACTAAAAGTGCTGCAGGCGCTGTTGTCACGCGACGTCTTCATCCGCAAGCCGATGGTGCCGGTTCTCGACCGCTGCATCCGGGTCAGTGTCGGCCTCGACCACGAACTCGACATCTTTGCCGAGGAACTGCCTGGCGCGCTGGCGGCAGCGCGGGGGAACTGAAGAGCCTTCGCCCTATGTGGCTGACCGGCGGCAACGCGGTTGAATTTGCACGGCGATGCGCCAGACTCGACTCAGAGGATGGAGAGCGTGATGACCGACCGGACTGTGCAGGTACGCATTTACGGCAAGGTGCAAGGCGTCAGCTACCGGGTCTGGGCGCGGCGCGAGGCGTCGGCGCTTGGCCTTGCCGGGTGGGTGCGCAACGAAGTTGACGGCTCGGTGACAGCCTTGATTGCAGGGACCGATGCGGCGGTCTCGACAATGATCGAACGGCTTCGGCAAGGGCCCCCAGAGGCAGCGGTTTCGAAGGTCGATGTCGAGGAGATCGAGGCTCGCGACATGTCGGCCGATTTCAGGATTGTTGCCTAGCAAGGCATGGTCCTGCTCATTCGCTTCCATCGCACAAAGTTCTCGAGGGTGCAGATAGAGCAAATCTGAAGCCATTGCCCTGCCCGGACGCGCCTCTTGAATTAATTGAACGTTTGTTTTATTTTCCGCGAAAAGGCGGCTTGTCATGGCGCGTACGACCGGTTCCGACGGAGAGAAGACCGAAGCTGCGGTCCGCGAGGCGGCAGTCAGCCTGATTGCGCGTCTCGGCTACGAGGCGATGTCGATGCGCCAGTTGGCGGCCGAGGTCGGCGTCCAGGCAGCGGCGCTGTACCGCTACTTCCCGACCAAGCAGGACCTTCTGTTCATGCTGATGCGTGAGCATATGGAAGGCTTGATCGAGGCGTGGCGCGCAACACGCCCTGTCGGCGCTGATCCGGCAGCGCGGCTTGCCGCTTATGTCGAAAACCACATCGCTTTCCATATCGAACGCCGCCACTCCACCCATGTCTCGAACATGGAGCTGCGCAGCCTGTCGCATGAAAAACTCACGCAGATCCTGCGCATGCGCACGGCCTACGAGAAGGAGCTGCGCGCCATCCTGCGCGACGGCGTCGAAGCGGGGTTATTCAGCATCGAAGACACCGGGCTCACCGCCATGGCGCTGATCCAGATGATGACCGGCGTCATCGTCTGGTTCCGGCCGGGCGAACGGCTGTCGATCGCCGAAGTCACCGCTACATATCTAGCAATGACAATGCGCCTTGTTGGAGCAAAGAGCGATGGCGCGTCAACGAGCTACGACGCCGCGCCTCTATTCGGGCGCGCAAAGGACGCTCTAGCAACTTGATTTCGCGCATGATCCCGATTTCGGGATCGTGCGCCGGGAGGAACGGCATGTACACGCATACGCTCAACTTCGGGCTTGACGAA
This sequence comes from Mesorhizobium sp. M0018, assembly GCF_040323955.1. NCBI lineage: Bacteria > Pseudomonadati > Pseudomonadota > Alphaproteobacteria > Hyphomicrobiales > Phyllobacteriaceae > Mesorhizobium > Mesorhizobium sp. M0018. The sequence continues at coordinate 219,082 of NZ_JAMYVL010000008.1, read as the reverse complement.
GACATCGAGGCGCTGCGCGACCTGGTGCGGCGCTTCGCCCAGGAAAAGATCGCACCGATCGCCGCCGAGATCGACCGCTCGAACGAATTCCCGGCACATCTGTGGGCGGAGCTCGGCGGGCTCGGCCTGCTCGGCATCACCGCCGATCCCGATTTCGGCGGCACCGGCATGGGCTACCTCGCCCATGTCGTGGCGATGGAGGAGATTTCGCGCGCCTCGGCCTCGGTCGGCCTCTCCTACGGCGCCCATTCCAACCTCTGCGTCAACCAGATCAACCGCTGGGCGACGCAGGCGCAGAAGGAAAGGTATCTGCCTTCGCTCTGCAGCGGCGAAAAAGTCGGCGCACTGGCGATGTCGGAATCGGGTGCCGGCTCTGATGTGATGTCGCTGCGCCTGCGCGCCGAAAAGCGCAACGACCGCTATGTGCTCAACGGCACCAAGATGTGGATCACCAACGGGCCGGATGCCGAGACGCTGGTCGTCTACGCCAAGACCGATCCGGAACTCAATTCGCGCGGCATCACCGCCTTCATCGTCGAAAAAGCCTTTGCCGGTTTTTCCGTGGCGCAAAAGCTCGACAAGCTCGGCATGCGCGGCTCGAACACCGGCGAGCTGGTGTTCGAGGATGTCGAAGTGCCGTTCGACAATGTGCTGCACGAGGAAGGGCGCGGCGTCGAGGTGCTGATGTCGGGCCTCGACTACGAACGCGCCGTGCTGGCCGGCGGGCCGGTCGGGCTGATGGCAGCGTGCCTCGACGTGGCGATCCCTTACGTGCATGAACGCAGGCAGTTCGGTCAGCCGATCGGCGAATTCCAGCTGGTGCAAGGCAAGCTCGCCGACATGTATGCGACGATGAACGCGGCGCGCGCCTACGTCTATGCCGTGGCCGCCGCTTGCGATCGCGGTGAGACGGCCCGCAAGGATGCTGCCGGCTGTATTCTCTTCGCCGCCGAAAAGGCAACGCTGATGGCGCTCGACGCCATCCAGCTTTTGGGCGGCAACGGCTACATCAACGACTACCCGACCGGCCGGCTTTTGCGCGACGCCAAACTCTACGAGATCGGTGCCGGCACCAGCGAAATCCGTCGCTGGCTGATCGGGCGGGAAATCATGGTGGAGGGCGCCTGATGGCGTCTTTTTGAGATTTTGCCAGAAGCCGCACGATGTGGCACACTTCGGAATATGTGCCACAACACAGGCGAGACGGACCATGGCTGGCAGAACGGGAAAGTCCGGATTTGACGAAGACCCGCAAGCACGGTTCGATGCCGGCGCTCGCAAAGCGCCGTTTCGGCTTCCGGCGAAACGCGAGCGTGTCAAGCTTGGCGAGGGCGGGCGCTTCGTCATCCCTGCCGCGATGCGCGAGCAGATGGGCGTGAAGCCTGGCGAGGATATGATCCTGCATGTCGAGAACGGCGAGCTGCGGGTAAGATCGTGGCTGCAGAATCTGCGACGCGTCCAGGCCGAATTGTCAGCGTTGAAACAGCCCGGTGAAAGCGTCGTCGACGAATTTCTGAAAGAGCGACGGGAAGAGCAGCGTCGAAGCGACAAGCGTCTCGACCGTCTTCACGCCGAAGGGACGACGGGAAAGCGGACGAAATGAAGCCCTATGTCATGGACAGTTCGGCGGCGCTCGCAATCCTGCTCAACGAGCAAGGCACCGATAATGCTTTGGGGTTCGCGCCGGATGCACAATGCAGTTCGGTCAATGCGGCCGAAATCATCGCCAAACTGATCGACAAGGGACGCAGCATGGAACAGGCTGCGGACGACCTCGCCAGTCTCGGCATGCCGATCGCCGTTTTCGACGACGCGATGGGCATCGCCGCTGGGCAGCTTCGCCAATTGACGCGGCATCGCGGCTTGTCGCTGGGCGATCGGGCTTGCCTGGCGCTGGCAATTCGCGAGAATGCCATTGCCGTCACCGCTGATCGCGATTGGGGCGACCTCGATGTCGGCTGCAAGATCGAGTTGATCCGGTAGCGCCATGGCCCCCCTCACCTCGCAGATGTCGCCCGCCTCCGATATTTTCCGCGCCAATGCCGAGCGCATGCGGGCGCTGGTCGCCGATATTGCTGAAAAAGCCGCCGCCATCGAGGGCGGTGGCGCGGAAGAGGCGCGTGAGCGGCACGTCTCCCGCGGCAAGCTCCTGCCGCGGCAACGCCTAGCCCAATTGCTCGATACAGGTTCGCCCTTCCTCGAAATCGGCCAGTTCGCGGCATGGTCGATGTATGGCGAGGACATCCCTTCGGCCGGCCTCATCGCCGGCATCGGCCGCGTCGAAGGCACCGAAGTGATGGTCGTCGTCAATGACGCCACGGTGAAGGGCGGTACCTATTATCCACTGACGGTGAAGAAGCATCTGCGTGCACAGGAGATCGCATTGCAGAACAATCTGCCTTGCGTCTATCTGGTCGACAGCGGCGGCGCCAATCTGCCCAACCAGGACGAGGTGTTTCCCGACCGCGATCATTTCGGCCGCATCTTCTACAACCAGGCCAACATGTCGGCCGCCGGCATTCCGCAGATCGCCTGCGTCATGGGTTCGTGCACGGCCGGCGGCGCTTATGTGCCTGCGATGTCGGACGAGACAATCATGGTGCGCAACCAGGCAACCATCTTTCTCGGCGGGCCGCCGCTGGTGAAGGCGGCCACCGGCGAGGACGTCACCGCCGAGGACCTCGGTGGCGCCGACGTGCACACAAGGCTTTCCGGCGTTGCCGACCACTATGCGCTCGACGACGAGCATGCGCTGGCCATATGCCGGCGTATCGTCAAAAACCTGAATCGGAACAAAAATGTAAGCCTGGCCTTGCAGAAATCGATTCCGCCGCTTCACGATCCACATGAACTCTACGGCATCGTGCCGACGGATCTGCGCCAGCCCTATGACGTGCGCGAGGTAATCGCCCGCACCGTCGACGGCTCCGAGTTCGATGAGTTCAAGCAGAATTATGGCACCACGCTGGTCACCGGTTTCGCCCATCTCAGCGGCATGCCGGTCGGCATCGTCGCCAACAATGGCGTGCTGTTTTCGGAAAGCGCGCTGAAGGGCGCGCACTTCATCGAGCTGTGCTGCCAGCGCAAGATCCCGCTGATTTTCCTGCAGAACATCACCGGCTTCATGGTCGGGCGAAAATACGAGGCCGGCGGCATCGCCAAGGACGGCGCCAAGCTGGTCATGGCGGTCGCAACGGCCAAGGTGCCGAAGGTGACCGTGATCATCGGCGGCTCGTTCGGTGCCGGCAATTACGGCATGTGCGGACGCGCCTATTCGCCACGCTTCCTGTGGATGTGGCCGAATGCCCGCATTTCGGTGATGGGCGGCGAGCAGGCGGCAACGGTGCTGGCCGTGGTCAAGCGCGAAGGCATCGAGCGCAAGGGCGGGGAATGGAGCGCTGAGGAGGAAGCGAAATTCAAGAAGCCGATCCTGATGAAGTACGAGCACGAGGGACACCCGCTCTATTCGTCGGCAAGGCTCTGGGACGACGGCATCATCGACCCGGCCAAGACCCGCGAGGTGCTGGCGCTCAGCCTTTCGGCCGCGCTCAACGCCGAGATCGAGGAGACAAAATTCGGCGTGTTCAGGATGTGAGATGAGCGAAATCGGCCAGAGGATTCGCATTCAAACCGGCGACATCACGAAGCTGGCGGTCGATGCCATCGTCAACGCCGCCAATACCTCTCTTCTCGGCGGCGGCGGCGTCGACGGCGCTATCCACCGCGCGGCCGGCCCCGAGCTTGTGGCAGAATGCCGGACCTTGCATGGCTGCAAGGTCGGAGACGCAAAAATCACCAAGGGCTACAGGCTGCCCGCGCGCTACGTCATTCATACGGTCGGGCCGGTCTGGCAAGGTGGTAGCAAAGGAGAAGCCGAACTGCTCGCCTCCTGCTATCGCCGGTCGCTCGAAATCGCCGCCGCAAAGGACTGCCGGACGGTGGCGTTTCCTGCGATCTCGACCGGGGCCTACCGCTATCCGAAGGATCAGGCGACGCAAATTGCTGTCGGGACCGTGAGTGCCTTCATCGGCCAGAACATCGTTCCGGAAACCGTCATTTTCTGCTGCTTCGACGAGCCGACGGCCGAATTGTATCAGCGGGTAGTTGCTGCACTCGGCAGGGTGTGACCCTGCGCGGGAGACAACCCACCACATCTCCAGACTATTTTTTGCTTCTCGATCTGGCCAGACGAAAGAATCACGGCTATTGATCATCGCAAATACCAATGGGGATTGGGCGAAGATGAGGTGGCGCGTTTTTCAGAGAACAACTGTGCATTTACTTGCAGGGTTGCTTATATTAGGCATGCCTGGCATCGGCGCAGCGGAGTCGCTGGCGGGAAGCAAGGGCGAGACCCGTTTCTATCCCTATTTGCCGCAGAGCCCGAAGGATCCGTGTACCAGGGCCTACAAGGCCTATGTAGCGGCCGGCGGCCATTCAGCCTATGCAACCACTCCGTATTCCCGGGTGCGTTTTCTGTACATCATCTGCGGCTCGCGCTTGAATGCACCGTCACAGCAAGCTGCCGAAGAATTGGCGTTGAAATCCTGTCAGGCCGCCCGCAACAGTTACAGAGTTACAACAGGCGGCGGCTGCGAAATCGCTGCCTCCAAGTAGGCGAATATATTTCAGTGTTTGGGGTTCAAATGGGTTTGGCAATGAAATCTTTATCAATCAAGCGAGCAACCATGTCGGTACTTGCACTGCTTGTGGCCTCTGCACCGAATGTCGGCGCCGCCGAATCGCTGGCGGGAAGCAAGGGCGACAGCCGCTTTCCGGTCTATTTTGCACCGGGTACAATCGGAGGCTGCGGCAAGAATTACAAGGACTATGTGGCGGCTGGCGGTCACTCGGCCTATGCGATGACGCCATTCAACTGGGCAACCGAATTCACTATTTGCGGTGCTTATCTGAATGCAACATCCCAGAAGGCTGCGGGGGCGCTGGCGTTGAAATCCTGCCAGTCCGCGCGCAGCAAGTACAAGGTCACGACTGCAGGGGCCTGCGCCATAGCTGCCTCCAAATAGACCGACACCCGTCGGCCTTCGACGTATTCAATGGGTGGGAAAAATGAAATCTATAAGCGTCAAACAAGCAGTCTTCTCGCTGATAACCGGGTTGCTTCTAATCTCGAGCCCCAATGTCGGCGCGGCGGAATCGCTGGCTGGAAGCAAGGGCGACGTCCGCTTCTACCCGTATTTTCCGGCGACCGCGGATCGGCCATGCACCAAGGCATATAAGGCCTATGTGGCGGCCAGCGGCCATTCAGCTTATGCGACCACTCCGTATTCCCGGGTGCGTTCGTTGTACATCCTGTGCGGCTCGCGCTTGAATGCGCCCTCGCAAAAGGCTGCCGAGGATATGGCGATGAAATCCTGCCAGGTCACCCGCGACCGTTACAGGGTCACGACCGGGGGAGCTTGCGAAATCGCGGCCTCAAAGTAGGCAGGCCTCGCTTGCCTACCCTTTGACCGCCAGACTACAAAGCAGGGCATTGCCGCAGTTCGCGTGACGAGAATTCGCGCCGTTGGCGGCAGCTCTGCCTGTGGAGGCCCGATGTTCGCCAAGATCCTGATCGCCAACCGTGGCGAGATCGCCTGCCGGGTGATCCGCACGGCACGCAGGATGGGTGTGCGCAGCGTCGCCGTCTATTCCGACGCCGACGATCGCGCCTTGCATGTCGAAATGGCCGACGAAGCGGTGCATATCGGCGCCTCTACCGCCAACGAAAGCTATCTGCGCGGCGACAAGATCATCGCGGCGGCCTTGGCCACAGGTGCCGAGGCCATCCATCCGGGCTACGGCTTTCTTTCGGAAAACCCTGATTTCGTCGACCAGGTGGTCGCGGCGGGGCTGATCTTCATTGGGCCGTCGGCGGCCTCGATCCGTGCCATGGGACTGAAGGACGCGGCCAAGCGGCTGATGGAAAAGGCCGGCGTGCCTGTCGTTCCGGGCTATCACGGCGAAGCGCAGGAGATCGTGTTGCTCGCCTCCAAGGCGCGCGAGATAGGCTACCCCGTACTGATCAAGGCGCGCGCCGGCGGCGGCGGCAAAGGCATGCGGCGCGTCGAGTATCCCGATGATTTTTCGGAAGCACTGTCGGGCGCGCGGCGCGAGGCGAAAGCCGCGTTCGGTGACGACCGCGTCTTGGTGGAAAAATATGTCGACAAGCCGCGCCACATCGAAGTGCAGGTGTTTGGTGACAATTTCGGCAACGCCGTGCATCTTCACGAACGCGACTGCTCGGCGCAGCGCCGCCACCAGAAGGTGATCGAGGAGGCGCCTGCCCCGGGCATGACGCCGGCACTGCGCAAGGCGATGACCGAGGCGGCGGTGAAAGCCGCCAAGGCAATCCACTATTCCGGCGCCGGTACCATCGAGTTCATCGTCGATGCCTCGCAAGGTCTGAAGGCCGACCGTTTCTGGTTCATGGAAATGAACACCCGTCTGCAGGTCGAGCACCCCGTCACCGAAATGGTTACCGGCATCGACCTGGTCGAGTGGCAGTTGCGGGTAGCCGCCGGCGAAAAACTGCCGAAGACGCAGAGCGAGATCGCGCTCTCCGGCCACGCCTTCGAGGCGCGCATCTATGCCGAGGACGCGGCAAGAGGGTTTTTGCCGGCGACCGGCACCTTGCACCATTTGAAATTTCCGCAGCCGGCACCGGAGGGTGCGACCATGCGCGTCGAAACCGGTGTACGCGCTGGCGATGCGATTTCGCCGTTCTACGATCCGATGATCGCCAAGCTGATCGTTCATGGCAAGGACAGACGGACGGCGCTCATCGCGCTTGGCACGGCACTGTCGCAGACCGAAATCGCCGGCTCGACGGTCAACACTGGCTTTCTTGCCGCGCTGGCCGCTGATGCGGATTTTGCGGCGGGCGATGTCGATACCGGCCTGATCGCCAGGCACCAGCAGGCGTTGACGGCGGTTCCGCCGCCGAGCGGTGAGACGATTGCCGCCGCGGCACTTGCCGCGTCCGGTGCGCGCGACTTGCCGTCCTCGGACGATCCCTGGTCGTCACTGGCCGGCTATGCGCATTTCCACGCTGTAGCGCGGAGCACCCTGCTGAAGTTTGGCGAGCAGGAGATCGGCGCGCGCGTGTCGGTGCGGCCGGACGGGCGGTTCGAGGTGGCGCTGGATGCGCCCTATGACAGCGTCAATTCGCGGGATCTCCGCGCGGCGCCTCGCCTCGCCCGCTGGCCGGGCCACGTCACGGTCTTCGATGGCGCCATCGGCTACGGTTTTGCCGTGCCGGATCCGCTGGCCCGAGCCGACGAAGCCGCCGCCGCTTCCGTCAGCCTGCGCGCTCCAATGCCCGGCCTGGTCAAATTGGTGCGTGCAGGCAAAGGCGAGTCCGTGATCAAGGGCCAGCCGCTGCTGATCCTGGAGGCGATGAAGATGGAGCACACCATTGCCGCGCCCCATGACGGGGTTATCGCCGAGATTGCTGCCGAAGGCGCGCAGGTAACCGACGGCACCGTGCTGGTTCGCTTTGTCGAGGAACCTCAGTTGACTGCTGTTTCCCTATCCACGAAGTGATCTCGAACGCGTGACAAAGGCGTCGCCAAAAAAAATGTGGCCGGGTTTGACCCCCGGCCATGTTCGATTACAGCAGCGCGTCTTGCGGCGCCGCGGCCATCACGGTTGGATCGGCGCGTATTTGCCGTCATGCCACTGGTTGATGTCGTAGCTCGCGTTCTTGAGGTCGCCCTTCTCGTCGAAGGTGACCGAGCCGACAACCGTGCTGATCGGCTGGCCGTTCTTTAACGCTTCGGCGACTTTTGCCGGATCGTCGCTGCCGGCGCGTTTGATGCCTTCGGCGAAGGCCTGGATCACCGCATAGGAAAACAGCGTGAAGCCCTCAGGCACGAAGCCGCCGGCCTTGATCTTGGCGATGGCCTCCTTGGCTTCGGGCTTCGCCTGCGGATTCGATGGGAAGACGAACATGGTGCCTTCGCCGGCCGGACCGGCAACCTGCCAGAATTCCGGCGAAGCGATCGAGTCCGGCATGATCAACTGGAACTTGAGGTTCTGCTCCGCCGACTGGCGCAGGATCAGGCCGGCTTCGGGGTGATAGCCGCCGAAATAGACGACGTCGGCTTTCAGCTCCTTGAGCTTGGTAACAAGAGCGGAATAGTCCTTCTCGCCAGCGTTGATGCCCTCGTAGAGGATTTCATTGAGACCGTTCTGGTTCATCGTTGCCTTCACGGCATCGGCCACTCCCTGCCCATAGGCGCTCTTGTCGTGCAGGATGACGACTTTCTTGCCGGCATATTTCTTGGCGATCCAGGGACCGATGAAAGCGCCCTGCGCATCGTCGCGCGTATAGAGGCGCATGATCGTCGGCCAGCCGGCTTTCGCCGCTGCGTCGGTCAACACCGGGTTCGAGGAAGCCGGACTCATCATCAGCGCACCGGCTTCGGCGTAGACAGCGGAGGCCGGGATGCTGGAGCCCGAGCAGGCGTGGCCATCGATGAACTTGACACCGTTGGCGATGATGCGGTTGGCGACCGAAACCGCCTGCTTCGGATCGCACTGGTCATCCTCGATGTCGAGCTTGATCTGGCGGCCGTCGACGCCGCCCGCCGCGTTGATCGCGTCGGCGGCGGCTTGCGCGCCTTGCTTAAACTGATCGCCGATGTTGGCAAGCTGACCGGTCATCGGTCCGACCACCGAAAAGGTGATGTCATCGGCGAAGGCGACCGGCGCGGTCATCATCAGGCCAAATATGGCTGCGCTGAAAATACTGAATTTCTTCATGGTGACACAACTCCTCCACTCTCGCGCGACCGTCCCGGCCGCGCCTCTTCCAGAATGGCGGGAGAATTTCATCCTTCACCGGAGCTGTCTAGACGCATCGTCGGCGCTCGATTGGGCCTGTAATGCTCTGTCCCAAAGACAAAGCCGCGCCAGCCTTGTTCCGGCCGGTCGCAGCTTTTCTCATCGAGCTTCCCGAGGTATCCCCACCGGGATCTGCTCGCCTTCCCTGTTTGTACGGTTTATGGCGCGGCTCGTCCGCCGTGTTCTTGATCTTGTTGGCCCGGCCGTCTTGCGCGGCCTTGATTTTTCGGGCCCGGCCCTCTGCGCGGCCTTGACCCGAAGCGTCCCTGTCGTGAGGTCAGTACCCTTGTGAAGTCGATGCCGGCGAATTCAGTGCATCGTCATCCATTCGCGAGCTTCGCGCAGCGCCTTGGCGATCTCGACCTTCGACATGGCGGCGGACAATTCGGAGCGCAGTTCCGCGGCGCGGGCCGAACCCTTGATCGCGGCGATGTTGAACCATTTGTGGGCGGCGACGACGTCGGTCTCGCAATCGCGACCAGTCGCATACATCATGCCCAACTCGAAAAGAATATCGGCCTGGGCGGTTGCCCCCATGGCGCCGAAGCCGGCTTCAAGCATTTCAAAACGTGCCATTTCAAATCCCCTGTTCTGGCTCCCGAGAGCTGTCTCCGTATGTCCCTCGGTGTCCTTGATTACCGTCGGGGGCGGCCGCTCTTTCGATGCTTTCGAGAATGCCCCGGAGGCTTGAATCCGTCGTTAAATGGCGTGCTTAATTTGAGGAAAACAAAGCTAAAACAAGAGGTAAACGCGAAAATTCGTTAAGGATACAAATCCAGCAATCGCGCCGGTTTGCACAAGATTTGAAGAAAACTTGCGAGGCGCGGATCAAGACTCCGCTAACCACAGAAGACAAAGACGTGTGCGGCCCGTTTCATTTTTCGCCGGCGCGGCCGTTCGGGAGCGGGCAAAAACCCGCAACCCTTCCGTGGCGGCACCGCTTTTGTTTTTCCGGGAGCTGGACTAGCTTACGTTTGCGTAAGGGGCAGACACCCGGGACGGAGCCCGATTGGACTTACCTGAGGGAGGAAAGACATGTTTCGACAAGTGAGCCTGGCCCTCGCGGCCGCAATAATGATGACCGGCGCGGCATGGGCCGATCCGATCGAAGGCAATTGGAAAACGCAAGCCGGATCGACTGCCGCCATTTCGGGTGGCGGCGGGGCATTTTCGATTACGCTCAAATCCGGCAAATTTGCCGGCAAGAACATCGGTTCACTGAAGGTTGCCGGCGACAACAAATATGCCGGCACGATAACCGACCCGGAAACCGACAAGACCTATTCGGGCAAGGCTTCGCTTTCCGGCAGTTCTCTCAAGATGAGCGGCTGCGTGCTCGGCGGGCTGATCTGCAAGAGCCAGACCTGGCACAAGCTCTGATCGTGCCCTTCCTGCCGGGGTGAGCGGGGCCAGTCGGCCCCGTTTTCATGTTATCGGTCTCGCAGCCATGGTGTCGCCATGGGTCGCTGCACTCACAGCGGACCCTCTCAGAGATCATCAACCATTTTTGAACCGCAGATGAACGCCGGGATCAGAGCCGGTTCAGCCGGGGCAAGGCATTGTCATGCGTGTTGAAGGAGACACCGCGCAATGCTTGCCCGCCGCTTCACCATCGTCTGCCTGCTGATGAGTCTGTTCGGCATGTTGTTCGCCGTCCTTGTCGCCGAAGCCGGCCGGCCGTCCCGCTCCTGGGACGTCGCCAGTTCCTGCCGACTCGGTTGCTTGAACCATCTTCACCACTGAAACGACAAAGAGCTGAACCTTTAGAGAAAAGCAAAACGCCAATGAACCGCCTCGCCGCCAACACCCTCAAGACGCTTCGGCTGCTGCCGCGCGCGGCGCTCATCCTGACTGTTCTTTCGGTACCGGTACTGGCCGTGCCGACGATGCGCACCAATGCCGGCTCGACGATCGAGGCGCCTGCGTTGAGGAAGTCAGGCCTCGGCTTTGTGCTGCTGGTTAGCCTGCAGCGCGGTTAGCAGACCGAAAAACGCCGACAGCGCGTATTGAGGCCGCCTTACCCCCTCCCAACCGCGCGTCCAACTCTCTATATTGGGTCATGGAAAAGCGAATCTATCCCCAAGCCATTGAATCGGTGGTCACGCCGGAGCCGTTTGGCCGGCAGAGCTTCAACGACGCCAAGAAGGCGGTCGCCGCCCTACAGGTGCTTTACGACCGCAACACCAAGTTCCTGCGCGATTCATTTACCGCGCTCGCCGCGGGCGGCGACAACAACAAACGCTACCGGGCTTTCTATCCGGAGATCGGCGTCACCACGAGTTCCTTCACGCAAATCGACTCGCGGCAGGCCTATGGCCACATGCCGACGCCGGGGCATTTCTCAACCACCGTCACCCAGCCTGCTCTTTTCGAAAGCTACCTCACCGAACAGCTTCGGCTGATCATGCGCAACCACGGCGTTCCCGTCACGGTTTCGGAATCGACCACTCCCATCCCGCTGCATTTCGCCTTCCTCGAAGGCACGCATGTCGACGGGACTGCTGCCGAGCGCATCAAACGGCCGATCCGTGACCTGTTCGACGTGCCGGATCTCGACGGCACCGACGACCAGATCGCCAACGGCACGTTCGAAGTGGCATTGGGCGAGGCACGGCCGCTGGCGCCGTTCACCGCGCAACGCATCGACTATTCGCTGCACCGGATGTCGCATTATACGGCGACCAGTCCCCAGCATTTCCAGAACTTCGTGCTGTTCACCAACTACCAATTCTACATCGACGAATTCGTCGCCCGTGCACGCGAATTGATGGCCAATGGCGGTGATGGATATGTCGAGTTCGTCGAGCCGGGCAACATCGTGACCAAAGCAGGGGACGGCGCGCCCGGTGAGGGTGCTGCGCCGCCTCGCCTGCCGCAGATGCCGGCCTATCATCTGAAGAAGCCGAATCATGGCGGCATCACCATGGTCAATATCGGCGTTGGGCCTTCCAACGCCAAGACGATCACCGACCATATTGCGGTGCTCCGGCCGCATGCCTGGGTGATGCTCGGCCATTGCGCCGGCCTGCGCAACACGCAGGCGCTCGGGGATTATGTGCTGGCCCATGCCTATGTACGAGAAGACCATGTCCTCGACGACGATCTTCCGGTCTGGGTGCCGATCCCGCCGCTAGCCGAAATCCAGGTGGCTCTGCAGGAAGCGGTCGCCGAGGTCACCGGGCTTTCCGGATATGATCTCAAGCGCATCATGCGCACTGGCACCGTCGCCACTATCGACAACCGCAATTGGGAGCTGCGCGACCAGCGCGGGCCGGTCCAGCGGCTGTCGCAGTCGCGGGCGATCGCGCTCGACATGGAATCGGCGACGATCGCCGCCAACGGCTTCCGCTTCCGGGTGCCCTATGGCACGCTGCTTTGCGTATCCGACAAGCCGCTGCATGGCGAATTGAAGTTGCCGGGCATGGCGACCGAGTTCTACAAGCGGCAAGTAGCGCAGCACCTGACCATCGGCATCAGGGCGATGGAGAAGCTGGCTGAAATGCCGATGGACCGACTGCATTCGCGCAAACTCAGGAGCTTTTCGGAAACTGCCTTCCAGTAAATGCCGAATCGCATGTGTCGGTCCAGGTCAGGACATTTCGTCATCTTGATTGAGCCGCACTTCTGCCGATAGACAAAGCGATTGCACGTGTTCGGGACATGACGGTTGCGCTGGCATTCGTCGCAATGCTTGCACTCTCGGCCGCGCTGGTGGCCGGGTTCTTCGGATCGCTGCATCCGGCCCTCGATTCCTTTGCTCATTTCCGCGTCCATTTTTCGGTGCTGATGGCGCTTTGCGCGCTGCCGCTGCTCGCCACCTCGTTTCGCCTGCAGGCCGCGGTCGCATTGCTGTTTGCGATAGCCTCCTTTGCCACCACGCAGAATGCCTTGCCGCTTTCGCGGCTATGGCAGGTGCAGGCCGCCTACGAAGCCAAACTCGGTGACGAGCCAGTCTACCGCCTGCTGCAGATGAACCTCAGGTTCAACAATCCAACGCCTGAGAAGGTGCTGTCGCTGATCGGCCGGACCCAGCCTGATGTTATCACCCTCGACGAGGTGTCCGAAACGTGGAAGGCAAAGCTTGGGCTGCTATCCGGCGGCTATCCCTACCGGATCCTCTGCCCATATCCCAATGGCGTGTTCGGCGTTGCGCTGCTGTCCAGACGACCGTTTGGCATAGGCACGGAGCCGCACTGCGACAGCCGCGGCGCGATGGCGATCGCCACGGTCGATTTCGGCGGAACCGACGTCGATGTCGCCGCCATCCACCTCACCTGGCCATGGCCGCACAACCAATCACGGCAGATTGGAGGGTTGTCTGACGAAATCGCCTCGCTTGGCGAGACGTCGATCCTGGCAGGCGACTGCAACGCAGCGCCATGGAGCGCCGCCGTCCGGCGCGTCGCATCGCTTGGCAAGCTGACTGTAATGCCGTCGGTCGGGCCGACCTGGCTCTACAGAAGGCTGCCGGATTTCCTGCGCTTCGCCGGACTGCCGATCGACCAGGTCTTCAGCAAGGGCGCCATTGTTATCCATTCGGCGTCGACCCTTGAGGACACCGGCTCAGACCATCTGCCGGTGCTGGTGGAGTTTTCGCTTCGGTCGGATGAACAAAAGCCGCTCGACGAGCACCAGACGGCGACCGCGCTTGCGGCGCTGCCTGGCGGGACGCGAAGCTGAAAATCCGCAGTCCAATCTCGACCTGGCTTATTACTGGCCCACAAAAGCGCGGATGAGGTGCTCGACAGGGCCGCCGTCGCGATGCTCGTGCGCATCGAAGGCGATCTGCTTTGCCTCGTATTCGGCATAGATGGCATTGATCCGGCGCTTTGCCTCGCGACGTGCCTCGAAACAGTGCGGGTCATCACCGACTGTCAGCCCTCGAACCGACTTTTCGGTGGCCCGCATCATCTGTCTGGCGATGCGGCCATGGGTCTCTTCATGGGCGCGAACGCCAGCGAAGAACCGCTTCCAGCGCTTCTGCAGCGCAGGCGACGTGGCTGAGACTAGTTTGGGATAGGTATAGAAGAGATTGAGCGTCCCGTTGGCCTGGCGCAGGCGGCAGACGCCGTTTTCCCGTTGGGCGTCGAAGGTCCAATCATCGACGCTGTAGCCGGTCTGCGCGATGGCGTGGGTCATGAAGCCGTGCTTCGGCCCACTGCGATCCATGGCCTCGATCAGGGCCGCGCCGGTGGTTCCGGCAATGTTGTAAGTTCGTGTCTTGACCAGCACCTTAGTGCCGGCCAAGGCTGCAGGGGCGCACAATGCCCCGATCGCCACAACGCTCGTCAGAACTGCCAGGCGCATTTTTCCTTCCTCCCTGTCGCCGCAGAAAGGAAACACAGGCAGGCGGTTTATTCAACAATCCTACGGTTGCGCTGCTCCTCATCTTGTCTAGTCCGGAGCAAACCTTGTGACTTACATGTTCTGGTAGACCGGGCCCTCGCCGCCCTGTGGCGGCACCCAATTTATGTTCTGGTTCGGATCCTTGATATCGCAAGTCTTGCAGTGCACGCAGTTCTGCGCGTTGATGACGAAGCGCACATCCTTGGCCGCAGGATCGGCGGCGGCATTGCCATCCTTGTCGACCCATTCGTAGACGCTGGCCGGGCAGTAACGCGTCGAGGGTCCCGCATAGACGTCATGCTCAGAGCGCTTCTGCAGGTCCATGTCGGCGACGAGCAGATGCACCGGCTCGTTCTCCTCGTGGTTGGTGTTGGACAGGAACACCGACGACAGCCGGTCGAAGGTCAGCACCCCGTCCGGCTTCGGGTAGGCGATCTTCTGGTGCGCGGCGGCCGGTTCCAGCGTCGCATAGTCGGCCCTGCCGTGCTTCATCGTGCCGAAGGGCGAGAAGCCGAACAGCGTGTTCAGCCACATGTCGAGGCCGCCAAGGCCGACGCCGACAATGGTGCCGAAGCGCGACCATAGCGGCTTGACGTTGCGCACTTTCTTCAGGTCCTTGCCGATATCGGTGGCGCGCCAGGCGGCCTCGTAGGCGGCCAGCTCGTCATTGGTGCGGCCGGCGGCTATCGCATCACAGACATGCTCGGCCGCCAGCATTCCGGAGAGCACGGCATTGTGCGAGCCCTTGATGCGCGGCACGTTGACGAAGCCGGCTGCGCAGCCGATCAGCGCACCGCCAGGGAAGGACAGTTTCGGCACCGATTGCCAGCCGCCTTCGGTGATGGCGCGGGCACCATAGCCCAGCCGCTTGGCACCCTCGAAGGTGCCGCGGATCGCCGGATGGGTCTTGAAGCGCTGAAACTCGTCAAAGGGTGACAGATAGGGATTCTTGTAGTTCAGGTGAACGACGAAGCCGACTGCCACCTGGTTGTCCTCGAGATGGTAGAGGAAGGAGCCGCCGCCGGTCTTCAAATCGAGCGGCCAGCCGAAGGAATGCTGGACAAGGCCCGGCCGGTGGTTTTCCGGTTTGATCTGCCAGAGTTCCTTGAGGCCGATGCCGTATTTTCCGGGCTCACGACCGTCGGAAAGGTGGTATTTGGCGATCAGTTGCTTGGCCAGCGAGCCGCGCGCGCCCTCGCCGATCAAGACATATTTGCCCATCAGCGCCATGCCCGGCGCAAAGCCCGGACCGTGCGTGCCGTCCTTCTCGACGCCCATGTCGCCGGTGACGACGCCAGTGACCGCACCGGCCTCGTTGTAGAGCAGGCCGACCGCGGCAAAGCCCGGATAGATCTCGACGCCCAGCGCGTCGGCCTTGGTCGCCAGCCAGCGGCAGACATTGCCGAGCGAGACGATATAGTTGCCGTGATTGTTCATCAGCGGCGGCATCAGGATATTGGGCAGACGGAACGAACCGGCGGGGCCGAGAACCAGGAAATGGTCGTCGGTGACCGGTGTCCTGAAGGGATGACCCTCCTCTTCGCGCCAGCCGGGCAGCAGCCGGTCGATGCCGATCGGATCGACGACGGCGCCGGACAGGATGTGCGCGCCGACTTCGCCGCCCTTTTCCAGCACGACGACGGAAAGCTCGGGATTGACCTGCTTGAGACGGATCGCGGCGGCGAGGCCGGCCGGGCCGGCGCCGACGATGACCACGTCGAATTCCATGCTTTCGCGTTCGATATCGCTCATCGATCCCTCACTGGCTCGCAATTCCGGCATCTTGCTGGCTCACGCGCTGCATAGCGCATCAAATAGCGACGGGAAACCGGCGCGGACGTGACAATACCGATTTCATCAAAAAGTCGCGTCCTGCCGCACAGATTCGCGGTGACGAGCATCAATCTTCAATCCTATTCCGTTTGCACAGATATGTCGCACTGATGTTTTTAATTGTTCGACGGCTTGCTTATCGGCCATACTTCCCGCCATGCGCATATTCGGGCCGGCTGGCTTTTCATCGACGCGCTTTTTTTTCACGCCCGGCCGGTTTTGCCGTGCGGCGCTCTTGGCGCTTCTGCCACTGACGGCCCTCGATGCCCGTGCCGAGCAGCAACTGGTCTGGGCGACCGGCGCCTATTCCTTTTCCGACGAGCGCGGCGGTTTCCGCATCACCGGGGCTTCCGGCATCGGCACGAAAGAGGATCCGCTGGTCATCACCGAAGAGCTGAATTCAGCGACGCCGGTAACGCTGGCCATTCGCACGACAAGGCCGATCCAGCCGTTCGGCAAGGCGGGAGACTTCGCCAATGGTCTGATGTATATGCGCATCGACGTGCTCAACAATAGCGGCCAAGCCTGGGTCGAGTTCCAGTTCGAACTCCAGGAGATCCTCGACCAGCCGAGCGTGTTCGGCGACGGCCTGTCGTTCGACCAGCGCAACAAAACGCCCGAAAATATCTGGTCGAGCAGCTACGCCGATTTCGACCGCAATTTCGAACCGTATGACCGCCTGCTGTTCAAGAACGGCAAGATCGACCCGCTGAAGACCGCCAGCTTCTATTTCCTGATCACCGACTACACGCCGCGCTGGACGTTCTATCTGGTGCAGGATCCGCGCATACCGTCGAGCTGAACTTGCAAATTCAAGCTCCGCGGCCGAATGTGAAACCATGACTGCCGCCCCCCACACTAGCCGAGCCGATCTCGCCGAGCTGCTGGCCTTCTACGCCAGCGCCGGCGTCGACGAGGCACTTGAAGAACAGCCGGTAAACAGGTTTGCAGAAGCCAGGCCGCCGGAGCGGGTGCCTGCGGCGGCCGCTCTGCCGGCCGGTGAAAATGCATCGCCTCATCGCTCGACGAGCGTGTCGCGCGGCGAAATGGGCGAGAGACCGAATACGGCACCGGCAGTGCGAACGTCCCCGGCCATGTCAACGGTGCCCGACGAGGCGCAGGCGGCATTGGCGCGGCAACTGGCGAGATCGGCGGCAAACCTCGACGAGCTTCGCCAGCACATGGCGGCATTCGACGGCTGCAATCTTAAATTCACCGCCAAGAACCTGGTGTTCGCCGACGGCAATCCGACTGCCGCGGTGATGCTGGTCGGCGAAGCGCCGGGCCGCGACGAGGACATAGAGGGCTTGCCGTTCGTCGGCCGCTCGGGCCGGCTGCTCGACCGCATGCTGGCCGCGATCGGTCTTGACCGGACATCTGCCTACATCGCCAACGTGATTCCCTGGCGGCCGCCGGGCAACCGCACGCCGACGCCGCACGAGACCGAGATCTGCCGGCCGTTCATCGAGCGGCAGATCGAACTGGTCAATCCGAAGGTGCTGGTCAATCTCGGCGGCCCGTCGGCAAAGACCCTGCTCAACACCTCCGAAGGCATATTGCGGCTGCGCGGCAACTGGCGCGTCCACACGACCCCGTCTGGCGTCGCCATTCCCGCCATGCCGACCCTGCATCCGGCCTATTTGTTGAGAACGCCTGCGCACAAGAAGCTGGCGTGGCGGGATTTCCTCGAAGTGAAGGCGAAGTTGCGGGCACTTGGGTAACGGTGCAGAACGCGTCTTCCGTCCTCCCCTTGCGAGGAAGGAAGGGCGGCATCATGATCTCGCAGGTAATTGAAATGCGCCCACTGCCGGCCTAGTCATCTCGTTATGACAGCAGCCCAGATTTCCGCCGGCAGTCTCATTCGCGAATGGCGTACACGCCGGCGCATGAGCCAGCTCGACCTCGCCATGGAGGCCGAGATCTCGCAGCGGCATCTGAGTTTCGTTGAAAGCGGCCGCGCCGCACCCTCGCGTGACATGGTGCTGCATCTGGCGGAGCAGCTTTCGATCCCGCTCAGGCAGCGCAACCAGCTGCTGCTGGCCGCCGGCTTTGCCCCGAGCTTCAGCGAACGACCACTTGACGATGCCTCGATGGCACCGGCGATGGCGGCGGTCGAGACCGTGCTCAAGGCGCACGAGCCGTTCCCGGCGCTTGCCGTCGACCGGCATTGGAACCTGGTGTCGGCGAACGCCGCCATCGGCCCGTTCCTCGCCAATGTCGCCGACGCCTCACTGCTGAAGCCGCCGGTCAACGTTTTGCGTCTCAGCCTGCATCCCGGCGGCATCGCGCCGCGCATCGTCGATCTTGCGGAATGGCGGACGCATCTTCTGGAGCGCCTGAAGCGGCAGAACGACGCTGCCGCCGATCCGGTTCTGGTCGAGCTCGAGCGCGAGCTTCGGGCCTATCCGTCCGGCCTTAAAAGCAGCCGGCCGGCGCCGGTCGAACCGAACGCGATTGTCCATCCGCTCAAGCTTGCCCATGGCGACGCGGTGCTGTCGTTCATCAGCACCATCACCGTGTTCGGCACGCCGCTCGACGTGACGCTGGCGGAGCTGGCGATCGAATCTTTTTTCCCCGCCGACGAGCAGACGCGGGCGGTGCTGATGCGGCTGGCGAAAGAGCGGACCGACGCAGCGGGTTGATCACCCTTCCGGCGCAACGGCCTTGCGGGTGCGGGTGCGTTCGAGACCCAGCTGGCGCTCGCGCCAGATGATGAAAATCCCCGCCGCAACCACGATCATGCCGCCGACCAGCATGTTGATCGTGGCGATATCGCCAAAGACCAGATAGCCGACGACGACCCCGAGGATCATCGAAGTGTATTCGAAAGGTGCTACGACGGAAGCCTCGGCATGGCGATAGGCCGAGGTCATCAGAATCTGGCCAAGCCCGCCGCAAAAACCCGCGGCAATCAGAAGCCCCGCCTGCGCTGGCGTCAGCGCCTGCCAGCCGAATGGCAGCGAAAGCAGCGCCATGACGCTCGCGGTTACCGAAAACCACAGCACGATGGTCGCCGTCCGCTCGCTCTGGACGAGGTTGCGAACCAGGAGCATGGCGATGGCCGAGATCGCCGCGGCTATCAGGGCGGCGATGACGCCAAGCACCTCCTGATCGCCGAGGGCAGCGCCCGAACTGAGCAGCGTCAGTTCCGGCCACGAGATGATCAGCACCCCGACCAGGCCGACGGCAACCGCACTCCAGCGATAGATGCGGATGGCTTCGCCGAGGAAGATCGAGCTGAACACCACGACCAGCAGCGGCTGCGCGTAGTTCAGTGTGATCGCCTCCGGCAGCGGCAGCCGCGTCAGCGCGAAGAAGCCGAGCCCCATGGCACAGACACCGACGACGCCGCGCGCAATGTGGTTGAGCGGGCGCTTTGTCGAAAAGGCGGTTCCGAGTTTTCCCTGGAAGGCGAGGAAGGCGATGATCGGAAAAATGGCAAAGAAGGAGCGGAAGAAGACGATCTGGCCCGCCGGCACGGTGCCTGCCGCCTTGATGCAGGACGACATGCCGACGAAGACCGCCACCGATACGATCTTGAGCAAGATCCCGGTCAGCGTGCTGTGCTCGCCGGCAAGGTCGCCAGCTGCAAGCACTGGCAAATCCGGTCTGGCTGTCACGCCCCTTTTGCTTCCTCGATCGCCGCCCAGATGCACGCCGGCGTTGCCGGCATGTCGATATGCCTGATGCCGTAGGTGCGGTAGTGCGCGTCGGTCACCGCATTGAGCGCGGCAGGCGTCGACCCGATCGTACCCGCCTCCCGCGCGCCCTTGATGAAGGCCACATCCTCGCGACGCAACACAGAGGCGCTCGTTCCGAATTTCGGCGTGACGACGGTCATGGAAGCCTCGCGATGATGCTTGGGAAATGATCGCCTGAAATAGACGTCGCTGCAGTTTTGTCGAGGGAGCGTTTCGTGTAAAGAGCGCAGACTTCAAATTATTTGGACCAGCGGACCCGCCCGCCGCACCCGGATCGACAGGAAAAATCAAGGAATGCGCACAGATACCGGCCAGGTCTTCAAGCTCGAAGACTATCGCCCCAGTGATTATCTCATTCCGGAAACCAGCCTGACTTTCCGCCTTTCGCCTGAAGCAACGCATGTGACCGCCGTGCTGACGGTCGAACGCCGCGACGGGATTGCGGCGTCGGTGCCACTGGTGCTGGATGGCGACGGGCTGACGCTCCGCGGCATCGCCATCGACGGCCAGGAGCCGAGCCCTGCGGATTTTCTCGTCACGCCCGATCAACTGACAATCATCAGCCCCCCTGCGACAAGGCGCTTCCAGCTGAGAATTGAAACCGTGTTGGCGCCGGCGCAGAACGAAGCGCTGATGGGCCTCTATCGCTCGAGCGACGTCTATTGCACGCAATGCGAGGCCGAAGGCTTTCGCCGCATCACTTATTTCCTCGACCGTCCCGACATCCTGTCGGTCTATACGGTGCGTATCGAAGCTGAGCGCAATGAGGCGCCGCTGCTTTTGTCCAACGGCAACCCGGCCGGCAGCGGCGAGCTTGCCGGCGGCTGGCACTATGCGGTCTGGCACGACCCCTTCCCCAAGCCGTCCTATTTGTTTGCGCTGGTGGCGGGCGACCTCGGCAAGATCTCGGACAGTTTTGTCACCCTGTCTTGCCGCAGGGTCGAGCTCGGAATCTATGTCGAACCGGGCAAGGAGAGGCTCGCCGGCTACGCCATGGACGCTTTGAAACGGTCGATGAAATGGGACGAGGAGGCATTCGGCCGCGAATACGACCTCGATGTCTTCAACATCGTCGCCGTGTCCGACTTCAATATGGGCGCAATGGAGAACAAGGGTCTCAACATCTTCAACGACAAATATGTGCTGGCCGACCAGGAAACCGCGACCGACGCCGATTTCGCCAATATCGAGGCCATCATTGCCCATGAGTATTTCCACAATTGGACAGGTAACAGAATCACTTGCCGCGACTGGTTCCAGCTTTGCCTGAAGGAAGGCCTGACGGTTTTCCGCGACCACGAATTCTCCGCCGATCAGCGCTCGCGCGCCGTCAAGCGCATCGCCGAGGTTCGTACGCTGCGCGCCCATCAGTTTCCCGAGGACCAAGGGCCGCTGGCGCATCCGGTCCGGCCTCGCCGCTACCGCGAGATCAACAATTTCTACACGGCGACGGTCTACGAAAAAGGCTCGGAAGTCGTGCGCATGATCCATACCATCCTCGGCGCCGAGACGTTCCGCGCCGGCATGGACCTCTACTTCGAACGTCACGACGGCCAGGCGGCGACGATCGAAGACTTCATCAAAGTGTTCGAAGACGTCTCGGGTCGCGACCTGTCGCAGTTTTCGCTGTGGTATCATCAGGCCGGTACGCCGAACCTGACCGTCAGTTCGGCGTATAATCCGGCAGCGCGGGAATTCACGCTCGAAATCGAGCAGTCGGTGCCGCCAACGCCGTCGGAAAGCCGCAAGCGGCTGATGCACATTCCGCTTGCCTTTGGCCTGGTTGGCGCCGGTGGCGAGGCGATAGCCCACAGCGGCGCCGAAGGGGCGACCGTCGAGGACGGTGTCATCCATATCCGCAAACGCCGCCATGTCGTCAGGTTTTCCGGGATTGCCGAGCGTCCAGCCATGTCGCTCAACCGCGGCTTTTCGGCGCCGGTGACGCTTTCGGTCGAGCAGCGGCCCGACGACCAGTTTTTTCTGGCTGGCCACGACAGCGACGCCTTCTCGCGCTGGCAGTCGTTCAACACGCTTTTGACCGATGCGCTGATTGCAGCCTTCCGCCAGATCCTGGACCACAAGCAACCCGAGTTCAGCGCCCGGCTGACCGGGCTTGCCGGCAAGACAGCCGGCGACGAAGCGCTCGAACCCCCCTATCGGGCACTGGCCCTGGCGCTGCCCGGCGAGGCCGATATCGCCCGCGACATCGGCAAGAACATCGACCCCGACGCCATTTTCGCGGCGCGCGAGGCGCTGGCGGTTGCGATCGCCGAGACCAACCGCGAGATATTCTCCAAACTTTACGATCGGCTCGCCGACAACGGTCCGTTCAGCCCGGATGCGGCCAGTGCCGGGCGGCGGGCGCTGCGCAATGTCCTGCTGGATTATCTGTGCTTGCTGCCGGGAGGTGCGGAACTCGCTGCCCGGCACTTCCAGTCGGCGACCAACATGACCGACCGGGCCGCGGCGTTGACCGTGCTTGCGCACCGTCACCACGGCTCACCGGAGGCAACCAAGGCGCTGGCCGATTTCGAGGCGAAATATGCAACCGATGCGCTGGTCATGGACAAATGGTTCCAGACCCAGGCCAGCGTGCCCGGCCCGCAAACCGTGGACGCGGTGCGCGCCTTGACCAGCCACCCAGCGTTCTCGATGGCCAACCCGAACCGGGTACGGGCACTCATCGGTACGTTTTCCAGCGCCAACCAGACCGGCTTCCATCGCGCCGACGGCCAAGGCTACCGGCTTTTCGTCGAAACGGTGCTGCAGGTCGAAAAACGCAACCCGCAGGTGGCCGCCAGGCTGGCGACGGCGCTCAGGTCGTGGCGCTCGCTCGAACCGGTGCGGCAGGCCAAGGCAAGGGAGGCGTTGCTTTCGATCGCCAATACCGAGAAGCTGTCGGCCGATTTGCGAGACATCGTCGAGCGCACCCTGGCGTAAGCGACCTCCGTTGTCCCCTTGTGGGAAAAAGGGAAGACCTCCCGAAAACCCAGTTATTTTAGTCGATTTTTAATCTTTTTTCGCCGCGCCTCTGGACAAGGCGAATCACCTTTGATTCTTTAGTGACGATTCGGAAGTGCGGCGTTGCCGGATCGTCAAGCGGGACAGAAAATCGGGGAGTGCCATTTATGGCGAAGGCGGACGCGTGGGGCGCGCCCGGTGGGACGGCTTTTGGGCGGCGCGAGGCGCGAAGCGACGGTCTCGCGGGCAATACGCGGCTCATCGCCGAACCTGCCTACCGACGGCTGCTGGCAGCCGAGCCGCTGTTGCGGCGATCGATACCGGCCCTCATTATCATGTTTCTGTTGATCATCGCAGTACTGCGCTTTCTGTCACTGATGAACGAGCGCGACGAGATCGAGCGCGACGCCAAGGCGATCCTTGCGCTGGCCGCCGGCCAACTGGCCAGTTCGATCGCTGCCGATGCGACCATGGGTTCCACGCCCGGCGCGATCCAGGACCTGCTGGAGAGCACCGGTCGTCAGGGCGCGATGGGCCGAAGCCACGTACTGGCGATCACCGATAGCGCCTTCAAGATCATTGCCGTATCGCCGCAGTCGATGCACTGGGAGGGCCGGTCGCTCGATGGCGTCGTACAGGGCGGGCAGCCGCTGTTCATGTTCGGCGACCGCGCCGGGGTGATGGAGGTCAGCATCGGCGGACAGGACTGGTACGCGGCAGTGAGCCTGGCGAACGGCCGAAAGGGTGCCGCGGCAGCGTTCGTGCCGCGGGAGGCAGTTTTTGACGCCTGGCGCAAGACGGTCTCACTCAACGTCACGCTGTTCGTGCTGACGGCCGGTGTGCTGATCATCATCCTCTACGCCTATTTCGGCCAGGCGGCGCGCGCCCAGGCCGCCGATCGCATCTATCTCGAAGCCCACCAGCGCATCGACATGGCGCTGGTGCGCGGCCGCTGCGGCCTGTGGGATTGGGACATGGTGCGCGGCAAGATGTACTGGTCGCGCTCGATGTACGACATGCTGGGCTACGAGCCTTGTGACACGATGCTGTCGTTCGGCGAAGTCGATGAAATCATTCATCCCGAGGACGGCGATTTGTTCGAACTCGCCAACAGGATCGTCGCACGCGAGATCGACCATATCGACCAGGTGTTCCGGATGCGCCATGCCGACGGGCAATGGGTTTGGATGCGCGCAAGAGCACACGTTATCGACCCGGAAGCGCCGGAGATCCAGCTGATCGGCATCGCCGTCGACGTCACCGAGCAGCGGCATCTGGCGCTGCGCTCCGAAGCGGCGGACCTGCGCCTGAGGACGGCCATCGAAAACATCAACGAATCTTTCGTGCTGTGGGATTCGTCCGAGCGCCTGATCATGTGCAATTCCAAATACCAGCAGGACAACGGCCTGTTGGATCGCGACGTGATGCCGGGCGCTCCGCGCGCCGTTCTGGAGGAACGCATGCTGGCCTTCGCCTCGGAGCGGCGGCTTGCCAACACCAACGGACCGCAGGGAGGCGTTACCTTCGAGCGCCAGCTTGCCGACGGCCGCTGGCTGCAGGTGAACGAGTTGCGGACAAGGGACGGCGGTACCGTCTCTGTCGGCTCCGACATCACCCAGATCAAGCTGCACCAGGAGAAGCTGGTCGACAGCGAGCGCCGGCTGATGGCGACAATCCATGACCTCAGCCTTGCCCGCCGCGCGGAAGAAGAACGGGCGCGCGAGCTCGTCGAACTCAATCGCAAATACATGAAGGAAACCGAGCGCGCCGAAGCGGCAAACCGGGCCAAATCCGAATTCCTGGCCAACATGTCGCACGAGTTGCGCACCCCGCTCAACGCGATCATCGGCTTCTCGGAACTGATGGAGCGGCGGCTGTTCGGGCCGCTGGGCTCGCCGCGCTACGAAGAGTATGCCACCGACATCAACGGCAGCGGCAAATATCTTCTCGGTGTGATCAATGACATCCTCGACATGTCGAAGATCGAGGCCGGCCAGTTCGCCTTGGATCAGGAAGAAATCGATCTCTGCCCGCTCATCAGGGAGACGGTTCGCGTCGTTTCTCTGCAGGCGGCGGAAAAGTCGATCACCGTCGAAACCCGCATCGCCGATTCGCTGACGCTGTTCGCCGACCGCAGGGCGATCAAGCAGATCCTCATCAACCTTCTGTCCAATGCGGTGAAGTTCACCGGGCAAGGCGGCCACATCTCGGTCAGAGCCCGCAGCATTTCCAGCGCGCTGATCCTGACGATCGAGGACAATGGCTGCGGCATCCCGAAGGCGGCGCTGAGCAAGCTCGGGCGGCCATTCGAACAGGTGCAAAACCAGTTCTCCAAGAGCCATGCCGGCTCCGGCCTCGGCCTCGCCATCTCGCGCTCGCTGGCCGAACTTCAGGGTGGCGCCTTGAAGATCCGCTCGACCGAAGGCACCGGCACGATCGTCTCGGTACGCATCCCGATCAAGAAAGCCGCGCAGGCGGTCAAGGCCGCCGCCTGAATGACAAAATAAGTCTCCGGCGGCTCGCACCGCCGGAGCGTTATCACTTCTCACTGCATGCCGTCAGTGCCATCATTGCCCTCGCCGTCCCATTGGCGGTGACCGCCGGGACCCTTCGGCAGTTCGTTCTTCTCGATTTTCCCGTCATTGTCACGGTCGAGCATGGCGAAGACCTTCTTCTGCCGGCTGGTGATGTCATCGGCGGTCAGCGTGCCGTTGCCCTTGGTGTCGTAACGGGCGATGATGCGCCTGGCCATCTGCTCGAAGCGTGCTTTCTCGAGCGCGTCGGCGAGCTGTGCCACGGTCAGCTTGCCGCCATTGTCGGCGACCATCTTCTTCAGCCGCGCGTTCATGGCGTCGGAGAACTGGTCGAAGGTGATGGTGCCGTCATTGTCCTTCATGACCTTGCCGAGGCGCATCATCATGCCGTCGCGCGGCCCGGCCGCGGAGTGCTCGTCTGCATAGGCAGCGGTGCCGACGGCGCCGGCCAGGGCTGCGAAAACGAGTGCAAGTCTGGTTGTCTTTCTCATGGTCTTCTCCTGTTGCATCGTCACCCCCGATGCTAGAGCGGCGGACCTTCAATCCCCCGCTCTATCTCTTTGATTGAACATCGGAACCTCCCAAAGCAGGTCGCAATTTTGGGCCCGATGCTCTCGCCCGTACGGCTGGTTGCCGTCACGGTTGTTTCGCACGAAGCAGAAGGTCGAAATCCTTTCTGACCTTCTGCGACGTCTCCTTGAGGTGCGCTTCAAGCACCCCGAAATCCGGCAGGTCGGTGACCGCAAGAAGCAGATCGGAAAGCCCTGGCGGAACGTCGTCGCGTTCGAACGCGCCGGTGAGGCAAAGCCGTATCATCTGGGTCAGCGCCAGATAGAGCGAATAGGCATCCACCAGTTCCTGCCTGACCTGGGCCTTGGCGAAATCCGGCGCCAGGCGCGACAGGACCTCAGCCGTGCCGGTGGCCCTGCGGCCTGCCTCGATCTTTCCGGTGATCAGCGCAACCTGGGCAATGAATTCGAGATCGATGAGGCCGCCCGGGATCAGCTTGATGTCCCAGGGATCGCGCGGCGGCTTCTCCTTGTCGACCATGGCGCGCATCTCGGATGCCTCGGCCATCACCTTGGCTGGATCGCGCGGCAGAGCGAGTACTGCGGCAACGTCCCCTTCGATCTCGCGGCAGAGCTCGGCATCGCCGCCGATCGTGCGGGCCCGCGCCAGCGCCATGTGCTCCCATGTCCAGGCGTCCTGGCGCTGATACTTCTTGAAGGCGTCGACATGAGTGGCCACCGGCCCCTTGTTGCCGGACGGCCGCAGGCGAAGGTCGAGCTCGTAGAGCACGCCCTCGGCGGTCGGCGCGGAAACGGCGGCGATCAGCCGCTGTGTCAGCCGGCTGTAGTAATGCGACGGGGCAAGCGGCTTGTCGCCGTCGGACTCCTCCGCATCGGCGTCGTGATCGTAGAGCAGGATGAGGTCGACGTCGGAGCCCGCCGTCAGTTCGCGGCTGCCGAGCTTGCCCATGCCGAGCAGCGCGACCCGGCCGCCGGCAATATAGCCATGACGCAAAGCGAATTCCGCCATCACCGCCTGCAATGCCGCCTCGATGGTCAGGTCGGCGAGATCGGAAAAAGTGCGGCCGGCGCGCGGCGGGTCGATCGACCCGGCAAGCAGCCTGACGCCGATCAGGAATTTTTGCTCCGAAGCAAAGATGCGCAGCCGGTCGAGCACGTCTTCATAGGCTCTGTCGCCTTCGAGGAAGGCGGCAAGGCGCGCCGACAGATAGGCGCGGTTTGGCAGTTCGCTCAGCAGCGCCGGATCGAGCAGCCCATCGAAGACATGCGGCCGGCGCGTGATGATGGCGGCCAGCCGCGGTGCCGCGCCCATGATAGTCGCCATCAGCTTCAGCAAAGCCGGATTCGACTGCAGCAGCGAAAACAGCTGGATGCCGGCAGGCAGGCCGGCAAGGAATTCGTCGAAGCGGATCACTGCCTCGTCCGCCCGCCGCGTCTGGCCGAAGGCTTGCAGCAGCGCCGGCGTCAGTTCGGTCAGCCGCTCGCGCGCCTCCGCCGACCGGGTGACGCGGTAGCGGCCGAAGTGCCAGCCGCGGATAACCCGGCAGATGTCGCTCGGCCGCTGGAAGCCGAGCCGCTGCAAGGTCTGCAAGGTATCGGGATCGTCGACGTCCCCGGTAAAGACCAGATTGCCGATGCCGGCCGAAAGCTCCGGCGCGGTTTCGAACAGCGCTGCGTAGTGGCGCTCGACCTGGTGCAGCGCCGCGCGGAACGTTTCGGCAAAGCCTGCCGCATCGGCAAAGCCCAGCATGCGGGCGACGCGCTCCAGCCCCTCTTCGTCCTCCGGCAGGATATGCGTCTGCTGGTCGGCAATCATCTGGATGGCATGTTCGACGCGGCGCAGGAACCAGTATTGCCTGGTGAGCGCATCGCGCGCGTCGGCGGTGATCCAGCCGCGCGCGGCGAGCTCGCCGAGCATCGGCACGGTCTCGCGGCCGCGCAGTTCGGGAAAGCGGCCGCCAGCGATAAGCTGCTGGGTCTGGACGAAGAACTCGATCTCGCGGATGCCGCCGCGACCGAGCTTGACATTGTGGCCTTTGACCGCGACCTCGCCATGGCCTTTGTGGGCATGGATCTGGCGCTTGATCGAATGGACGTCGGCAATCGCCGCATAGTCCATGTATTTGCGCCAGATATAGGGCTGCAGTTCCTTCAGGAACGCGGCGCCGGCGGCAAGATCGCCAGCCACCGGGCGGGCCTTGATCATGGCGGCGCGCTCCCAGTTCTGGCCGCGCGCCTCATAGTAGCGCAGCGCCGCCTCGACCGGGATCGCCAGCGGCGTCGAGCCGGGGTCGGGACGAAGCCTGAGATCGGTGCGGAAGACGTAACCGTGCTCGGTGCGGTCCTGGAGGATACGAACAAGCCGGCGGGTCAGGCGCGAAAACAGCTCTGTGGCATCGAGCGGATCGACGACGGCAGGCGCATCGGGGTCGAAGAAGACGACGAGGTCGATGTCGGAGGAGAAGTTCAGCTCATGCGCGCCGAGCTTGCCCATGCCAAGCAGAATCCAGCCCGAGCGTCGCGCCGGATTTTTGGCATCCGGCAATCGGAGCTTGCCTTGCTCATGCGCGTCGCGGAGCAGGAAATCGACAGCCGCACGCGTGCAGGCGTCGGCAAGGTCGCTCAGTCGCCGCACCGTCAGCGAGGTCTCGGCCTCGCCGGCGAGATCGGCCAAGGCGATCAGGAAATGCGCCTCCGCCTTACATTGGCGCAGCTCCATCATCAGGCTGCTTTCGGAGACGGCCTCTACGCGTGCTGCCGTGTCGACCGCGGCGCCGATCGATGACAGCCGCGCCTCGACGCTCCCGTCGAAAAGCGCATCGAGTATCCGTGGCCGGCGGCGCGCGGTATCGCGCAGGAACGGCGACAGGTCGAACACGGCGGCGAGGAAATCCTGGACGACCCCCTTGCCGGCGAGAAATTTCGCCAGTCGCGGCAGTTCCTTTTGCCGCGCGGCGTCGGCGATCTCCGACAATTCCTGCCTGGCGCGGCTTGCATCCAGCGGAACGAGCTCTACCGCCGGCTTCAACAGCCAGTCCGTTTCGAGGCGTCGCACTGCTATCCTTGCAACCATCAGCGATCGTCCCGCCCGGGAAAACTCATGACGACCGACAATCCGGGATTGCCGGGCAGAAGCTCAAGCCGTCCATTGTGGAATGTCATGATCGCCTTGGCGAGGCTCAAGCCAAGGCCGGAACCCGGCTGCGAGCGGCTCTTTTCCAGCCGCACGAAACGCTCGGTCACCCTGGCGCGGTCGACATCGTCGGGAATGCCCTGGCCGTTGTCGGAGACGGCGAGTCTGATCTCGCTACCAACACGCTCCAGCGTCACGCGAACCGTAGGCCTGGAGGTCGAGTCGGTCGAATATTTGATCGCGTTGTCGACGATGTTGGACAGCGCCTGGCCAATCAGCTCGCGATTGCCGTTGACGGCGAAGGAACCTTGCACCGAAGTTTCGAGCGTCACGCCCGCCTGCTCCGCTACCGGCTCGTAGAGTTCGACGACGTCGTGCACGGCAGCGGCCAGATCAACCCTGGTGGTGCTTTCCGAGGAATAGCCGGCTTCCAGTCGCGAGATCATCAGGATGGCGTTGAAGGTCTTTATCAGCTGATCGGATTCGGCGATCGTTCCTTCCAGCGCCTGCCGGTAGTCGCTGGTGTTGTGCTTGCCGGAAAGCGTCGCCTCGGCGCGATTGCGCAGCCTGGTGAGCGGCGTTTTCAGGTCGTGGGCGATGTTGTCGGAGACCTGCTTCAGGCCCTCGTTCAGTGTGGCGATCCTGGCCAGCATGGAATTGAGGTTTTCCGACAGCCGGTCGAACTCGTCGCCGGCGCCGGTGACCGGCAGCCGGCCGGAAAGATCGCCGCCCATGATGCGGCGGCTCGCCTCCGACACGCTGTCGATGCGCTTCAGCGCCGCGCGCCCGACAAAAAACCAGATCAGCAGCCCGCCGACGCCCATCATGCCGAGCGCCAGCATCAGAGCGCGGCGAATGACGGCGCGGAAGCGCTCCGGCTCGCCGAGGTCGCGGCCGACCAGCATGATCATCTGGTTGGGCAGGCGCAGCACCAGGGCAATGGCGTTATGGCCCTTCTCGCCTTCGGCCTGTACTTCGCTCTGGGCGGGCTCGTTCGGGTCGGAGACCGGGTTGCGCTGCCGCTCGAGCTCGCCCTCGCCGAAGCGGCGGTAGGAGAACGGCTCGGTAGTCCAGCCCTCGGCCTCGATCACGCCCGGCTCCAGACTCTGCACGTTGCCGGTCAGGATCTGGCCGTTGGCATCGGCGATCAGATAGAGATTGGCGCCGGGCTGGCGGGAGCGCTGCTCGACGACGCGGACCAGCAGCGGGAGGCCGCCGCGCTGATAGGCGCGGGCGAGGCCGAGCACCTCGTCGTTGATCGTGTCCTGGGTCTGGCCGGTCAGCATGCGCGCCGACAGCGAGGTCATGTAGAACACGAGCAGCACCGCGCAGATGGCGAACAGCAGGAGGTAGAGCGCCGAAAGCCGCGCTGCCGTCGTCTTCATGATGGCCGGCACGGAAAGAGCCATGGGGTTCTAGCCGCTTTTCAGCATATAGCCGGCGCCGCGAACCGTGTGCAGGATCGGCTTGTCGAAGCCCTTCTCGATCTTGCCCCGCAGCCGCGAGATATGAACGTCGATGACATTGGTCTGCGGATCGAAATGGTAGTCCCAGACATTCTCGAGCAGCATGGTCCGCGTCACCACCTGGCCGGCATGGCGCATCAGATATTCGAGCAGGCGGAACTCGCGCGGCTGCAGCGTTATCTCGCGCCCGGCGCGGCGCACCGAGTGCGACAGCCGGTCGAGTTCGAGATCACCGACCCGGTAGACGGTTTCGGCTTCCCTGGCGCTAGCGCGGCGGTTCAGCACCTCGACGCGGGCGAGCAGTTCGGAAAAGGCGTAGGGTTTGGTCAGATAGTCGTCGCCGCCGGCGCGCAGACCGGTGACCCGGTCGTCGACTTCGCCGAGCGCCGACAGGATCAGCACGGGCGTCGTATTGCCCCGGGACCTGAGCCCGGCAATGACGGACAGGCCGTCGCGGCGCGGCATCATGCGATCAACGACCATGACGTCATAGTCGCCGGAATCGGCGAGCGCGAAGCCGGTTTCGCCGTCGCCGGCGACATGGGCGGTATGGCCGGCCTCGGCGAACGCCTTCTGCAGGTAGTCGGCTGCCTCGCGATCGTCTTCTATGACGAGAATCTTCATAGAACCGTTATACGCGATTTCGCTGGAAGATTGAGTGGCCGGCATATGCATCGTGGCCTTCTCCATGGCGTATCGCGAACAAAGTGATTCAGGGATACGCGGTAAGTCTTTGTTTTAGCATGTCGTAGCCTAAAACCGCTTCACGCCTTGAGCGGCATGTTCGAGCGGCAGCGGGCGATGGGAAGCCCGCTGCCGCTGGGGCGGAACACGATGACTGACGAACGTATTCAGGCCCCGTGCTTTCCCGTGCGGCGGCTCGGGGGTGTTGAAAACCGCCGCACCGGAAAAGTCGACCACTAGAGCGCCGCGCGTCCTCTTGAACGCGCAAAGGGCGCTCTAGCACCTTGAATCGGCGCATGAGCCTTTCCGAAAACGGAATACGTGTTCGGGGTCATGCGCTCAGCCCTTGGCGACAGGCAGTGCGACGAAGCGGTTGCTGTCGTCGCGGGTGATCTGCATCAGCACCGCCTTGCGGCCGGACTTCACCGCGTCGGCCATCGCCTTGTCGACGTCGCCGGCGCCGTTCACTTCCGCCGAATTGACGGAGGTGATGACGTCGCCGGGCTGGATGCCGCGATCGGCGGCATCGCTGTCGGGGTCGACATCGGTCACCACAAGGCCCTTGCCATTGTCAGACTTGGTGACGGTCAGGCCGAGATCGGCGAGCGTGTCGGTCTTCGGCGCTGGGGCAGGCTGCTGGTCGGCCGAGGCCTGCTTGTCGCTCGACGGCAGCTTGCCGAGATCGACCTTAACCGCCTCGCTCTTGCCGTTGCGCCACACCGTGACATCGACAGATTTGCCGGGCGGATAAGCGCCGATCAGGCGGGCGAGTTCCTTCGGCGAAGCAACGTCCTTGCCGTCCACCTGGGTGATCACGTCACCGGCGGTGATGCCGGCCTTCTTGCCGGGACCGGTGTCCTGCGCGCTGGCAACGAGCGCGCCCTTGCCGGACCCAAGGCCAAGCGACTCGGCGATTTCGGGGGTGACCGGCTGGATCTCGACACCGAGCCAGCCGCGCTGCACGGTGCCGTTCTTCATCAGATCCTGCACGACCTGCTTGGCGGTCGAAGCGGGAATATCGAAGGCAATGCCGACGCTGCCGCCCGAGGGCGAGAAGATCGCGGTGTTGATGCCGACAACCTGGCCGTTGAGGTTAAAGGTCGGGCCGCCCGAATTGCCGCGGTTCACCGAGGCGTCGATCTGGATGAAGTCGTCATAGGGACCGGCGCCGATATCGCGGCCGCGGGCCGAAACGATGCCTGCGGTAACCGTGCCGCCGAGGCCGAACGGATTGCCGACAGCCACCACCCAGTCGCCGACGCGAACCTTGGAATCGTCGGCGAAGTCGACATAGGTGAACTTGTTGCCGTCATCGACCTTGAGCACGGCAAGATCGGTGCGCGGGTCCGTGCCGATCAGCTTGGCGTCGAGTTCCTTGCCGTCATTGGTCACCACGGTGAAGGCGGTGCCCTCCTCGACGACATGGTTGTTGGTGACGAGATAGCCGTCATCGGAGATGAAGAAACCGGATCCCTGCGCCACCGGCCGCGGCTGGTCGTTGTTGCGGTCACGGTGTCCAAAACGGCGCATTCCGTTCGGGCCTTGATCGCCGCCTTGATCGCCAAAGCCGCGGAATTCGCGGAAGAACCGGCGCAGCTGCGGGTTGTCGGGAAGATTGCCTAAGCCGTCCTCGTCGTCCATCTGGCCGGAACCGTCATCGGCCGTCGACTGGATCTTGGCCTTGACGCGCACGCTGACGACCGCCGGCGAAACGCGCTCGACCACATCGGCGAAGCTCGGGACCTGCGGTGCCTCGACACGCACGGCGTCGGCCAGCACCGGGGCTGTCCCGGTGGCAACAGCACCAAAGCCGATCGCGCCGGCAATGGCCAGGGATGCGGCTGCGGCCAAAAGGCGTTTGCGGGTGCGTAGATATGAATTGGGGGCAACATTCATGGTTCTCGTATCCTCTTTTCAAGGGACGCCCCTTGATTGGCATCCTCGACAACGGAAATAGAGAGCCGCACATTACGGCGCCATTTCCGGTACATGAAACTTTCGTAATGTATCGATCAATCGCGGCGGAGCATCTTGTCCAGCGCCGTCTGTTCCTCGGCAGTTAATGCAGCGGTCACCGTCGAACGACGCGAGCGGGCGGCCACCAGGATGAATGTCCCGCCAACGAGCAGCAGAAGAACTGGCGTCCCCCAGAGCAAAACATTGCGCAGATTGAAGCGTGGCTTCAGCAGCACGAATTCGCCGTAGCGCGAAACGACATAGTCCATCACCTGCCGGTCGGTATCGCCGGCGACGAGGCGCTGGCGCACAAGGATGCGCAGGTCGCGGGCGAGGTCGGCATCGGACTCGTCGATCGACTGGTTCTGGCAGACCATGCAGCGCAGGCCTTCCGACAAAGCGCGCGCCCTCGCCTCGAGTGCCGGGTCGGCGAGCACCTCGTCGGGCTTGACCGCCTGCGCGGCGCCGGCGAACAACAGCGCCAGCAGCAGGACCAGCGAGGCCAGCGTGACCCTTTTCATTGCGGGCTCGCCGATGGCACGCCGGCCGCAGCCTTGCGGCGCGACGGTGCGCCGACGCGCAGGCGGCGGTCGAGCAGCGACATCGCCGCGCCCGCCATCATCACCAGTGCGCCGCCCCAGATCAGCGTCACCAGCGGCTTCCACCACAGACGAACGACCACAGAGCCATCGCTGCCCTCGTCGCCAAGCGAAAGATAGAGCTGGCTGAAGCCGATCGTCCTGATGCCGGATTCGGTTGTGGTCATCTGGCGCACCGGATATGAGCGCTTGGCCGAGGTGATCTCGCCTGCGACGCTACCGTCGGCGCCAAGCAGGGCGAAGCGGCCGCGATCCTCACTGTAGTTCGGCCCCTGGGCCGGGTAGAGCCCCTCGAAGCGCAGCTTGTGGCCGGACAGTTCGACGGTCTCGCCGGCATGCATCGACAGGATTTTTTCGGTCCCGAAGCAAAGCGTGCCGACAATGCCGAGCGTTGTCAGCCCGAGGCCGAGATGCGCAAGCGCTGTGCCGAAGACCGAGCGCGGCAGGCCGGCGAAGCGCCTGAGCATGGTGGCGGGCGCGACGGTGCCGAAGCCGGATTTGACGGCGAGATCGGTGAGCGCGCCGCAGATCAGCCAGAAGGCAAGGCCGACACCGAGTGCCGCCAACACCGAAGCGCCATCGATGAACAGGGCCGTCACCAGCACCGCGAGCAGCGCCGCCGCGAAAGCCGCCATCAGGCGCTGGGCGACCGCGAAAATGTCGCCGCGCTTCCAGGCGAGTAGCGGCCCGAACGGCACGACGACCAAGAGCGGCACCATCAGCGGGCCGAATGTCAGGTTGAAGAACGGCGCGCCGACCGAAATCTTGTCGGCAGATAGGGCTTCGACGACGAGCGGGTAGAGCGTGCCGACCAGCACGGTGGCGGTGGCGGTGGTCAGGAACAGATTGTTCAGGACCAGCGCGCCTTCGCGCGAGATCGGGTGAAACAGGCCGCCGGCCGTCAGCCGGGAGGCGCGCAAGGCAAACAGCGCCAGCGAGCCGCCGATGAACAGCGTCAGGATGCAGAGAATGAACACGCCACGCGTCGGATCGGTGGCGAATGCGTGCACCGAGGTCAGCACGCCGGAACGCACCAGGAAGGTGCCGAGCAGCGACAGCGAGAAGGTCAGGATCGCCAGAAGCAGCGTCCAGATCTTCAGCGCCGAGCGCTTTTCCATGACGATCGCCGAATGCAGCAGCGCCGTGCCCGCCAGCCACGGCATGAAGGATGCGTTCTCGACCGGATCCCAGAACCAGAAGCCGCCCCAGCCGAGCTCGTAATAGGCCCAGTAGGAGCCCATGGCGATGCCGCCGGTGAGAAACATCCAGGCAACCAATGTCCACGGCCTTACCCAGCGCGCCCACGAAGCGTCAATGCGGCCCTCGATGAGGGCAGCGACAGAGAAGGAAAAGCAGATCGAGAAACCGACATAGCCGAGATAAAGCAGCGGCGGATGGATGGCGAGGCCGAGGTCCTGCAGGATCGGGTTGAGATCGCGGCCCTCGATAGGCGCCGGATTGAGCCTGACGAACGGGTTCGACGTCGTCAGGATGAACAGGAAGAAAGTGGCGCCGATCGCTCCCTGCACGGCAAGCACATTGGCCCGGAGCGTCGCCGGAAGATTGCCGCCGAAGACGGCGACGAGCGCGCCGAAGAAGGTCAGGATCAGCACCCAGAGCAGCATCGAACCTTCGTGATTGCCCCAGGTTCCGGTGATCTTGTAGATCAGCGGCTGCAGCGAATGCGAGTTCTCCCAGACGCTCTCAACCGAGAAGTCGGAGCCGGCGTAGGCGGTTGCCAGCGCCACGAAAGACAGCGCCGTCAAGGCAAAGCCGGTCAGCGCGGCCGGTGCGCCGACGGCCATCATCTTGTGGTTGCCGGTGCGCGCACCGAACAGCGGCACCATCGTCTGCACCAAGGCCAGCGCAAACGCCAGGATCAGGGCGAAATGTCCGGTTTCAACCATTGTCACCGCACCCGCTAGTCACTCTTGCTCTCCTGCCATACGCCCTTGGCCTTGAGGCCGTCGGCCACTTCCTTGGGCATATAGGTCTCGTCATGCTTGGCCAGCACGCTGTCGGCGACAAAGATTCCGTCAGGGCCAAACGAGCCTTCGGTGATCACGCCCTGTCCTTCCCGGAAGAGGTCGGGAAGAATGCCGGTATAGGTGACCTTGACGTCCTTCTGGTTGTCGGTCACCGAAAAGGCGACGGTGGCGCCTTGGCCACGCTCGACCGTGCCTTTTTCGACAAGACCGCCGAGCCTTATGCGCTGGCCCGGCTGAAGGCTGGCGGTGGCCAGATCGGCCGGCATGTAGAAATAGGAGGCCTTCTGGCCAAGCGCATAGAAGGTCAGCCCCGTGGCAACACCGAGAAACCCCAGCCCCGCTGCGATCACCGACAGTCGTTTCTGCTTGCGCGTCATCGTCTACTCCGTCGCCGTCACGCCAAGCGAGGCGGCAAAGGCGGTGAATTTCCTGGCCTGGTCACTGTCCGCGCCAAAGACGGCGATACCGCGATTGAGCGCGTCACGCGCCTGATCTGTCTTGCCCAGCACGGCATAGGAACGAACGAGCTGCATCCACCCTTCCTCGTCGCGCGGATTTTGCCGAAGCCTTTCGTCGAGGCCGGCAACCATGGTGCTGATCATGGCTTGCCGGTCCTGCGGCGACATCGAGGAGGCAGCATCGATATCCTCGGCGCTCGGCCCTTTCGCGGGCGCCTCAGAAGCGACGCTGCGGGCGGCGGATTCGGCCAGCGCCTGCTCGACGGCGCCGCGCCACGGCGAGCCCTGCGGCAAGGCGGCAAGCATCTTTTGCCAGGCCGCCGTGGCTTCAGCTATGCGGCCTTCCTGTGCCATGCCCATGGCGAGATAGAACGAGGCCTTCGGATTGGCCGGATCGAGCTTCAACGCCGCCTCGAAAGCCGCCTGCGCTTCGGCGGAGACAATGCCGCCGGCCGCATTGGCGATCGCCTCGCCAAGACCCGCCTGGCGGGCGGCGCTGTCGCCGTCGAGGCGGAGGGCGTTGCGATAGGCGGTCACCGCATCGGCGTATCGCTGCATGCGCAGATAGACCGGCGCCAGCACGTCCCAGCCGCGGCCATCGGATGGGTTGGCCGCCAGGTGCGCCTCGGCGCGGGCTATCAGCTCGTCGACCGAGCTGTCGGCGGGGTTCTTGGCCAGGCGTTCGCTGAGCGGCTGCGACGGCAGGTCGGGTGAGCCGAGCTGGCCATAGAGGCCCCAGCTGACCAGCGGAACCAGCAGCACGGCCGCCGTCGCCACCAGCCTTGTCGACCGCGACGGCTGCGTCGCCGTCTCGTCGGCGTGGCCGGCATTGCTCAGGCGAAGGATGCGGCGGGCGATTTCGGCGCGTGCCTCTTCGGCCTCCATTGGCCGGATCAGGCCACGCGCCATATCGCGGTCAAGCTCGGCCAGCTGGTCGCGATAGACTTCAAGGTCGTGATCGCCGGCAGCGGACGCGTTCTTCGATCCGCCGGCCAACGGCAGCAGCACCGCCAAGCTTGCGCCCAGCGTCAGGAGTGCGGCTATGACCCAAAACAGCATGGCTCTTCCAATAGAACGAGACCCTTGCCCTGCCAACACAAGCGTGCTGCGACGCTTTGGCGGGGCCGCTCCGATCGATAATGCATGTCGCGCAAAAGTGTGCAGCGGTTTTGCGATAACGACCATGCATCAAAACAAGAACCTATAGCGCGTCGCATGACGACGGTCGAACGCGACGCGCTTTAGTGCCGGATCGGTATCGGCGGATCGACGGCCGGGCGTCTTTGTTGCGCAATTCCGGACGGAAAACCGTTTCACACTTTTCCTGGAATTGCTCTACGTCAGCGGCGTCCAGCTGCCGTCGGCATTGCGGCAGGCGGTTCCGCGCGCGGTGGCGCCGGCGGTGCCGGTAAACACCGTATGGGTGTATTGCCGGCAGTCCTGCGAGCCGACGCGATAGGGCTGGGCGGCGACCACTTCGCCGCGATGGGCCGAACTGTCGCTCTTCCAAGCCACTTTCTGGCCGCTCGCCGTGTATTCAAGCGCCTTGTATTCCGCCTCGAGCGCGCTGCGCTTCTCGGTCTCGCTCAGGCCGGCGCCGATAGAGCCGCCGACGAGGCCGCCGCCCATGGCGGAGATGATCGTCGTCGCCACCTTGGCGCCGCTGGGGGGCGTCAAGGCCGGCGTCACCGTAACGGCCGGGCCCTTGCCGAGCGTCGTGCAGCCGGAGACGGCGAGCAGGGCGGAAACGAGCGCGACGCGAATCTTCATGCCAATACCGGCTTTCTTGAGCTGGACCGCCGCGCTGTCAGCAGCTGGCGCGGCCATAATGTCGATGTTTGTCGGAAATTTGGCCGCAGCCAGCCACCTGGAAAAGCAATCTGGAAAAGCATTACTGAAGGCTCCGCAATCGAACCATCGCCTTCAATCCACCCATGATGGATCGTTCCAGCGCCAGAGAGCCTCCATACTCGTTGACAAGGTCGGCGACAATGGCAAGTCCGAGCCCGCTGCCCGGTTTTGTCTCGTCGAGCCGCCGGCCGCGCTGCAACACCTCGCGCGCCTTGTCGTCGGGAATGCCGGGGCCGTCATCCTCGATGCTGATCTCGAACAGGTTGGCTGCGCCTTCCGTGCCAGCGCCACCTTTGCTGGAGATTGGCTTGACCGAAACGGCGACCGCGCTCCTTGCCCATTTCATCGCATTGTCGAGCAGATTGCCGAGCAGCTCCTCCAGGTCCTCGCGTTCGCCGGCAAAGACGATGTCGGTGGCCGGCAGCGACAGCGACAGTGCCGTCTGCGGGTTGAGCTTTTGCAGCACCCGAACCATGCGCTGGACCAGCGGCGCCACCGGCGTACGGTAGACGACGCTGTCGCGCTGCGCGGCGACGCGAGCACGTTGCAGATAATGGTCCACTTGCTTTTGCATGGAAGCGGCCTGCTCGGCGATCAGCTGGCCCTTGGCGCCACCCAGCGCCCGTCCCTCGTTGAGCAGCACGGCAAGCGGCGTCTTCAGCGAGTGCGCGAGGTTGCCGACCTGCGTGCGCGACCGCTCGACGATACGCCTGTTGTTCTCGATCAGCGCATTGGTCTCGTTGGCGAGCGGCTCGATCTCGGCCGGGAAACGGCCATCTAGGCGCTGCGCGGTTCCTTCGCGCACCATGGCAAGCGCATTCCTGACCCGGCGCAGCGGCTGCAGGCCGAGCAGGATGGCAATCGCATTGATGGCGATCATGCCGACGCCGAACAGCGACAGATAGGTCAAAAGGCGCCGCTGGAAGGTGGCGATTTCCTGCTCGAGCTCGGTCTGGTTGCCCATGACGCGGAAGCGCGCGGCGCGGTTTTTCGCATCGAGCACGAACTCGCTCTCGAACACCTCCAACTGCTCGCCTTCGATGCCGTCCGCTGAATAGCTGCGCTGGAAGCTGGCATTGAAGGGCACCTCGGCAACGCTTGGCGACGGGATCGCCTTGGTCATCGACGACGAATGGAGATCGCCGTGCACGCCTTCCGAGGCAGGCTCGACCGACCAGTACCAGCCGGAATTCGGTTCCGAGAACCTCAAATCACCAAGGTCGGGGGCGCCGGTCAATTGGCCGCTTTCAGAAACGCCGACCGAGCCGATCAGGTTGAACAGATGCGCCGAAAGCAGGCTGTCGAAACCGCGCTCGCTGGCCTGGCGATAGAGCGTGGTGATCAAGGTGAAGATGACGACCAGAGTGAGGATCGCCCAGACCGTGGAAAAGGCGATGACGCGAAACGCCACCGAACGCGGCCATGACCGCAGCGACGGCGTGTTCGAGACGGCGGGTTTTGTAGGCAGCGGTTCCGCGTTACGCCTCCGGCTTACGCATGCGGTAGCCCATGCCGCGAACAGTTTCGATCATGTCGATGCCCATCTTCTTGCGAAGCCGTCCGACAAAGACCTCGATCGTGTTGGAATCGCGGTCGAAATCCTGGTCGTAGAGATGCTCGACCAGCTCGGTCCGGGACACCACCTCGCCCATGTGGTGCATCAAATAGGCAAGCAAGCGAAATTCGTGCGAGGTCAGCTTCAGCGGCACGCCGTCGACGTCGGCCTTGGAGGCCTTGGTGTCGAGGCGGAGCGGCCCGCAGGTCAGTTCGGACGAAGCGTGCCCGGCAGCACGCCGGATCAAGGCCCGCACCCTGGCCAGGATTTCCTCGATGTGGAAGGGTTTGGTGACGTAGTCGTCGGCGCCGGCGTCGATGCCGGCAACCTTGTCGCTCCAGCGGTCGCGTGCCGTCAGGATCAGCACCGGCATCTTGCGGCCGCCGCGCCGCCATCGCTCGACCACGCTGATGCCGTCCATCTGCGGCAGGCCGATGTCGAGCACCACGGCATCGTAGGGCTCGGTGTCGCCGAGAAAGTGCCCTTCCTCGCCGTCGAAAGCGCGGTCGACGACATAGCCGGCATCGACCAGCGCGTCGCCGATCTGCCGGTTGAGATCCTTGTCATCTTCGACGACGAGTACGCGCATGCGGAAGGCCTGTTGAAGCTGTTCAGATATAGGCCGATTCCGGCAGTCTGGGAAACGGCACGGTTCAGTTCAGCGGAACGACGATCTCCGAGCGACGCGGACGCTGCCCTTCCTTGCCCGGAACCAGCACGACGATGACGCAGACGGGCTGGCCGCCGCGTGTCGACTGCGAGGCCTTGGCCAAGGTGCCGCCATTCTGCTCGGCCACCTGCTGGCCGATCGCATAGCAGTCGGAGGCGGCGAGGACGACCGGTTGGGGCTGCTCGGGCACGACAACGGGGATCGCCATCGCCTGCGACGCAAGCAGACCGGCGGCTGACAGCGCCAGTGCCGCGGTCCGGAAGTGGGAGCGAAGGGTTTTCATGGTCAGCGTTCTAACGCGCCGGTGCTGAACGTGATATGAACGGTGAACGCTCGAATGCATGCCCGCCACACCCCTGAAGCGCGAGATTACCGGATTGCCATTTCGCCGCCCATCCCGCGAAATTGCCAAGTTTAACCTAGCCCTCCGATCCTTCGCCGACAACCGGGCATCGTTTGGCAGTGAAAGGCAATCGCTTCAGGTTTGCCCCGACTTCGATAATCGATCCGGCAACCGAAGGCAGATTCAGGCGAACCGACCGGAAATAAAAACCCGCCTCTGCGGCGGGTCGCTGGCGCCATCAGCACCATAGGCGAATTAGTAGCATAGCTGCCGGCACAAAGCAAGAACAAAATTGCCGGATTGTAAAAAATGCCCGGTGGTCAGCCCTCGTCCTTGATCACGGCGCGGAAGCGCAGCAGCCCGTGATGGGCCGAAAGGTCCTCGTCGTAGCGGGCTTCGGCGAATTCGAGCTTGAGGTAGGCGCGGCGATGTTCGCCGAGCGAGAGAGCCGTATCGCGCAGGCGGGTGCTAACAAGGTCCATGATGTCATTGGTTTCCTTGCTGGCCTCTGATTTCGACCAGACATGCAACGTCAGCAACTGTTCTGCGTCGTTCTCCATTCCCGTTGCCCAATCGTAGACGCTGGTGCGGCCGAAGGTCATGTGGGGGAACGCAACATTTTCCGGCGCACGGTCGAACAATCGTGCGTCGCCCAGTGCCGCCGATAAATCGGGATCGTCATTCACTGCCTCGAATATGGCCTTCTGCAATTCGACGGCCGGCGCGGTCATCGTCTTTCCCTTCGTCCGTCGCGTCGACCTCCCGGCTGCGTAGCTGCGTTGCATGAAGGCATCCCGCCAAAGAGCGAATCAGCGCGTCTCATGCGGATTATGAACCTTCATGATCTCGGCAATAAGCCCTGCTCCTGGAATGCGCGACGCCCCGGCCGTCCGCGCCACGGACCCTTGAGGGTGATGCCAACCTGCGCGAAGTCATTTGGCATGCAGGAGTTCGAAAAAAGGATGCTATGACGATGTCTGGTTTCCAGACATTCGAGGTCGTTTTTCGTGCGCGAGCCGTCGCTGCTGCCTGTCTTCGGAAAGCTTGGGGCCAAGGCGCCGCCGGTCGCGATTGCGGCGTCGACCATGTCGATGACCGTCAAGAGTCTGGTCAACCACACTCGGGAGGTGCTCTCGGCGTACGGTAGCCTGGCCCTGAAGCTGTCCGTCGTTTTGTGGACGGTGCTTGTCGTGGCGGCAGTATTCTTCATCGCCCAGGCCTGATCGAGCGACATTCATTGATTGGGCGGAAACGAAAGGACCCAAGATGGCAAAGCGCTACGCGCTCCGTATGGAACATCCTCACAGCTGGACCGTCTTCGACGTCTTCACCGGCCAGCCGGCCGAGCTCAAGCAGCAACTCACGGCCAGTTTGAACACGCGCGATGCGGACGCGATGGTCGACCGGCTGAACGGTCGCGACGTCAAGCGGCGAGCGAAGGCGGACCGGAAGCCCTGACAAAGCGTCTTGTGGACGGATCGCGACGGACTAGCGAAAATCGGCCGCAGTCAGCACATATATGCTCCTGCGGGTGCGGGCATAGGCATTCCTGGCGACATCGTGGATCGAGTTGGAAGCCGTGTCGAAGGCTGCCAGGTAGGTAGCTTCTGAGGCCGCCGTTCCCGGCTGCATCTTGGAGATGGCATCGGTTGCGACAGAGAAGGAAATCTGGAACATCCCGTCATGGCCGACGAAGCGGATGCGTTTGCTTGCCTCGTCGTAGCTGCGGCTGGGATTGGGAAATGTCAGGCTCATGATTTCGCCTCCGTCGATGCAGATACGGCCTTCTTGACTGCCCGTGACGCCCGCTTCTTCTTTGGTGCGACCGGATTCAGAGCTTCCGCCGCGCGGTCCGCCTCTTCCTTGGCCAGTCGCAATTCCCTCAGCCTTGCCGTTTTGATGCTCCTCGCCTTGGCTTCCGAGAGATATTCGGCAGTTGCTTTGTTCCGCTCCGCCGTCTTCTTTTGATTTTCCATGAAGCGGGCCTGAGCTTTTTCCATGATGTTCTGATTGCCTTCGGCCATCGGTAAAATCTCCCTTGCAGCGAAAGTCGTGAATGTGAATTCACCATAAAATAGGTGTTCAAAGATAGAAATTCAATTTCATTAATATTCGGCAAGGCCCGAACACCAGGGGATAACCAGGCAAGATAATA
The DNA here is from genome assembly GCF_040323955.1 of Mesorhizobium sp. M0018. Taxonomy (NCBI): domain Bacteria; kingdom Pseudomonadati; phylum Pseudomonadota; class Alphaproteobacteria; order Hyphomicrobiales; family Phyllobacteriaceae; genus Mesorhizobium; species Mesorhizobium sp. M0018. The sequence goes on along the minus strand of NZ_JAMYVL010000008.1, from coordinate 176,472 downwards.
CGTTCAATATTTCATGTGCCCTATGAATATTTTTTGGCGCTCCTATCAATCGAGTGCCAGGGCGCCTATAGAGAGGGGCGGCCGCCTAAGCTGGCCCCAGAAAGAGTCCCCATGAAATTCCGGCCACTCCACGATCGCGTCGTCATTCGGCGCGCCGAAAGCGACACCAAATCCAAGGGCGGCATCATCATCCCCGACAATGCCAAAGAAAAACCGCAGGAAGGCGAAGTGATCGCTGTCGGGCCGGGCGCGCGGGACGAAAGCGGCGCGCTGATCCCGCTCGAAGTCAAGGCCGGCGACCTCATTCTGTTCGGCAAATGGTCCGGCACCGAGGTCAAGATAGACGGCGAGGACCTTCTGATCATGAAGGAGGCCGACATAATGGGCATCATCGAAAAAAGCGAGACGGGCATCATCGACAAGACCGTGGCTGCCAAGAAGGCCGCCTGATTGGAAGGCCGCGCGCGCTCCCGCGCGCGCAAAGGACGCTCCGAGCTTTGATTCAGGCGCTGCAAGCGCCTTGCCACGACAACCGAACTGGAAAAGATCATGTCTGCCAAGGAAATCAAATTCTCCACCGACGCGCGTGACCGCATGCTGCGCGGCGTCGAAATCCTCAACAACGCCGTCAAGGTGACGCTCGGCCCCAAAGGCCGCAACGTCATCATCGACAAGGCCTACGGCGCGCCGCGCGTCACCAAGGACGGGGTGGCCGTGGCAAAGGAAATCGAGCTTTCCGACAAGTTCGAAAACATGGGCGCGCAGATGGTGCGCGAAGTGGCCTCGAAGACCAACGACCTTGCCGGCGACGGCACCACCACCGCCACGGTGCTTGCCGCTTCCATCCTGCGCGAGGGCGCCAAATTCGTTGCCGCCGGCATGAACCCGATGGACCTCAAGCGCGGCATCGATCTTGCCGTCAGCGCCGTCGTCAAGGAAATTCAGGCGCGCGCCAAGAAGGTCAAGTCCTCAGGTGAAATCGCGCAGGTCGGCACCATTGCCGCCAATGGCGACACCAGCGTAGGCGCCATGATCGCCAAGGCGATGGACAAGGTCGGCAATGACGGCGTCATCACCGTCGAGGAGGCCAAGACCGCCGAAACGGAGCTCGACGTCGTCGAAGGCATGCAGTTCGACCGCGGCTATCTCTCGCCCTATTTCGTCACCAATGCCGAGAAGATGCGTGCCGAGCTGGAAGACCCTTACGTCCTCATCCACGAAAAGAAGCTCGGCAATCTGCAGGCACTGCTGCCAATCCTCGAAGCCGTGGTGCAAAGCGGCAGGCCGCTGCTGATCATCTCCGAGGACGTCGAGGGCGAAGCGCTGGCAACGCTGGTCGTCAACAAGCTGCGCGGCGGACTCAAGGTAGCGGCCGTCAAGGCGCCTGGCTTCGGTGACCGCCGCAAGGCGATGCTGGAAGACATCGCCGTGCTCACCGCCGGACAGATGATTTCCGAGGATCTCGGCATCAAGCTGGAGAACATCACCATAGACATGCTCGGCCGCGCCAAGCGCGTGCTGATCGAGAAGGACACCACCACGATCATCGACGGCGCCGGCGAGAAGACCACCATCCAGGCGCGCGTCCAGCAGATCAAGGGGCAGATCGAGGAAACCACGTCCGACTATGACAAGGAGAAGCTGCAGGAACGTCTCGCCAAGCTGGCGGGCGGCGTTGCCGTCATCCGCGTCGGCGGCGCGACCGAATCCGAGGTCAAGGAAAAGAAGGACCGCATCGACGATGCGCTGAACGCCACGCGCGCGGCCGTCGAAGAAGGCATCGTTCCCGGCGGCGGCGTCGCGTTGCTGCGCGCCAAGGCTGTGCTGAAGGGGCTGACCGGAGCCAATGCCGATGTGACGGCAGGCATCTCGATCGTGCTCAGGGCCCTTGAAGCGCCAATCCGGCAGATCGCCGAGAATTCCGGCGTCGAAGGTTCGATCGTCGTCGGCAAGCTCGCCGAGGGCAAGGATCACAATCAGGGCTTCGATGCCCAGAACGAGGTCTATGTCGACATGATCAAGGCCGGCATCGTCGACCCGGCGAAGGTGGTACGGACGGCGCTGCAGGACGCGGGCTCCATTGCGGCGCTTCTGATCACGGCGGAAGCCATGATCACCGACGTTCCGGCGAAGGAAGCCGCTGCTTCGCCCGGCGGCATCGGCTATTGACCAGCCACTGCCGGAAACAAGCCTGAAAGACAGCCGCCGGGGTATCTTCCCCGGCGCGCACCATCGGCAAGGAGATCGATCAATGATCGCATTCGTCCCGAAGCCAAAGGCAGCGGCGAAAATCGAAGTGGCCGAGGAAAGCCGCTTCGATCGCATTCGCAGGCTTGCCGACAAGCACAGGAAAGCCAACGCCGGCATGATAGGCCGCGACCCGAAAAAGATCGCGGACAAGCGTCCCATGTGACGACTGCCAATGCTCGGCACCTCGCGCAAGCGCGGAACCTTCATCGCCCTTGTAGGCATCGCCAAAATGGACGAATAGTCATAGCGGCGCGCCGCCGTGAAATTGCCGGCATGCGGTTTCTCAGTTGGCGGCATCGCCGCAGCCGGATCCTGGAATGGCCAGTCCTTTGGAACCACGCAAGAGAAGAGGTCCGATCGCCGCAAGGCTGCTGGCGGTGGATGCGTGGATTGATTCCTCGGTCTACGAAATCGGCTTCAGGGCGCGCCAGTTCTGGGAAGCGGCGACCATCTTCTCGCGGCGTTTCCGTGTCGACGGCTGGCGCCGCGGCCTGATCGAACTGTTGAGTGAAGGCTTTACGCTCGGTGCCGGCGGCATCGTCGTCCTTTTGGCGCTGGCCTTGCCGGCCTTCCAGATAACCGCCGGCGACTGGCGCACGCAAGGCGACTTCGCCGTCACCTTCCTCGACCGCTACGGCAACGAGATCGGCCAGCGCGGCATCATCCAGCGGGATTCGGTGCCGGTCGACGAGATGCCCGACCATGTCATCAAGGCGGTGCTGGCGACCGAAGACCGCCGTTTCTTCGACCATTACGGCATCGATGTGCTCGGCCTGTCGCGCGCCATATTCGAGAATGTGCGGGCAAATTCCGTCGTCCAGGGCGGCTCGAGCATCACCCAGCAGCTGGCCAAGAACCTGTTCCTGACCAATGAGCGGACATTCGAGCGCAAGATCAAGGAAGCCTTCCTGTCGCTGTGGCTCGAAGCCAATCTGTCGAAGAAGGAAATCCTGCAACTTTACCTCGACCGCGCCTATATGGGCGGCGGCACCTTCGGCATCGAGGCGGCAGCCGATTTCTATTTCGGCAAGAGCGTCAAGGACCTGAACCTTGCCGAGGCGGCGATGCTGGCCGGCCTGTTCAAGGCGCCGACCAAATATGCGCCGCACATAAACCTGCCCGCCGCCCGGGCGCGGGCCAATGTGGTGCTGTCCAACCTGGTCGATTCCGGCTTCATGACCGAAGGCCAGGTGCTGCAGGCAAGATTACACCCGGCCGAAATCGTCGACCGCGGCGAGCAGAAGAGCCCCGACTACTACCTCGACTGGGCCTTCGACGAGGTCAAGAAGATCGCCGCCAAAGGCGGCCCGCACTCGCTTGTCGCCCACACCACCTTCGACGCCAACATCCAGAAGGCGGCCGAAGAATCGATGGAGTTCCACCTCCGCCAGTTCGGCAAGGAATACAACGTCACCGAGGGCGCCATCGTCGTCATCGAGACCAATGGCGCGGTCAGGGCGATCGTCGGCGGCCGCGACTACGGCGCCAGCCAGTTCAACCGCGCCACCAAAGCGCTTCGCCAGACCGGCTCCTCGTTCAAGCCCTATGTCTATGCGACGGCGATGGAGCATGGCTTCACGCCGGATTCGGTGGTTTCCGGCGGACCCATCTCCTGGGGCAGCTGGTCGCCCCACAATTACAATGGCGGGTCGGCCGGCAACGTCACGCTGATCACGGCGATGGCCAAATCGATCAACACGGTGCCGGTGCGGCTGGCCAAGGATTATCTCGGCATCAAGCCGATCAAGGCCATGGCCGAGGCGATGGGCGTCGAGTCGCCGCTGGAATCGCACAAGACCATGGTGCTCGGCACGTCGGGCATGACCGTGATGGACCAGGCGACGGGTTACAGCGTATTTGCCCAGAACGGCCTTGCCGGAACCCGGCACGGCGTCAGCCAACTCTTCACCCGTACCGGCGAGGTGGTCTACGACTTCGCCAAGGATGCGCCGCCGCCGCATCGGGTGCTGTCGGAGCAGGCGCTCAAATACATGAACACCATGCTGGCGGCGGTGCCGGTGATCGGCACTGCCCGGCGCGCGGCCCTTCCAAACATCGTCGTCGCCGGCAAGACCGGCACGACCCAGTCCTACCGCGATGCCTGGTTTGTCGGCTTTACCGGCAACTACACGGCCGCCGTCTGGCTCGGCAATGACGACTTCACCGCGACCAACAAGATGACCGGCGGCACGCTGCCGGCCATGGTGTGGCAGCGGCTGATGGTCTATGCGCACCAGAATATCGACCTCAGACCGATTCCCGGCCTCGATCACCCCTTCGTCGATGCCGAAATTGCCGCCAAGGCCGAGGAAGCGGAAAAGAAGAACGCCGAACAGGCAGCTGCCGATGCCGCCGCCGAGCGTCCGCCGGTGCTGTCCAGCCGGACCACCCAGACCCTGAAGGAACTGACCAGGCTGTTCCAGGCGGCACCCGTGCTCGACGCGCCCGCTGCACCGGAAACCCTCTCGGCGCTGTGACGCCCAATTGCGCGGGGCCGCTTGCCACAAGGCCCTGCGCCGCGATATCCCCGAGCGGCAATCTTTCAGTCCCGGCCTTCGGTTCCCTGCCTCCTCATGCTCAAGAACGCCTTCCTGACACTGCTTTCGCTTGCCATCGCCGTCGTCGGCGGTGGCGGCAGCGTCTGGTATGCACTGAAGCTGCAGGATGGCGTCGGCGCCATCAGGATCGGCCAATGGACCGCCTTCCCCGATATCGGCACGCCGACGGCAGATCCCTATTCGAAGGCCCGCGTGGCTCGCGAAGGCGTGCTGGCGCTCGGACAGGCGGAAGGACTGTCCTTCATAGCCGAGCGCGATTCCGGCGGCGAACAGCTCCAGCGGCAATGTGCCTACAAGATCGCGGGCGGCTTTCCCACCGCCCGGTTCTGGACGCTTTATGCCGCCGACCAGTCGCTTGGCGTGGTCGAGACCGGCAAGCCGAGGCCGGCTGCGCTGCAGTCCTATCAAGTGCTGCGCCAGGCCGACAATTCGGTGGTCATTTCCGTCGGCAGCCGCCCAGCGCCCGGCAACTGGCTGCTGACCAGCGGCGCCGGCAAGATGTACTTGGTGCTTACGTTCTACGACACGCCGATCGCCAGCAGCACCGGTCTCTCGGACGTCACGCTGCCACAAATCCAGAAGGTCGGCTGCAATGCGTAGCCTGCTGCATGCCGTGCTGCTCGGCCTGCTCGGCGCCGGCATCGTGCACATCATCGTGCTGCTGCTCGTCCCCGAGTTCTCCGAACGCGACGCCTGGTCGCGATTGGCCATGGCTTCGGATCTCTACAAGATGACCAGGCTCGACGCGGAAGCCGGCGGCGCGCCGGTGGTGAAATCGGTCGATCCGCTATTTTATGCGGCGGCATGCCGTTTCGATCTTGCCGAGGGGATGGTGCGGGTCAAGGCGCCGGGCAAGGTGCCGTTCTGGTCGATATCGGTCTATGACCGCGGCGGCCACAACATCTACTCGTTCAACGACCACAGCGCGACCGCAGGCATGCTCGACACCGTTGTGCTGACGCCGGCCCAGATGATCGAGGTCCGCAAGGATCTTCCCGAGGAACTGCAAGGGGCCATCTTCGTCGAGGCGCCGATAGAGGAAGGCGTATTCGTCATCCGTTCGTTCGTGCCCGACGACAGCTGGAAGCCGATCGTCTCGCGGTTTCTCGAACAGAGTTCCTGCGAACTGCAGGATTTTTAAGCCGGTTCCGATGCTCAGTGATGCGGTACCGGCAATGTTCCCGAAGGTCCCGGCTTGTCAGGGCCGGCCGGCCGCGTTTCGCCGGTCTGCGGCCGCTGTTCGTAGCGCACCCCGGGAAAGATGATCACTGCCGCCGGCGCGGTTTGTTGTGCTCGATTGGTTGCCGCCGTTCGCGGCACGAAAGACAGTACCATGCCCATGGTTCGCGTATTCCTCTCGGTTGCCCCGGAGCACAACGCAACGCCTCCATAGTCGATTAAGAAGGCAGTAGGTTAACGGAGCGCTAACGGATCGCCGCTAAATTGATCTTTGTTCTTGGGAAACGCGAAACCGGTACAGCCCGGCAGAGCGCTGTCCAGATCGTGTCGAGTGTCGGGCGTATCCTTCGTGTCAGCTTCGGATTTCAGGCAAATCGCAGCAGGAGCTGAATCGGGAAAGGCCGAAAGGCTGTTTCGCGCCGCGGTATCGGCGTTCTGCTCGCTCACCCGCCCTTCGCGCCGGGAGATCGCGCAGCTCGAAGACCTGACGCTGCCGCTTTTCGAGAATGTCTCGGTCGAATCGCGCCGCTACGTCGCGGCAGCCCTTTCCGAATGCGAATATGCACCCGCCGCGCTGGTGCGGCGGCTTTGCCAGGAGCGGGTCGACATCGCCGCTCCGCTGCTCATCCGCTCGCGCGCCCTCAGCGACGTCGACCTGATCGCGCTGATCGGACGTCACGGCCTGCCGCATGCCCGTGCCATTGCCCGCCGCAAGGATCTCAATCAGACGATCGCGGATCTCATCAAAGTGCTCGAAAGGCCGACGCTGGTGCGGTCGCAGCAGCAGCCGGAAACAACCGCCAAAGCCGCGTCCGAAAACGCCGAAGTGGTTGCGGGCGAGGTCAACAGGCAAGAGGCTTCCGATGCCGCTGAAACTGTACGCCGCCGGTTGCGATCCATGATGCGCGCCGAGAGCGGCGCCTCCATCAGTCCGTTCGTCGAGCCACAAACCTATGTCAAGCTGCGCGAGACCGCGCTGACCGGCAATGCGGCATTCTTCCAGACAGCGCTCGCCGATGCGCTCGAAGTCGATTTTTCAACGGCGCGGACGCTCACCGCAAGCCACAATTACACATCGCTGCTGGCCGCCTTGCGCGCGCTCGACCTCAGCGAAGACAAGGCGTTCCTGATCACGGCCGCCATCTATCCGACCGAGTTTCCGCACCCGCAGGCGATCCGCATCTTCCTCGACCGCTACCGCCTGCTGCACCGCGACGCGGCGTTGGACAGGCTCCGCGGCTGGAAGGCCGAGACCGTGTCGAAAATCGTTCGCAAGCCTGGGCGCGTCGCCGCAAATGCCGACCTGCGCAAGCCGAACAGCGCCGATATGACCGCCACCCCAAAGGCGCGTCGCGTCTGAAGGGCTTGCCGTTAAGACGCCTTGACCGAGATAAGCTCCTCGACGCGAATGGCGCCCGCCTCGATCTCGACCACCCAGATATCCGGATCGAATCTCTTCTCGCGCTCCAGCCGCGCGTCGAAGATGGCGGCATCGTCGCCTTCGCCAAGCAGGCTGAAAAAACGGTCGTCCGGCCTGGCTGAATCGTAACTCGTCTGCGGCGCCGGCCCGAACAGCGCCATCTCCCCTTGCCTGCCCCGCGCCAGCACGAAAACCGCGCCGGCTTCCGTCGCGCCGCGCTTGACCACGGCGGCAAAGCCGCCGGCGCTGAAAACCCGGCGCAACAGCGCCGACACCCACAGATCGGTGGTTACCCGCATGGAGAAGTCCTGGACATGCGGCGGTCCTTACAGCATTGGCCGGAAGACCGTAACCGGTCTTTGCGAGGCGATCGGCGAGCGGCCGTTTCGACCCTTAGTTGGTCAGGCCGATCTCGCGCATCTTGACGTAGACGATCTCGTCGGGCTCGCCGGTCTCCGGCAAGCCGAACAGCGCCTGGAATTCCTTGATCGCGGCCTTGGTGCGCGCGCCGACGACGCCATCCAATCGCATGTCGTCATTGCCGAACGCCTTCAGTCCGGCCTGGATCTTGACGATGCGGGGATCAGGTGTTTGCGCCACCGCATTTGCCGGTGCGGACGCTGGAATGGCGGTTGGAACAGCGGCCGTTTCGACCGGCCGCGGCACCGGATGCGGCACCACGGCTGCGGTCGTCGGCGTGGCACCCAGTTGATCCAGCAAAACGCTGTCGATCTCGCCGGAGGCATTTAATCCGACCTTCTGCTGATAGGCCTGGATGGCCTTGCGCGTATTCGGTCCGGGAATCCCGTCGACGGTGCCGGAATAGAAATCGAGATCCTTCAATATGCCCTGGACCTGCTCGACGACCGGGTCGCTCTTCATCGGCGCAGCGGCCGGACGCACGATATTGATGGTGGTTTCGGGCTCGTCGCTGTCCGCCCGGGGAAAGCGCTCGATACTCCTCGTGGCGAAAAACGCGCCGGCATGCGGAAAAGGCTGGTACCAAAGCGCGTTCGCCGAGACGTAGAACAGCGTCACCAGGAACGCGGTGGAGCCGCCGACCACAACAGGATTGCGCGAGATCAGGCTGCCCAGCGCCATCGCTCCGTGCCCGAAGGCATTGCCGCGGCGTTTGACCGCCCTAGGCTGTTTTGCGGAGCGACCCATTGCTCTCCCCTTTGCCACCGTCCGCCTTGGCTTTGACTGCGGACATCGGCACCACGCCGGCCTTCTCCGCCGAGCGGCCCGTCGGGCCGTTCACGGGAAGGCTGATCGTCACCGTGGTGCCCTCGCCAGGCATGCTTTCGATCGACATGGTGCCCTCGTGCAGCGCCACCAGCCCCTTCACCAGCGAAAGCCCGAGGCCTGTGCCTTCGAAACGGCGGGTATAGTCGTTCTGGATCTGCATGAACGGCTTGCCGAGATTGGCGAAATCTTCCTCGGCGATGCCGATGCCGGTGTCCCGGACCCAGAAATGCAGCCGCGAGCCGATGCGCTTGGCGCCGATGACGACATTGCCGCCTTCGGGCGTGAACTTGATCGCGTTGGAGACGAGATTGATCAGGATCTGCTGCACGGCGCGACGGTCGGCATTTATTTCGCCTGCGTCCGGCGCGATCTGGGCCTGCAGATCGATAGCCTTTGCCTCGGCTTGCAGGCGCATCATCGATTGGCACATCTCGACCGCTTCGCGGAAGCGGAACGGTTCCGGTTCGGTCGCGTAAGCGCCCGATTCGATCCGCGATACGTCGAGTATCGAGGTGACGACGGCAAGCAGGTGCTGGCCCGAATCCCTGACCAAGCCGACATATTCCTTCTGGCGAGGATCCTTGAAGCTGCCGAACATCTCGTGCAGCAACATGTCGGAAAAACCGATGATGGCATTGAGCGGGGTGCGCAACTCATGGCTGACGACGGCAAGGAAGCGTCCTTTCGCCACCTCGGCGGAGGCAGCCGCCTCATTGGCAGCGGCAAGCTCCTGGCGCAGTCCGGCCAGTTCGTCGTTCTCGCGCAGAAGAAGCGTGAAGACAGTCTCCTGCCCCGGCGCGCGCATCATCTCGAGCGAGAACGGCCGGTAATTGTCGGCCGTCACGCCGCTGCTCTGCGGCAGCCGGACGCGAAGGTCGAGCCGGTGCGACAGGGCGCCATCGCGCATATCGGCCAGCGCACTGAGATACGGGACGCGGTCGGACAGATGGATGCGATCGAAAAGTCCGGTGCCGAAAAGCAGCTCCGGCGGCAGCCTCAGCATAGTGCGTGCCTTAGCCGAGACGTCCAGAACCTCACCATGCGCAGCGATTCGCAGCACGACGGCGTCGATCAGGTCTTCGAGCCGGTGGCTGCCGGCCGGATCGAGCTGTGCGTTGGCGGCGCCGCGAAGCGGAGCGATACGCGGAATGAGCGTGAGTGCCCAGGCCAGTGGTACCAGCCAGTGCCATGCGGCGATTTCGGTCTGGTGGGCGAGCAAGACTGAACCGGCTAAAGGCTGCAGCAAGACTGCGACAAAGGCCGATATGGCGCCCCAGACCACGGCACGGCGCGATTGGCCGATCCACCACGCTTCAAACGGCAGCGCCACTGCGAGCAAGGCAACCGGCGAGGCCACACCGCCGGCGGCAGCGATAAGGGCACCGAGGGCAACGCTGCCGACGACCAAGGCGAGTTGGCCGGCCAGGGTCATCTTGCCCGAGGCAGCCACCAGCAGGGCGGCGAACCAGCAAAGGCCGAACGCCGCAAAGATCGCAGCCACAGTCACGGCCGCGCCCATTCCCGACGTGACCAGCGTCACCGCTGCACCCGCGCTGAAGAAAGGCGCCGCCAGCATGACGCCAATGAACCGGCTGTGGCGGCGACGATCGCTCTGGCCGAGTACGGACGGATGAACCATCCGTTCGCAACCGGCGGCTATCGCGCCCGGCAACTCGGCGTATCTGGCCTTGATCGCACTCAACTCAACGCACCCGGTCGTGAAAGGCCCTGCTTTGCAGGCGGCTTTTGTCGATCCGAAACTCGCATCCAGCGTTTAAGGAATGGATAAGGCTGGGCTGATCGTCCCCCGGCTGGCTGCAAATATCGGGATACCGGCGGGGAAAAACCGGGGCAATTGTCGCCATAGTAAACGGAGCGTTATCCACACCGCCCGCGCCTGCACCTGCGACCAATGGCATCAACTTGTCGCCGATTAAGAAAATGATCATGAAAAACAATAGGTTGGATAGTTATTATTTGCTGAATAAAATCTGAACCGTTCGAGGCAAATGAACTTCAAAACGCTTCGTTTCGAATCTGCCTAAAATTTGAGGAAAACTGTTGCTTTCGGGACAAGCCGTCCTTTGCGCGTCTGTGTCAGTATCGCGGTACAAGGGTCGTGCGGTTCGGAGGCATGACCGTCATAAAGGACAGACAGATGGGCTTTCTGATAAGAGCTGCTTTCTGGTTTTCGCTGGTGCTTCTGGCGCTGCCGCTGGGTGTCGGCGCCGATGATGCGGGCCGCGAAAGCGTCGGGCCGCTCCAGGCGCTGTTTGCGGCGCGCGAAGCCGTCGGCGATATCGCTGGCATCTGCGAGCGCAAGCCGGACGTGTGCGAGACCGGCAAATCGGCAATGCATACCATCACCGCCCGGGCAAAGGAGACCGCCAAGATCGCGGCTGCCATGCTGGACGACAAGGCCGCTGAACCCGATACAGTGACGACAACCGGCAGCGTGCCCGGGGAAATCGTCTTGCCGGCGAAAGTCGATCTGCCGGCGAAACTGCACTTGCCGGCGAAGAACTGAGACTGTTTCGGCCGAATTCATCGCCGGACCGCAAGGCTCCCCATGCCCGGCGCCTGCGGCGTTTCTCCTCTTTTTCCGTGACGTGACAGCGCTGGATGACTATATCCGGGGGCATGACGACGACGATCCAGACCATCCGTGACGACTTTTCCCTGCTCGACGAGTGGGAAGACCGCTATCGCTATGTGATTGAACTGGGTGAAGCGCTGCCGCCGTTTCCCGATGAGCAACGCATACCGGCAAACAAGGTGCCCGGCTGCGTCAGCCAGGTCTGGTTGACCACCGAACAGGGCGGGGGTGCCGACCCCGTTATCACCTTCAAGGGCGATTCCGACGCCCATATCGTGCGCGGCCTGGTCGCCATCATGCTGGCGCTGTTTTCGGGACGGCCGGCCAGCGAAATCCAGAGGACCGACGCCGAGGCAACGCTAAAGGCACTCGGGCTTGACGAGCACCTGTCGCCGCAGCGCGCCAATGGCCTTCGCTCGATGGTCAAGCGCATCAAGCGTGACGCCGAGGCAGCGCTGAAGCAGACCGCCTGACCGCACGGCAGTTGCCGGCGGCATGAAGAACTGGCGGCCTGAGCTTGGTCTCCCCCCAATGCGAAAACGGCTGCGAAAACGGCGCCCGCAGGCGCCGTTTGAGTATCAAACCGGAAGAGCCGCTTGTCAGCGTCCCTTGCGCTTGCGGCCGAGACCCATCTTCTTGGCGAGCTGCGAACGGGCGGCCGCGTAATTGGGCGCAACCATCGGATAGCTCGGGTCCAGGTTCCACTTTTCGCGATACTGGTCGGGCGTGAGATCATAGTGGGTCATCAAGTGACGCTTGAGCGACTTGAACTTCTTGCCGTCTTCGAGACAGATGATGTAGTCGTCATGCACCGACCGCTTCGGATTTACCGCCGGCTTCTGCTTGTCGGCAGGCGGCTGCTCGGCGGCCCCGCCGACACGCCCGAGAGCGGCATGGACATCGGCGATAAGGTTCGGCAGTTCGCCGACCGGTACGGGATTGTTGCTGACATAGGCAGCCACCACATCGGCGGTGAGCTCGATCAGCGCGTCACTGTTTCTGGAAGGTGTTTCGGTAATATCCATGGCGTTCAGGTCCCAACGAGAATTGTTTCTGTCTACGCCCTATTTTTGGCAGGCAGGGCATCGCGCGAACTTGTGCAGGAAAAAGCCTCCGCGATTCGCGTCGCGGCATCTTAATGAGCCTGAGCGCCAAGTAAGTCAATTCGCTTCTTGCGGTCTATTCAGCGATACAAGTCAAATATTCCTCATTCAGCTTCACTCTTTCGTGCAAAGTGTAACTTTGCCGTTTTTTCTGGTCAGACCAGCATCGACTGACGCCGCGGCAAGCAGCCATTACACAAACGGCAGCAGGTAAATAGAGCTCGATGCTTGACCCTGCCGGCGGCATTACAGCCTGGATGATCGGCGGTTCAGTAAAATCATAGGTTGCGCTGTGTTACTGTTGCTCGTGAGCCGTCGCCGGAGCGGTGCGCTGTGTCATTGAAATGGGGTAGTGTATTTCCCTAGACCCAGCCATATCGGCCACTTGCCAAGCCGCGAAGGCAGTTGCATGAGATTGACCGGCACTGGCAGGGTCATCGCAGCGACCGCGAGAACCGCGGCAGTCCGAGAAGAAATATTCGTTATCCGCTCCTCCAGCCCGTCCTCTCGAGCCACCACGACAATAGATCATAGCCCTTGAACCCGCGCTGCTCGGCGTGTTCATTCGCCATTCAAGTAGCTTCCACAGCGAGACGCAATGACCAGAACCCCAGTGTTTCCGACCGCCACGCCGCCGCAGCCGGAGAGGCGGCCGATCTTCGACACGCATCACGGCATAACACGGACGGACGATTATGCCTGGCTGAGGGCCGCCAATTGGCAAGAGATGTTCAGGGATCCGTCCCTGCTCGACGGCCAAATCCGCGCCCACCTCGAGGCCGAGAATGCTTATCAGGCGGCGCTGATGGCCGATACGGTCCAATTGCAGAAGCAGCTTTTCGCGGAAATGAAGGGACGCATCAAGGAAGACGATTCTTCCGTGCCGATGAAGGACGGACCTTACGCCTACGGCTCCTCCTTCAAGCTTGGCGGCCAGCAGCCGCGTTATTTCCGCACGGCGCGTGACGGCGGCGACAAGCAGATATTGCTCGACGGCGATGCCGAGGCCGAGGGCAAGCCCTATTTCCGCCTGGGCGGCGTCGATCATTCGCACGACCACAGCAAGCTGCTCTGGGCCTTCGACGACAAGGGTTCCGAATTCTACACGCTGCGCATCCGCGATCTGGCCGGCGGCAACGATCTGGCGGACAGGGTCCCGGACACCGGCGGCGGCGGTGTGTGGGATGCCGGCAATGACGGTTTTTTCTACACCCGCCTCGACCCCAACCACCGTCCTTCCAAAGTGCTGTTCCATGCGCTTGGCGACGGTCCTGAAAACGACCGGCTGATCTACGAGGAGACCGATCCCGGCTTTTTCATGGATGTCGGCGGCACGCGCTCCAACGAGTGGATCATGATCGGCATCAACGATCATGAGACCTCGGAATACCGCATCATGAGCGCCAACGATCCGTTCGCAGAGCCGAAGCTGGTTGCGGCGCGCCAGACGGGCCTGCAGTACGAACTCGAGGAAGGCGGCGACATCTTCTTCATCCTCACCAATGCCGACGGCGCCAAGGACTTCAAGATCATGACGGCGCCGGCCCACGATCCGGTGCGCGCCAACTGGCAGGAACTGGTGCCGCACGAAGCGGGCCGGTTGATCCTTTCGGTGATCGGCTTCAAGGACCACATGGTCCGGCTCGAGCGCAAGGAAGGCCTGCCGCGCATCGTCGTACGCGACCGCAAGAGCGGCGAGGAGCACCTGATCTCCTTCGACGAGGAAGCCTTCTCGCTCGGCCTGTCCGGCTCCTACGAATACGACACCGAGATCATGCGCTTTTCCTATTCGTCGATGACGACCCCGGCGCAGGTCTTCGATTACAACATGCGCACCCGCGAGCGGATGCTGCTCAAGACCCAGGAAGTGCCGTCCGGCCACAACCCGGAGCACTACGTCACGCGCCGGCTGATGGCGCCTGCCGCCGACGGCGAACTGGTGCCGATCTCGCTCCTCCATCACCGCGACACGCCGCTCGACGGGTCCGCACCTTGCCTGCTTTACGGCTACGGCTCCTACGGCATCACCGTCCCGTCCGCGTTCAACACCAATCTGTTTTCGCTGGTCGACCGCGGCTTTGTCTACGCGATAGCCCATGTTCGCGGCGGCAAGGACAAGGGCTATGGCTGGTACGACGACGGCAAGCGGGCGAACAAGATGAATACGTTCACCGATTTCATCGCGGTCGCCCAGCATCTCGTCGCCGAGCGCTATACACAGCATGACCGCATTGTCGCGCAAGGCGGTTCCGCCGGCGGCATGCTGATGGGCACGGTCGCCAACATGGCGCCGCAATGCTTCGGCGCCGTCGTCGCCGAGGTTCCCTTCGTCGACGTGCTCTCCACCATGCTCGACGCCAGCTTGCCGCTGACGCCGCCGGAATGGCCGGAATGGGGCAATCCGATCGCTTCGGCGGAGGATTACCGGACCATCGCCGCCTATTCACCCTACGACAATGTCGCCGCGCTCGACTATCCGCCGATTCTGGCACTGGCCGGCCTGACCGACCCGCGCGTCACCTATTGGGAGCCGGCCAAATGGGTGGCGCGGCTGCGCGACCGCAAGACGGGTGAAAATCCGGTGCTGTTCAAGATCAACCTGGATTCAGGCCATGCCGGCGCCTCCGGCCGGTTTTCAAGACTGGAGGAAATCGCCTTCACCTACGCTTTCGCGCTCAAGGTGACGGGCAAGGCCGAGCTTGCGGCGTGAACATCGGCGGATGAGCGGTCATTGCCTTCCGTCCCGCGACGTGGCTTCATTGACGGTGAGAGTTGCGGAGCCCACCAATGATCGATCTCGCCACGTTGATAGCTTATGTCGCGGTTGTGCTTGGCTTTGTCTTCATCCCGGGTCCCGCCACTCTTCTGACGGTGGCGCGGGCAACCAGTTCCGGAACCAGGGTGGGCATTGCGACCGGCGCCGGGATCGCGGCCGGCGACGTGGTTCACACCTTCATGGCGATCGTCGGCATTTCGGCGATCATTGCCACGTCGGCGGCGCTTTTCAGCATCGTGAAGTACATCGGCGCAGCCTACCTCATTTATCTCGGCATTCGCGCGATCATCGAGAAAACGCCGGCCTATCCGGCCGCCGGCGCACTTGCGATCCCCGCTGCCAAAGCATTTCGGCAAGCTGTTTTGACCGAGGTTCTCAATCCCAAGACCGCGCTTTTCTTCCTCGCATTTCTTCCGCAGTTCGTGCGGCCTGAAAACGGATCGGTGATGCTTCAACTGGCGATATTGGGCGTCATCTTTGTTCTGTTGGGCCTCGTCAGCACGGTGGTTTTCGCCGTGGGTGCGGGCGGCCTCGGCGCTTTCCTGCGCCGAAACCCGACGGTGCTGAGATGGCAAGGCAAAGCTGTCGGCGGTATCTATTGCGCCTTAGGCATCCGGCTGGCGCTGCAACAGCGCTAGGGTCTCGACAAACGACGCCGTATGAGGCTTCGGATACTACGCAGGCACAGTTGATTTTCCGCTCGCAATTGCAAAGGCCGCGCGCTACCCAGTGCGCGGCCTTTTCACGGTCGCCGCCAACACTCAATCACGCAGGGATCTGCCATGTTGCTCGTCGATGTCTATCTCGACAAATCGCCCATCCAGGGCATCGGCGTCTTTGCCAAGAACCACATTGCCCGCGGCACGCTGGTCTGGAAGCTCGACCCGAAATACGACCGGCGCATCGAGGTGGCGGCCTACGAGCGGGAAACCGGGCCGGTCAGAACCTATCTCGACCGCTACGCCTATCCGGACCGGCGCGACCCGAATTACATCGTCTTCGAAGCCGACGATGCGCGCTACATGAACCATGCCGACAGCCCGAATTGCGACGTCTCGCAGCCGGAGGAGACCTATGCCTTGCGCGACATTGCGCCCGGCGAGGAAATGACCTGCGACTACAATCACTTCTTCGAAACCGGCTTCGACTTTCTCGGCGACCGCTGACGCAACAGCTGTCAGCTCGCCGGCTTCTTGCGCGCCGGATAGCCGTTGGGATGCGGCGGCACGGCTTTCAGGTAGGCGGCGATCGCCGAGCGGTCCTCCGGGGTCAGCACGGCCATGTTCCGCTGCACGTCGACCATAGCGCCGCCGACCGTATCGAAATCCGGCGTGAAGCCGGTTTCGAGATAGTTGGCGACGTCGGCCTCGGACCAGTCCGCGATGCCGCCCTCGCCCGACGTGATGTTCGGCACGATGCCGCTGCCTTCGGCGGCGGCCGCACCTGCCAGCCATTGGCTCTTGCTGGTGCCGCCGGCAAGATCCCGCGGCGTGTGGCATTCGCCGCAATGGCCGGGGCCTTCGACCAGATAGCGGCCTGTCAACACCGGATCCGGTGTGCCGTCGGGAAAGGAAACGACCGGCTGGTCACTCAAATAGAGCAGCTTCCACAAGCCAAGACCGCGTCGGACGTTGAAGGGAAATGCCAGCGAATTGGCGGGCGCCTTGCCGGCGACCGCGGGTAACGTCTTCAGGAATGCATAGAGATCGGCAATGTCGGCCGGCTTCATGCGCGCGTAGGAAGCATAGGGAAATGCTGGATAGAGATGCTCGCCCGACGGCGACACGCCCTTCAGCATGGCGTTGGCAAGATCCTCGACCGACCAGGCCCCGATGCCGTCCCTGGTATCCTGCGATATGTTCGGCGGCACGAAGCTGCCGAACGGCGTCTTGAGTTCAAGGCCGCCCGCCAACTGAAGACGGGCGTCGCCTTGCGAGCCAGGCTTGGCATGACAGGATGTGCAGCCGCCGGCGTAGAAGATGCGCTTGCCCCTGGCGGCGTCGCCAGGACCAAGCTCAGCCAGCGTTGCGGCATCGAGCCTGACCGGAGCCGACAGGAACCAGCCGGCAATCGCGGCCGCGCCGCCCAGAACGAGGGCGGCGCCGACAAGTTTCTTCAGCAAGCGCATTGCCCGCTATCAGCCTTTTTTCACCCTGTAGTTTTGATGACAGTTGCCGCAGCCGCCGCCGATGGTGTTGAACTGCGCCTTCAACGCGTCGGCATCCGCAGGTGCTGCGGCGACCGCCGCCTTGACGTCGGCGAGGTACTTGCCTTCAGCCGTCTTGAAGCCAGCCATGTCCTGCCAGATTTTTGGGGACGCCGTGGTGTCGCCGGTGTCGCTGCCCGCCGGGAAAAGCGTGTCGACGCCGGCATGGAATTTCTCGGCATTGACCTGCAGTGCCTGCAACGCCGTCAGCACCGAAGCTGCGTCGTAGGGCGTCTCGCCCTTGACCACTTTCGACAAGCCGGCGGCGATCTTGCCACGTTCCTTCATCAGGGCCTGCCGGTCGGCTACCGGGTCGGCAAATGCCGCCGAACCGGCGAAGGCGAGCATCGAGATGGCGAGGATAAGCTTTCTCATTCACTTGGCTCCATGTTGAAGGCAATTCAGGATGCGGCCCCACTCCCATGACAAACGGCAAGGATGGCTTAAAAATTCCGACGCTTCGCCTCACGCTTGCGTGAAATTTTTGCAGCTGTCGTTCTGATGCTGAAAAAGAAAAGCCCCGGTTCTGCCGGGGCTTTCTGGAACGGATCAGGCCTTTTCGTAGAGTTCGAGCACATAGTCCCAGTTGATGAGACTGTCGACGAAGGCTTCGAGGTATTTCGGCCGGGCGTTGCGGTAATCGATGTAATAGGAATGTTCCCAGACATCGACGCCGAGGATCGGCGTCGCGCCATGGACGAGCGGGTTCTCGCCATTCGGCGTCTTTGAGATCGCCAGCTTGCCGTCCTTGACCGAGACCCAGGCCCAGCCCGAACCGAACTGGGTGGTGCCGGCGGCGATGAAGTCGGCCTTGAACTTGTCGTAGCCACCAAGATCGCTGTCGACCGCCTTTTGCAACGCGCCGGGCAGCTTGTTGCCGCCGCCGCCCTTCTTCATCCATTTCCAGAAATGGATGTGATTGTAGTGCTGGGCGGCATTGTTGAAGAGGCCCGCATTCTTGCCGAAGGACTGTTTGACGGCCTCTTCGACCGACAAATCGCCCATGCCCGCCTCGGCGGCCAGCTTGTTGCCGTTGTCGACATAGGCCTTGTGGTGCTTGTCGTGATGATATTCCAGCGTTTCCTTGGACATATAAGGCTGCAAAGCCTCGTAATCATAGGGCAAGGCGGGCAATTCAAAAGCCATCGGTCGTACTCCCTCGTGGAAAAATCCGGTGTCGATACCGGACTAACATAGGACTGGATTGGTCTGGAACAACTCCGGAAACGAAGCGCCGGCCGCTTTTTAGCGGGTCAGCCGGGCGAAGTCGAATGCGCCCATTCCCAATAGAGTTCGCGCGCCTTCTTGGCCACCGGTCCGGGCTGCAGATTGCGATCCTCGATACGGGTGACCGGCACGACTTTCGAGTGGTTTCCCGTCGAGAAGATTTCGTCCGCCTCTAGGAAATCGCGGATCGATAGCGTCTTTTCCGTCGTCGTGAAGCCGTATTCGCCTAGCAGGGCCATGGTGCGCGCGCGGGTAATGCCGGACAGGAAGGTGCCGTTCGGCGCCGGCGTCAGGACATGGCCGTCCTTGACCAGGAAAATATTCGAGGTGCCGGTCTCGGCGACATTGCCCAGCATGTCGAGCACGAGCGCATTGTCGAAGCCGCGCATCTTGGCTTCGAGGATGGCACGGCCGTTGTTGGGATAAAGGCAGCCAGCCTTGGCGTTGGTCGGCATGGTCTCGATGGTCGGGCGCCGGAACGGCGACACCGTCACCGAAAACCCCGCCGGCGAGATCATCGGCGATTCATAGAGGCAAAGGCAAAAACGCGTCGAGGCCGGGTCGGCCGGCACGCCCATATAGCCGCCATGCTCGGCCCAATACATCGGCCTGATGTAGACTGCCGTCTTGCCGTCGAACTTATTCAGCCCGTCCCAGGTCAGCCCGACGATCTTGTCGGTGCTCATCGTCGGCTTCAGGCCGAGCGCGATCGCCGAGGCGTTTACCCTTGCTGCATGGCGATCGAGATCGGGGGCGACGCCCTCGAACCAGCGGGCGCCGTCGAACACACTGGTGCCGAGCCACATGGCGTGGCTGCGCGGCCCTAGAATGGCAACATTGCCCTCGTACCAGTCGCCGTCGACGAAGGTCCATGTCGCGGATTGCGCCGCAGTCGCCAGTGTCATTGCCAGGTTCCGTTCGATGCTTGTTGCGGCGCATTGGAAGATGCTTTGGCGGCCGCCGTCAACCGGCTTGGCTGAGATTTGTTGAGGCCAGCGGGCTGGCGGACTGCAATCAGCGCTTGCGCCTTGCCTTACGCGGCCTCAAAACTGTCGAATGCAGTTCGCGGCTTACGTTTTCGACGCCTATGGCACGCTGTTCGACGTGCATGCGGCCGTACGCCGTCACGCCGACCAGATCGGGCCGGACGGCCAGTTGCTGTCCGATATCTGGCGCGCCAAGCAGCTGGAATATTCCTGGGTCAGGACGCTGATGGGGGCCTATGCCGATTTCTGGCAGCTCACCGAGCAGGCCCTCGACTTCGCCCTGCGCAAGGTTCCATCCGCCGATGCCGGGCTGAGGGCGAAGCTGCTCGAGGCCTATTGGCGGCTGGACTGCTATCCGGAGGTACCGGCCGTGCTCAAGGCGCTCAAGGCATCGGGGGCAAGGCTGGCGATCCTGTCCAACGGTTCGCCTGAGATGCTGGAAGCGGCCGTCAAATCCGCCGCGCTCGACCAGGTCCTGGACGACATCTATTCCGTCGACAGCGTCAAGCGCTTCAAGACCGATCCGTCGGTCTACGACATGGTCACCACGGGCTGGCGCCTCTATCCGGGCGCTGTCTCTTTCCAGTCATCCAACCGCTGGGACGTCGCCGGCGCCACCAAATTCGGCTTCAGGACGGTGTGGATCAACCGCGCCAATCAGCCAGAGGAATACCGGGATTTTCCACCGGCCCTGATCCTGCCGTCCCTTGAAGGTCTGGTCGCCGGGGGGTGACACCGGAATGTTGCGTCGGCGCAACAGTGACGATCCAGTCACAGCTTTGCCTTTGTTTGTCCACCCTGCGGCCAGAATTGGAACCGCCTATCGCGCCGGGCATTGCTCGGGCAACCGCGCGCAACCGGGCGCATTCATGCTTTGTTGCGATTTGAGACTTAAAAAAGGCAATCATGTTCACACCCCCATCGTCCTCTCTGCGCCTGAGCCGTCGCGGTTTCCTCAACGCAGCAGCCCTTGGCGCCGCCTCGGTCGCGGTCTCCAGTTGCACCACGCTGTCGCAACAGCCGGTCGAGCCGCCGCCGCCGACCTATGTCGAGCCGGCGCTTGGCGACTATGTGACGATGTATGGGCCGATGTCGGATGGCGGCTTCGAGCTGCCGGCCATACCGGTCGACAAGATCGACCCGCAGTTCCTGCGCCAGATCGTTGACGATCCGACCGGGCAGCAGCCGGGCACCATCGTCGTCGACACCACCAATCACTTCCTCTATCTGGTGCGCCCGGGCGGCCAGGCGATCCGCTATGGCGTCGGCCTCGGCCGCGCCGGCTTCGAATGGTCGGGCGATGCGGTGGTCCAATGGAAGCAGAAATGGCCGAAATGGACGCCGCCGGACGAAATGATCGCCCGCCAGCCCGAACTAAGACCGTACAGCGCCGACAATGGCGGCATGCCCGGTGGGCTCAAGAACCCGCTTGGCGCGCGGGCGCTCTATCTCTTCCAGGGCAACCAGGACACGCTCTACCGCTTGCACGGTTCGCCGGAATGGCGGTCGATCGGCAAATCGGTGTCGTCGGGCTGTGTTCGCCTGATGAACCAGGACATTATCGATCTCTACGACCGAGTGCCGAACAAGACCCCGGTCGTGGTGACGGCCGATATCGGCCAGCCGATGGTGGCGACAGCAAACCGCAAAGCCATCCCGATCGACGCCGGCGTGCCGGAAGGATCGATCCTGCTCGGCCCGGTCAAGGCGATCACAGACTCGATCTTCTGAGCTGACGGAAGCACAGGCGGGATTGCTCACGGCTCCTGCTGGTTTTGCCGAGCGTCGGCTTGCCCGTGCCGGTGCCCGCCTTTGGATTTGATGCTTACGTTGAGGCGGACTTTGCCGCACCTGTGTGCAGACGCCACCAGTGACAGCTCATGACCCCGGAGCGGACATTTCGCGCTCAGAAGGGATTATCACGGTGATCGGAGGGATACCCCTCCTGTCATCCTGACCGTATTTGTGCTGGATGCGCTCTGACAGGTGCGATGCCGTGGCAGGTTTTTGTAGACCTTGGCGCGAAGGAATGATCCAAAATGTAACCCTGGCCATGCCAATTGCTTCAACGATCGATGCAATCCACTCAGAGCAGGTTGATCGCAATTTGCACGTTGCCGCGCGTCGCTTTCGAGTACGGACAAATGTCGTGCGCCTCGTCGATCAGGGCTCGTGCGGTATTGTACTCCACGCCAGGCAGGCTGACGTTGAGCCGAGTGCTGAGAGAGTAGCCGTCGTCCCCGAGATTTAGATCAACCTCGGCATCGATTCTCACTCCGGCCGGCAGCATAATTTTTTGTTCGTGAGCCACAGACGCAACCGCGCTTGCGAAGCTGGCCGACCAGCCGGCTGCAAGCAGTTGCTCCGGGTTGGTGCCGATGCGCGCCGATCCGGGTATGGAAAGCCTGATGTCCAGAAGGCCATCAGAGCTGCGCGAGGCGCCATTCTCGCGGCCACCTGTGGTTGCGGTCCTGGCCGTGTAAACAACCCTTGCGATCGGGTTCATAGGCATTCTTTTGGTGGTTGTCGTACCTGCCGGAGGGGCGGCGCCGCGAACTCGATCACGCGTCGACCTCGACAACGGCGTCGGCAAAGGCCTGTGGTGCTTCCTGAGGTAGGTTGTGTCCAATGCCGCCCATGACTACCCGGTGGCTATATCTGCCTGAAAACATCTTGGCGTAAGCGCTGGCGTCCGGATGCGGCGCGCCATTGGCGTCGCCCTCGAGCGTCATCGTGGGCACGGAGATGACGGGTGCCTGAGCAAGCCGCTGCTCCAGTGGATCATATTGCACCTCGCCTTCTGCCAGGCCGAGCCGCCAGCGATAATTGTGGATGACGATCGCGACGTGATCCGGATTGTCGAAGGCCGCAGCACTCCGCTCGAACGTGGGCTCATCGAAATTCCATTGCGGCGAGGCGAGCTGCCAAATCAGCCTGGCGAAATCGCGCGTATATTTCTCGTAGCCGACACGGCCGCGATCGGTAGCGAAGTAATATTGGTACCACCATTGCAGCTCGGCCTTCGGCGGCAGCGGCAGTTTGCCGGCTTGCTGGTTGCCGATGAGATAGCCGCTCACCGAGACCATCGCCTTGCAGCGTTCCGGCCACAGGACGGCGATGATGTTCGCCGTCCGAGCGCCCCAGTCGCAGCCGGCAATCGTCGCCTTCTCGATACCCAGCGCATCCATCAGCGCGACGATGTCGGCAGCGATGGCCGACTGCTGACCATTGCGCATCGTCTCGTCCGACAGGAACCGCGTCGTGCCGTATCCGCGCAGGTAGGGCACGATCACGCGGCGGCCTTTCGCCGCCAGAATGGGCGCAACGTCGACATATGTGTGGATGTCGTAAGGCCAGCCATGGAGAAGGATAACGGGCGGACCGTCGGCAGGGCCGGCCTCTGCATAGCCGACATTAAGGACACCGGCATCGATCTGCCTGGGTTCGCCGAACGAGTTCTTTGCCGTGTGCATCGCAGACGCCGTCGTCTGGTCGACTCCAATGGGCGCCGCCTTCGCTGTCGCGGTCATGCCGAGTTCGGCAAGCGTCATGCCCATTGCGGCTGCACCGATCAGGCGACGGCGGCGCTCATCGATTTTGTCGCAAACACTGATCGTGTTCATAGTGATGTCTCTTTGTGATGAGGCAATGTGCTTTGTTCCTGCGTAGTCACGAGACGAGCTGCTGGCCGCCGTCGAGGTCGTATGTCGCGCCCGTCAGCGCCGTGTTGCTCATGATGTGAACGGCGAGCGCGGCGACATCAGCCGGTCCGACGACACGTCGGATTGGCAGCGTCGCGCGCAGTTCATCGCGCCGCTTGTCGAGGTTGTCGCCGAGCAGCGACGCCGACAGTGGCGTGTCGACGAAGCCTGCGGCGATCAGGTTGACGCGTATCGGCGCGAGCTCGAGCGCGAGATTGGCGATGAGCGCGGGGAACGCGACGGTAACCGTCGAGACGATCGCGAGGCCTGGTTTTGGGCGGCGTGCGCCCGTGCCGCCCATGAATATCAGTGAGCCGGCCGACCCGACCTTGCCAGCGGCGCTGCGTGCCACATTGAGCGCGAGCAATAGGTGGTCCGTGAGATCGTGTCGTGCCTCCTCGGGAGGAATTTCGAGGGGAGAGCGATAATGGGGAGCGCCGGCAGTAACCATCACATGGTCGATCAAGTCCGGCAGATCTTGAAAGAACGACTTCAGCTGGGTCGCATCATTGGGGTCGAAGGCGGCGGTGCCCTCAGCGCTAATCTCGCACGCTGCTTGATCGAGGCGGTCGCGATTGCGTCCGGTGAGGATGACGCGGGCGCCTTCGGCGCGGGCACGCCGGGCGGTCTCCAGACCGATGCCGGCGCTACCGCCGATGACGACGACGGTCTGGCCAAGAAGTTCAGGTTCGCGCTGAGTGGGGATGGCTGCGGTACTCATGATTTCCTCCGATAAAGGCCGTCAGGTCGCCACGATCTCCGCAGGCCGCGAACGAATACGGCGCCAGTGTGCCGCCGTCTGGAAGCTCTTCCTACTGCGGCAGTTCCTCGCCAGACTGCTCGGCCACTATGTATTCGGCGTACCAGTCCGGCCAGTTCTCGTCACGCTGGCCGCCGGTCCGCTTCTCGTGCTCTCCGTGGGCGACCGACGCGCGCCGCATTGCGGCGGCCAGGTCGCCCTCGGAGGCGAAGCTCGTCGCCTTCGAGTCGATCCGGCCCGGAAACCGGGTGGTGATCTCCTGGAGCAGCCAACCGTTCCCGTCGGGATCGCTGAACGTTGCAAAGGAGACGTAGCTGCGTCCCTCCGGGTCCCGACCATTGACAGCAGGCTGTCCCGGACCGGCACGGTGGAACACTTCGCTCACATCTGCACCGTGAGCGATGAGCTCGGCGCGCGCCGCTACGATGTCGGACACGATGAGATAGAGACCCTGTGTCGACCCCGGCGCGGCCGAGGTGACAGCCTTGCCGAAGTGGATCGAGCCAGGCGAGCCCGGAGGCGTGAACTGCACAACCCGGAACATGTCGCCGACCGCGAAGTCGGCATCGAGCCGCCAGCCGAGGCCCTCGTAGAACTGCTTGGAGCGGTCGACGTCTGCGACCGGAATAACGACAACCTCGAACTTCAGGTCGACGGGACGTGCGCTTGCGGTGTCGGAGGTCTTTTCGCCCTGACGGGCCGTTGCGATGTCTGACATGGTCGTTTTCTTTCCAGTTGGGTGGGACCTGGTCCTGCCCGATCGTTGCCACGTAATGACCGAGCCTGTTCTGGATCTCTCTGCTGCATGTCGGCCAGAGCCAAGTTCTCTTCGACGTATTTTGACGCGTCGAGCGCACGGAAACGGTCCGCCGGAGTGCAGAGTGAGATGCGCACGGTTGGCCATTCCCTCGCGTGTGAGATCGATCATCACCTACGCCTCGGCGGCCGAGGTCTGGACGGCAGAAATCGAGTCGATGATTTGGTCTGTCGTGACAATCGCGCTGGCGTAGTTCGGCATGTTGATGTCGAGAGCCGCGTGCATCTCCTCATCCGAGTAGTCTGCCGTCGCGTCCCTCACCATGGTTACGTCGTAGCCGAGCTCGGCGGCGAAGCGAACGGTCGCTTCGACGCAGGTGTGTGCGATCAGTCCGATGACAATGAGTTTCTGGATTCCGTGCCTTTTCAGCTGCAGATCCAGATCCGTATTGGCGAACCCACTGGAACACCAATGTTCGGTCGCGACAGTTTCGCCTGGCTTGGGCTCGAACTCGGACCGAATCTCGCCGCCCCAGGTGCCGTATTCAAAGCTCTTGCTCTTCCATGCTCTCTTCTGGACGGGCGCGACGTAAGTCCATGTCTCATAGTCGCCCGGACGGTATCGATGATGCATTGCATAGAAGACGCGAAGCTTAGCTTGACGCGCGGCATTCAGGACTTGCAGCATGTGAGGCACGCAGCCGTTCGCCTCTGCGACAGCCCGGATGCGGGGCCATATCTTGCCCCCATCGGAAATGAAGTCGTTGTACGGATCGATCACCAAAAGTGCGGTGACCTCCCGGTCATGTGCGTGCCTCGTCATTGTGCCTCCTCCATGGAGCGGCTACATCACAAGAAAGATGCTGCCGCTCAGTTCCTGAGCGCGGCTCGTTCGATGCTGGCCGCAAAAAGCGGCGTCTCGCCCTTGTTGTGAGCGATCGACATGGGCTGGCGCTGTGACCGAAGCACCTCGAACGGGATGCCCTGGCGCTCGAAGAAGGCCATGAATTCCTTCGTGGCCCAGGACCGGACGTGGTTGGTAAACTCACATCGGCGACTGTCGATAGCCTTGACGCTCAGCTCCCAACGCACATGGATCGTGGTGCGGCCCGTAAGCGTGAAGAGGTCTGAAACCGACTCCAGGATGAGGTGATCCTTGCGGCCAAGCGTCTCGACATAGTGTTGCACCATCAGGCTGCCGCCGATGATCTCGACATTGATCGACATGCGCTTGCCATCCGGCGCCGTCGTGAAACCCGCCGCTATGTGGGCAGGCGAACACCCCTGATATTCATGTTCGGACAGCGCGAAGCACCAGTTGGGAATGTCAATCTTCTCGATCGGCGCGTTGATGATAGCCGTAAAGCTTGAATCGACGATTTCATGGTCCTCGACGGGGGCTGCCATCTTCGTGATGGGTTCGTGCGATGCGGAAGAGTGCGCGATTGCTGACATGGCGTTCTCCTTTGTCCCGGGTTCAATCGGGTTGCCTTGGACAGTCGAGCAGGTGTGACTGCAAGCGGAACCCTGTGAGGGGTTCAGATTTGCTGGCGCAGCGGACGAAATGCCGTCCGGAGTTCGGCGGTGAAGGCCGCGGGCTGCTCCCAGGCTGCGAAATGGCCGCCCTTGGGGAGCCGGTTGTAATGGATAAGCTTCGGATACGCCTTTTCAGCCCAGGTCTCCGGCGCCTGGTAGATCTCGTCCGGGAAGGCGCTCACAGCGACCGGGATCTTGATGCCCCTGGGGTCGAAGAAGCCTCCCGTCGGGTGGTGCGCGTTGTCCCAGTAAAGACGCGCCGAGGAGATCGCCGTGTTGGTCAGCCAGTACATCGTGACATTGTCCAGGATATCGTCCTTCGTCAGCCCTTCCGGCTGCCCGTCGAAGACGCGTGCGATCAGCTCGTAGCTGCGGATGTCGTGGTCGAGCATCCAGGCTGCGAGACCAACCGGCGAGTCGACGATGCCGTAGAGCGTCTGCGGGCGATTGTTCATCTCGATCGCGTAGCCCAGCCCGTTCTTGTAGAAATCGTCGAGCTGGTCCCAGGCGCGCTTCTCGTCGGGCGAGAGGCCGGCGGGCGCCCGGCCGCCGGCGGCAAGCGCCTTCGAGATGTCGGCGGGCACAGTGGCAGCCATGTTGGTGTGGATGCCAAGCAAGCCCGGAGGCTCTTGCAGCGCCATCGTCTCCGACACGGCGTTGCCCCAGTCGCCGCCCTGCGCGACGTATCTCGTGTAACCGAGGCGTTGCATCAGCATCGCCCACGCTTTGGCGATGCGGACAGGTGTCCATCCCGGTGCGGTCGGCTTGCCTGAGAAGCCGTAACCAGGCAGCGAGGGGATCACCACATGAAATGCGTCCGCTTCGCTCCCGCCGTTGGCGGTTGGATTGGTGAGCGGCTCGATGACCTTCAACTGCTCGATGATCGAGCCAGGCCAGCCATGCGTGATAATTACCGGCAATGCATTCTCATGCCTGGAGCGGACATGGATGAAGTGGATGTCCAGCCCGTCGATCTCGGTGATGAACTGCGGCAGGGCATGGAGCCGGGTCTCCATCTTGCGCCAGTCGTAATCCGTCGCCCAGTACTTCGCGAGCTTCTGCATTGTGGCGAGCTGCACGCCCTGGGTGTCGTCAGCCACATTCTCCTGGTCCGGCCAGCGGGTCGCGGCGACGCGTCGGCTAAGCTCGTCGATTTCCTCCTGAGGAAAGCTGACCTTGAAGGGCCGGATCGCATCGCCCGCGGCTGCGGCGACCGATGGGAGCAGGCTGGCAGTACCTACGGCGGCAATGCCCATTGCGGCCGTGCTCAAAACCAGGCGGCGGTCCTGATCGATTAGTTCGGGAGTCTTGGTCGTATTCATGGGTCTCTCCTGGGGGGTGCTCGGTGCTGCCGAAAACTTACGCCCGCAGGACGAGAATCGCCCGTTATGTGTTGTGAGCCCCCTGTTAGTGGCTGTCAGCGCTGGTGGCTCCGGGCAGCGGGGTCCTGCCACCGTTCGCCTATGGTGCAGGTGTTGTACTTGACTTAGACTATCGGCTTGGTGGCGGGCGGCTCCGAGAGAAGCGCCATGACGATAGTGGCAGGTCAGGCCAAGGACGGACTGTCGTTCGGTCCTTTCCATCTGGTTGCGCGCGAAAGGCTCGTCACAAAAGACGGCGCTCCCTTGGCGCTGGGCTCGCGTGCACTGGACATTCTCATTGCCCTGATCTCCACGCCGAATGAAATCGTCGGCAAAAAGGATCTGATGTCGCGGGTTTGGCCCGATGTCGTAGTCGAGGAAGGCAGCCTGCGGTTTCACATGACCAGGCTCCGCAAGGCGCTGGGTGACGGAAAGGACGGCGCACGATACATCGCGACACTACCAGGGCGGGGTTATTGCTTCATCGCGCCCGTCTCGCAGATCGGCGGTCCGCGCGATGAAGAGCCTGCAGCTGCCGCCAGTTTTCCGCACGCGAATCTTCCGAGCCGCTTGGGCCGAATGGTTGGCCGGGACGACGACGTTCTTCAGCTGTCGGCTCGACTGAATGCGTCGCGCTTCGTCACAATCGTTGGCGCGGGCGGCGTCGGCAAAACCACCGTCGCGATCGCGGTCGGACATCACCTCATTGACGGCTTCGCGGGCGCTGTGCTGTTCGTCGACCTGGGAATGCTCGGCGATCCCGACCTGGTGACGACAGCCGTCGCCTCCATGCTTGGGCTGTCGGTTCAATCGAGTGACGCGACGCCCAGTCTGATCGCCTACCTGCGCAACAAGCGGATGCTTTTGATCCTCGACACCTGCGAGCATCTCGTCGATGCGGTGGCGCCTCTGGCCGCAAGCATCATCGACGCGGCGTCGCAGGTCCACATTCTGGCAACAAGTCGCGAAGCGCTTCGGGTCGAAGGCGAGCATATCTACCGATTGGATGCCCTTGCCTGTCCGCCAGACGACCCAAGGCTTACGGCGGCGGTTGTCCAGACGTTCCCGGCCATTCAACTGTTCGTGGAGCGCGCGGTGGCAAGTGGCGCGCGCTTGGATGTCAGCGATGCGGAGGCCCTGATCGTCGCAAGCATCTGTCGAAAGCTTGGCGGTGTGGCGCTTGCAATCGAGTTGGCGGCCCGGCGGGTCGAGTCTTATGGATTGCAACAAACCGCCGCGCTTCTCGATCAACGTCTGACTTTGCTGTGGCTGGGATCGCGGACCGCGCCACCGCGTCAAAAGACCCTGCAGGCCACGCTGGATTGGAGCTTTGGGCTACTTACCGACCTGGAGCGCGCAGTGCTTCGCAGGCTCGCTGTATTCCTTGGCCATTTCACGCTCGATGCGGTCTTGGAAGTCGTCACAAGCGCTGCCCTCGACAGATCGACGGTTCTTAATGCCATGGATAGTCTTGTTGCCAAGTCGATCATAGCGACGCGCCCGCTCGGAGCGATGATGCGCTATCGGCTCCTGGATACCACGCGCGCCTACGTCCTCGATATCAGCATAGATGACGCCGAGGCCGCCGATCTGGCGGTGCGCCACGCCGCCTACTATCGAAGATGGCTTGAGCAAACAGGTATCGAGTGGCCAGGTCTGGCGACCGGCGAGGAGCGGGCTCCTCACTTCGCCGCCATCAACAATGTGCGGGCCGCTCTGGAATGGTGCTTCGGCGAGGGCGGAAACGCCGATATCGGCATCGGACTTGCCACTGCTGCCGCGCCTGTTTTCCTGGCGATGTCCTTGTTGCCGGAGTGTCATCGCTGGTCAGAACGCGCGATATTCGCTCTCGACGATGCCGCTCTTGGCGGACTTGACGAGATGCATCTCCAGGCAGCCTTGGGTGTGTCCCTGATGTTCATGCGGGGAGGGCGTGATGCGGCGCGCGTCGCCCTGGAGAAAAGCCTGGCGATCGCCGAAGAACGCGGTGATACGTTGGATCAAGTGCGCCTGCTGGGTCCGCTCAACATGTTCCACCTGCGGACAGGCAACTTCGTGACCGCCCTCCAGTTTGCAAAACGCTGTTCAGCCATAGCCGCGACCCTGGAGGATCCGGTCGCGATTGCGTTGGCGCATACCATTCTGGGGATATCGCTTCACCTTCGTGGTGACCTGGCCGAAGCCCGCGCGGAGCTTGAGGCAGCGCTGGATCGTGGGCCACGCTCTCAGCGAACCACAACGGTCTATCTCGGTTTCGAGGGCAAAATCCTGGCCAAGGCTATCCTGGCGAGGAACCTTTGGCTGCAAGGCCATCCGGACCAAGCCATGGAACGTGCTCGACAGGCCGTCGAAGAGGCCGCCGCCATGGACCACTCGCTGACTCTGGCGATCGCCCTGATCTGGGGAATATCGGTGTTCCTGTGGGCCGGGGAACTGGAGAGCGCGGAGGCACACATCGACATGCTGATTTCCCGCGCCGAGTCCCATTCCATGGCCCCTTATCTGCTGGTCGGTCGGGGATTCAAAAGCGAAGTCGCAATCCGGCACGGGGATGCGACAGGTGGGGTCGGGGGCCTCCAGAGTTCTCTCCAAAACCTCCACGCAGCACCTTACGAATTGCTCACGACCGAGCTCAACCTCTCGCTGGTTAGAGGACTATCCGCGATCGGTCGGGTCGACGAAGCAGTCGCGCTGATCGGTGATTCAGTTGGTCAAGTCGAAAAGAACGGTGACCAATTGTACCTTCCGGAGTTGCTGCGGATGAAGGGAGGCCTTCTTCTCCAACAACTGTCGGAACGCAATCGCGACGAGGTCGGCGCATCCCTAATGCAGGCACTGGAGTTGAGCCGGAGTCAAGGCGCGCGGGCATGGGAGCTGCGAACCGCAATTGATATGGCAACGTTGATGGCTGGGCGAGGCGAGATCGACGGCGCTCGCGAGCTCTTGCAATCGGTTGCGGAGCATTTCGTAGAAGGCGCGAGTACGGAAGATTTGAAGGCTGCCGCGCGCCTGTTGGCGACGCTGAACTAGCTACCGCCGATACGCGTTTACACTTTTGCAGACGGTCCGACGGCAGCTATGGGCGCATAGCCGCCGTCCGCTGTCCTTCAGATCTGGCCACCGGCACTTGATGTGCAAGACAGAATTTGCCAACACAGATGCCCGCCCTTCGGTGCGATGCCCCTCACCTGCCCCTGGACAAGCTCCCCAAAATCCCGCGGACGATCGCCCGTCCGACCGACGAGCCGACCGAGCGCACGATGGATTTGATCGCCGCCTCCGCAACGGTCTGACGGTTGGAGGGGCGCGGCGCGCGGCGGCCGCCGGTCGGCTGGGGATCGTCATTGCCGAAGCCGGGAATGGTCCAGCGCGAACGGCCGCTTTCCTGTTGCTGCGCCTGTGCCTCCTGGGCGTCCTTGGCCTTCTTCTGCAGCATCTCGAAGGCCGATTCGCGGTCGATGGTCTGATCGTATTGTCCCGCAACCGGGCTCTCGGTGATCAGCTTGCGGCGCTCGTCGGGCGTGATCGGGCCAAGGCGCGATGACGGCGGGCGGATCAGCGTTCGCTGCACCATGGACGGCACGCCCTTGGCTTCCAGCGTCGAGACAAGCGCCTCGCCGGTGCCGAGCTGCGTGATCACGGTTGCGCAGTCGAAGTCGGGATTAGGCCTGAACGTCTCGGCCGCCGTCCTGACGGCCTTCTGTTCGCGCGGCGTGTAGGCACGGAGTGCGTGCTGCACGCGGTTGCCGAGCTGGGCCAGCACCGTTTCGGGGATATCCAGCGGATTTTGCGTGACGAAATAAACGCCGACGCCCTTCGAGCGGATCAGCCGGACCACCTGCTCGACGCGGTCGACCAACACCTTCGGGGCGTCGTCGAACAGAAGGTGCGCCTCGTCGAAGAAGAAGACCAGCTTCGGCCTGTCCGGGTCGCCGACTTCCGGCAGTTCCTCGAACAGTTCCGACATCAGCCACAGAAGGAACGTCGCATAGAGCCGCGGATTCATCATCAGCTTGTCGGCGGCGAGCACGCTGATGGCGCCGCGTCCATCGCGCGTGGTGCGCATGATGTCGGATATCCGCAATGCCGGCTCGCCGAAGAAATTGGCAGCGCCCTGCTGCTCCAGGACCAGCAGCGTGCGCTGGATCGCGCCGACCGAAGGCTTCGTCACATTGCCGTAGCGGGCGCCGATCTCTTCGGCGCGGTCGGCGATATTGGCCAGCAGTGACTGCAGGTCCTTCAAATCGAGCAGCAGAAGGCCTTCCTCGTCGGCGATGCGGAAGGCGATGTTCATGATGCCTTCCTGCGCCTCGGAAAGGTTCATCAACCGCGACAGAAGCAGCGGCCCCATCTCCGAGATGGTGGCGCGGATCGGGTGGCCCTGCTCGCCGAACAGATCCCAGAAGATGACCGGGAATTCCTGGAATTCATAGGGATCGAGCTTGACCTGCTCGGCCCGCTTGACCAGGAAATCCTGCGCTGTGCCCATCATAGCGATACCCGACAGGTCGCCCTTGATGTCGGCGCAGAATACCGGCACGCCGGCATTTGAGAAACCCTCGGCCAATATCTGCAGGGTCACCGTCTTGCCGGTGCCGGTCGCGCCGGTGACCAGGCCATGACGATTGCCATATTGCAGCAAAAGCTGTTCGGGCCGCTGATAACTGTCGTCCGGCTTGCGGCTGGCCCCTATGAAGATACTGGTATCGTCGGCCATGTGTCCGGTCTCTCCGCAAACCTATAGGGTTGAATGCCCTGATCCCTTGAAGAAAAGGGAGCCCCGCCGCAGGTATAGTGAGGCCATTGCGCAGCGACAATGGGCACCGTCGAAAATGGCTTTTGGAGCTTGCGGAACCTGCCCATGTTTGGCAATCGGTTGACGGTCACCGTCACGGAAGGCGAGTTGCACCGCATGTGTGCTGCATTGTGATATCGGGCCGGGGACCGTAGACTGACATAGTCGGCCGCTGCGGCCGCTAGAACGAGGAGAACCGATGGGCGCCGGTGCCTTGACCCAGGATGCCGAACTTCCGAACGTCGACCGGCAACGATGGCTGGCGCTGGCGGAGAAGGCGCTGGCCGGCGGGTCCTTCGAGGAAAAGCTCGTCTCGCATACGGACGACGCCATCCGCATCGAGCCGCTCTACGAGCGTTCGGTAACCGCCGAGCCTGTCGTGCGCGCCAACCCGGGATCACCGTGGATCGTCAGCCAGCGCATCGACGATCCGGACATAGGCCGCGCCAGTGCGCAGGCGCTGGAAGACGTCGCGCAGGGTGCCACCGGACTGTCGCTTGTCTTCGAGGGTGCGCCGAACGCCTTCGGCTATGGCTTGCCGAGGACGGCGGAGGCGCTGGAGGGCGTGCTCGACGGCGTGCCGCTCAACCGCATCCAGATCCGCATCGACGCCCATCCCTGGAGCCGTGCCGTGGCCGACTGGCTGGTGGCGTTTTTGACCAAGCGCCGCTCCGACCCGGCAAAGCTCAACCTCTCCTTCGGCATCGATCCGGCGGCGATCTTTGCCGGGACCGGCAGGCTGCGCATGTCGATCGAGGCTTTGCAGGCTTCGATGCCGCAATCGCTGGCGCATTTCTTTTCGATGGGTGTGCCCGGCGTGCTGCTGGAGGCCGACGGGCGGGTATTCCACAATGCCGGCGCCACCGAGGCGCAGGAGCTTGGCACCATGCTCGCCTCGGCCGTCTCCTATTTGAGGCTGTTCGAGAAGGCGCGCCAGCCGCTCGTCTACGCGGCGCCGCATATCGGTTTTGCGCTCAGCGTCGACCAGGACCAGTTCGTTTCGACGGCCAAGGTCAGGGCGTTGCGCAGGCTGTGGGCGCGTGTCCAGGAGGCCTGCTCGATACCGCCCTCCACCGCCAGCATCCATGCCGAAACATCCTTCCGGATGATGACGGCGGCCGATCCGGAAACCAACATCCTGCGCACCACCATTGCCGCTTTTGCCGCTGCCGCCGGCGGCGCGGATTCGATCGCCATCCTGCCGCACACGATCGCGCACGGCCTGCCCGCGGGTTTTGCCCGCCGCGTTGCCCGCAACGCGCAACTGATCATGGCCAATGAAAGCAATATCGACCACGTCGCCGATCCGGTTTGCGGTTCGGGGGCCGTCGAAGCGCTGACTGCGGAGCTCTGCGCGGCGGCCTGGCAGGAGTTCCAGCAGATCGAGGCGGAAGGCGGCGTGCTGGCCAGCCTTGAGCAAGGCCACATCCAGAGGCGCGTCCAGGCAGCTTCCGCCCGCCGCAACACAGCCTACCAGGCGGGCGAACGGGCGATCGTCGGCACGACGCTGCACCCGTCGAAGACCGAGCGTCCGGTCGAGACGCTGGCGGCGGAGCGGCGGCCTGCCTTCACCGAAGGCGTTGCGGTGTGCGAGCCGCTATTTCCGATCCGCATCGATCAGTCGATCGGAGCCGTGCCATGATCCCGGATTTCAGCCAGATCGCCTGGTCGCCGCCACGGCGGGCGCCGGTCGAGATCAAAGGCCAGCGGATGACGCCGGAAGGAATCGCCGTCAAGCATCTCTACAACCAGGGCGATCTCAAGGGCTTGCCGCACCTCGATACCTATCCAGGCCTGCCGCCTTTCGTGCGCGGCCCCTATCCGACGATGTATGTCCAGCAACCCTGGACGATCCGGCAATATGCCGGCTTCTCGACGGCCGAAGAGTCCAACGCCTTCTACCGGCGCAACCTTGCCGCCGGCCAGAAAGGCCTGTCGGTCGCCTTCGATCTCGCCACGCACCGCGGCTACGACAGCGACCATCCGCGCGTCGCCGGCGATGTCGGCATGGCCGGCGTCGCCATCGATTCCATTCTCGACATGCGCCAGCTGTTCGACGGCATCCCGCTTAACGAGATGACGGTATCGATGACGATGAACGGCGCGGTGCTGCCGATCATGGCGCTCTATATCGTCGCGGCGGAGGAACAGGGCGTTGCGCAGAAGGACCTCACCGGGACCATTCAGAACGACATCCTGAAAGAGTTCATGGTGCGCAACACCTACATCTATCCGCCAAAACCTTCGATGCGGATCGTGTCGGACATTTTTTCCTACACGTCGAAGCACATGCCGAAGTTCAATTCGATCTCGATCTCCGGCTATCACATGCAGGAGGCGGGAGCGACGGCGGATCTCGAGCTCGCCTACACGATTGCAGACGGTATCGAATATGCCCGCGCCGGCGTCGCGGCCGGCCTCGACATCGACCGTTTCGCGCCGCGCCTTTCCTTCTTCTGGGCGATCGGCATGAATTTCTTCATGGAAGTCGCCAAGCTGAGAGCAGCGCGCGTATTGTGGGCCAGCCTAATGCTGAAGAACTTTTCGCCGAAGGACGAGCGCTCGCTGTCGCTGCGCACCCATTGCCAGACTTCGGGCTGGTCGCTGACGGCGCAGGATCCCTACAACAACATCATCCGCACCATGATCGAGGCGATGGCCGCCACTCAAGGCCATACGCAGTCGCTGCACACCAATTCCTTCGACGAGGCAATGGCGCTGCCGACCGACCATTCGGCCCGCATCGCCCGCAACACACAGCTCATCCTGCAGAAGGAATCCGGCACGACGCGCATTATCGACCCGTGGGGCGGCTCCGCCTATGTCGAACGGCTGACACATGATCTGGCGGCGCGTGCGCTTGCGCATATCGAGGAGGTCGAGAGCCTCGGCGGCATGGCCGCGGCGATCGAAAAGGGCCTACCGAAGCTGCGCATCGAAGAGGCTGCCGCGCGCACCCAGGCGCGCATCGATTCCGGCGAACAGATCGTGGTCGGTGTCAATGCCCACCGTCCCGGCACGGACATCGAAGTCGACGTGCTGAAGATCGACAATGCCGAGGTCAGGGCACGGCAATTGTCGAAGCTGCAGCGGCTGAAAGGTACGCGCGACGTCGCCGCCGTCGAGAGCGCGCTCGATGCGCTGACCCGTGCTGCCGGGAGTAACGGAAACCTGCTGGAATTCGCCATCCGGGCCGCACGCGCCAACGCCACGGTCGGCGAGATTTCGCTGGCGCTGGAAAAGGTTTTCGGCCGCCATGTCGCCTCGGTGCAGACGATCTCCGGCGTCTATCGCAACGCGCTCGGCGACAATCCGGTGGTCGACCGGCTGCAGGACAAGATCGTCGCGTTCGAGGAGAGGTCCGGCGGCAAGCCGCGCATTCTGGTCGCCAAGATGGGGCAAGACGGCCATGATCGCGGCCAGAAAGTGATCGCCACCGCCTTTGCCGACCTAGGCTTCGACGTCACCGTCGGGCCGATGTTCCAGACGCCGGACGAGATCGCCAGACTGGCAGTCGAGCATGACGTGCACATCGTCGGCGCCTCGTCGCTGGCTGCGGGCCATTTGACGCTCATTCCCGAACTCAAGCTTGCACTGAAGAAGTTGGGCCGCGACGACATGCTGATAGTCGCCGGCGGCGTTATCCCGCCGCAGGATTACGACGCAGTCCGGCAGGCAGGCGCCACTGAAATCTTCCCGCCCGGCACGGTCATCCCGGAAGCGGCGGAGCGGCTGATGGACCGGCTGCTGCAGGCCGGCTGACGCCTTGTTATAATGTCTGTTGTAACAAGAAACACACTGCGTTATAATCAGCGTTGCAACAGGATGCCTCACCATGAACACGACCATTCGCAAGATCGGCAATTCCGAAGGCGTGATCCTGCCGAGGGAACTTCTCGATCGTCTGAACCTGAAGGCCGGCGACCAGCTTCAAATCGTTGAAACAGGTGACGGTTTTGCGCTGAGGCCGGTGGACGACAGCTTCGAGCGGCAAATGAAAGCCGCCCGCGAGGTGATGGATAAATACAAGGTCGCGCTTCAGAAGCTCGCCGAATGAGCTGGGAACTTCTGACGAGGCGTGCAGTCGAAGCCATGCACGCGGAGCAGTTGCGCCGACACGGCGGAGCACAAGGCTTGAGGGATGAAAATGCCCTCGAATCGGCGGGCGCTCGCGCCGAAAACAAGGCCAACTACAGAGACCGGTCGGTTGAGGAACTCGCAGCCGCCTATGTCTTCGGCATTGCCAGAAATCATGCCTTTGTCGACGGCAACAAACGCACCGCCATTGTCGCGGCCGGCGCATTTCTGATTGTGAATGGTTATGCCCTGTCGGCCAATGACGGCATGCTTTACGAATTCGTCATGGGCGTCGCCGCCGGCGAAATCGACGAGGCCGGCGCCGCAGCGTTCTTCCGCGATCATGTCGTCAAGCTCGAAGACTAACTGTCGGAGAGCTTGACGATCTCCCATTCCTTGCCATTGACCACGGCAACTTCGCCGACCTTCTTGCCGAACAGCGCCATCGCCATCGGCGACATATGGGAAATTGTCCCCTTGGCGGGATTTGCCTCATCCTCGCCGACGATCTTCCAGTGCACCTTCTTGCCGTCGTGGCTTTCCAGCGTGACGCCCATGCCGAAGCGAACCATGTCGCTGCCCGGTTCCGGCACCGAAAGCTCGGCGCTTTCGCGCCGCGCCGTCCAGTAGCGGAGATCACGCGACACCAGCGCGATGCGCTCGCGGTCGGCCCTCTTCTCGGCTCTGCCCAGTTCGTCGCGCAGAGCGGCCACCTCGGCATCGATCAGCGCCATGCCGCGTTCCGTGACCAGATTGCGGTGATGGCTGATCGGCCGCTCGCCGATGCCGGCAATGGCGTTTTCGCTGTCTTCCTCGCGGGTGAAGGCCCTGCTCATCCGACGAACTTAGGCTTGGAATGGCGACTCCACAAGCCATTGCTGATGAAGAGGCTAATGGTGAAGATCTGGGTTCAGTACCCGAGATTAGACAGCTGCTTGGGGTATAAAGCTGAGCATGCGAATGCCTCAACTTGGCGCACTATCGCGCTTCGCGGGCCGCAAGGCTAAGGTCCGGTTGCGCAACTAGGTAGCGGAGCCCCTTGGTTCCGACGTCGCCTTGCTCAACGATATTGAAGCCGTGCCGGCCGAGATCCGCTGCAACTTTGTCCAAATCGACGTAACCATGCCGGTGGAGCCGAAAGGTGCTCTTCCGGCGCGGCGGTTTTGCAAAATCGACGATAAGCACGCGACCGCCCGCCTTCAGGACGCGGAAGGCTTCTCTGCCGAAATCCTCGCGGCCCTTCTTTGGAAGATGGTGGAACATCAGCGTGCTGAGGACGACATCAAATTCCCCATCCTTGAAAGGCAGTTCCTGAGCGGTGGCGGTCGAGAACCCGACTTGTAGCCCGGCTCGCCGGGCCTTTGCCGTCGCGCGCGCAACCATTTCGGCGGAGGCGTCGACGCCGTGCACGCGCCCCTCCGGCGCCACTTTTTGTCTGGCAAGGAGCGCGGTGGTGCCGGTGCCGCACCCGACATCCAGGACCACTTCTCCCGGTTTCAGCTCCGCAAAGCTTAATATCCTTTCGCGAAAAGCACGTTCGCGACCGAAGGTCAGAAGCCACGCCAGCATATCGTACAGGGCGGCGGAATGAAGCGTGATGCCGACATGCAGCGCCTTCTCCTCGCCGGCGGCCGGTCTGCGGTCCTTGGCGGACAGCCGCCCGTGAGCGCTTTGCCATATCAATAAGCTCGCGACTACGACGAGTGCACCAGCATGAAGCAGGAGGACGGGAACTCCCAAGGAAAAGACCGCATTTGCCTGTCCCAACGAGAAAAATGCCGCGAGCACCACGGCCACTTTGACGAGCGCGACTAACGCATGCCCTCCGACTATTGTTCCGAAAAGACGTTGGTGCATTGCTTTATCTCCGGCCAGCCGGGCATCGCGCCGGGCCTTCCGCAAGAGCATAGGATACTGGACAGTGTGTCCAGTATCAGTTTTACTGGCCACATCGCACCGACGCGCCCAATACTGGACGATTTGGTGTCCTTTGGCCGGAAAAGGATGTTGCCCATGCCAGCCGGACCGATCGACCGTCGGGTCGCCAGGACCCGCAGCCGACTGCAGCAGGCGCTTTTCAGATTGACCGCCGAGAAGGGATATACGGCGATCACGGTCGAGGATATCTGCAGGGAAGCCGATGTCGGCCGCTCGACTTTCTACACACACTATCCCGACAAGGACCGCTTGAGGAAAGCAACGATCGACGACCATCTGAAGACCCTGCAGGCACACGGTGCCGAACGCCATTCGCAGCGAAACGCCAAGGGCTTTTCCTTCAGCGGTCCGGTGTTCGAGCATGCTCATGCCATGCGGGAGATGCACCGTGCGCTGATGGGCGGGAAAAAGCGCGAAATGCCAGAAGAGATCCGCGGCTGGATAAGCAGGCAGGTTCGCCATGAATTGCCGAATATCCAAGGTGATCAAGGCGGAGTCAGACTTGAGATCGCCACACGCTTCATCGTTGGCGCGTTCTTTGAAGTGATGCACTGGTGGCTTGAGAGGGATACGAAGCTGTCTCCGGCGGAGATCGACCAGACATTCCTGCAACTTGCCTTCAACGGGGTAAATGCGGTGATCGCCGAGCCAACGAGGATCGAATAGGGGCCAAGCGTCAGATTTTCACCACGAGTTCGACCGGGCTAGTCTGGCACGAATCCTGCGGCGCGACCGTTGAACGCAAGGAATCTGTGCCGATGTTGAACAGACGAACGCTGCTTGCGCAGACCGCCGGCTTTGCCGTCATGGGGCTTTCGCTCGGCAAGGCAGCGGCGAAAAACCTGCCAAGCATCGAGAAAGCCGCGATGCGTGGCGCGATCAACGCGACCGAGCTCGGCGTCCGGCCCGGTGCGCTTGACGATCAGAGCAAGGCTTTCACCAAGCTGCTGCGCGACGCGCACGACCGCGACATGCCGGTGTTCCTGCCGCCGGGGATCTATATCGTTTCCAACATGTCGCTGCCCGGCCGCGTGCGCCTGTCCGGCGTGCCGGGCGCATCGCGGATCGTCTATGGCGGCAATGGCCATCTCATCATGGCCGAACGGGCCGAGCACATCGAACTCAGTGGGCTGGTGTTCGATGGCCGCAAACGCTGGATGGGCGACTACACGCAAGGCCTGCTCGATCTGCGCCGCATCGCCCATCTGGTCGTCGACAATTGCCAGCTTACCGGCAGCGGCAAGAACGGTCTGGCGCTCGAGCACGCCTCGGGCCGCATCGAGCGCTTGGAGATTTCCGGTGCGGCCGATGCCGGCATCTATTCGGTCGAGGCCGATGGCCTGGAAATATCAGGCAATAGCGTCTCCGACTGCGCCAATGGCGGCATTCTCGTGCACCGCTGGCAGGCGGCTGAAGACGGCACCATCGTCAGCGGCAACCGGATCGAGCGCATCCAGGCGCGCAGCGGCGGAACCGGCCAGAACGGCAACGGCATCAATGCGTTCCGCGCCGGCAACGTCATCATCTCCGGCAATATTGTCTCGGACTGCGCGTTCTCGGCGATCCGCGCCAACAGTTCCAGCAATTTGCAGATCACCGGCAACACCTGCTCGCGTTCGGGCGAGACGGCCGTGTATTCCGAATTCTCGTTCGAAGGCGCCGTCATCGGCAACAACATCGTCGATGGCGCCGCGAACGGTATTTCGATCGTCAATTTCAATGAGGGCGGCCGCATGGGCGTGTGCTCCGGCAACATCGTCCGCAATCTGTCGACCAGCGGCCCCTACCCTGCCGACGCGCCCGGCTTCGGCGTCGGCATCAGCGTCGAGGCCGACACCACCGTTTCCGGCAACGTCATCGAGAATGCGCCGCTCTACGGCATGCAGATCGGCTGGGGACCGTTCATGCGCAATGTGGTCGCCACGGGAAACATCGTCCGCAAGGCCGGAACCGGCATCGCCGTCAGCGTGGTTGAAGGTGCCGGAACGGCAATCATCTCCGACAATGTCATCGACGGAGTCCAGAACGGCGCGATCGTCGGCCAACGCTGGGCCGAGCGAGTGACCGGTGACCTCGCCGCATCAGGCAATGCCGGCTACGCGCATTTGACCGTCGAGCGCAACCACGTCAGTTGAGGGTGGCCGTCGGCCGGAGCGCACCGACTTTGGCACCGATCCGGCTCTCGATAGGCGGATTTGCCTGTTCGGTCAGTTTCGCAGCGAGCGCCTGGTCGGCGTGCAGCAGCTTAGCCAGCACGGCCGCGACCATCACTTCAGCGGCGCGGCCGGCGCCATCGTCGCACTTCAGCGCGATGCCAAGGCCAAGCTCCGGAAGGGTTGCACAAAAAACACCTTCGGCGCCTCCCTTGACGAAAATCCGGCCCGGCGCGGCCTCCATCATCGCGACATCGGACCTGCCCGTGCCGGCGACGAAAAACGGCTCGGCCATGCAGGCGGAAAGCAGCCGCTTCGCCGCCCGGGCGCGCATCGGCTCGAACCCGGCACCTGTCGCCATGCGGGCAAAGCCAAGGGCAAAGCTGCGCAGGGGCACGGCATAGGTCGGAATCGAGCAGCCGTCGGTGCCGCGGTGATCGGCGTCATGGGCAGCACCGGTCACCGCCTGCATCGCTTCGCGCACCATCTCCTGCGAGGCGTGGCCAGCCTTGACGTAACCACGATGGGCGATGCCGCTGTGAACGCAGGTGCAGAGAAAGCCCGAGTGCTTGCCGGAACAATTGTTGTGCAGCGCGTTCGGCACGCTGCCGGCGCGGGCAAGTGCCAGGGTCGCTCCATGGCTCGAAGGCCAATGCGCGCCGCATTCGAGTGCCGTCTCGTCCAAGCCGGCCTTCGCCAGCATGGCGCGCGCCAGCTCGACATGTGGCGGCTCGCCGGAATGCGAGGCGCAGGCCAGCGCCAGCTCCCGATCACCGAAGCCGTAGGCATCGGCAGCGCCGCTCTCGACCAGCGGCAGCGCCTGGATCGCCTTGACCGCCGAACGCGGGAACACCGGTTGTGCCGTGTCGCCGATCTCCCAGACAGGCTTGCCGTCGGCGTCGAAGACGGCAACAGCGCCGCGATGAGCACTCTCGACGATTGCGCCGCGCAAGACTTCGACCAGAACCGGATTTGCCATGTCACCTCCCGCGA
The DNA here is from genome assembly GCF_040323955.1 of Mesorhizobium sp. M0018. NCBI lineage: Bacteria > Pseudomonadati > Pseudomonadota > Alphaproteobacteria > Hyphomicrobiales > Phyllobacteriaceae > Mesorhizobium > Mesorhizobium sp. M0018. The sequence continues at coordinate 134,853 of NZ_JAMYVL010000008.1, read as the reverse complement.
ATGCGGGCGGGTTTATCTGATCCGGTCGAGAATGGAAACGTAGTTGGCGACCGCGGCACCGCCCATGTTGAAGATGCCGCCGAGTTTTGCTCCCGGCACCTGGATGCCGCCCGCCTCGCCGACAAGCTGCATGGCGCTCAGCACATGCATCGATACGCCGGTGGCACCGATCGGGTGGCCCTTGGCCTTCAGTCCACCGGACGGATTGACCGGCAGCCTTCCATTTTTCGCCGTCTCGCCATCCAGGGCCAGCTTGGCGCCCTCGCCCGGCTTTGCCAGGCCCATCGCCTCATACTCGATCAGTTCGGCGATGGTGAAACAGTCATGCGTCTCGACGAAGGACAGGTCGCCGAGCGTCACGCCCGCCTGCTTCAGCGCCTGGTTCCAGGCCTGCTCGCAGCCTTCGAAGGCGAGAATGTCGCGCTTCGACATCGGCAGGAAATCCTGCACATGCTCGTTGGCGCGGAAGGCGACGGCGCGGCGCATCTTCAGCGCCGTGGCCGTGTCGGCAAGGACAAGCGCGGCGGCACCGTCCGACACCAGCGAGCAGTCTGTGCGCTTCAGCGGACCGGCGACGAAGGGGTTTTTTTCGCTTTCCTGCCGGCAGAACTCGTAGCCGAAATCCTTGCGCATCTGCGCGTAGGGATTGTCGACGCCGTTCTTGTGGTTTTTGGCGGCGATCATCGCCAGCGCATCCGACTGGTCGCCGTAGCGCTGGAAATAGGCTTGGGCGATCTTGCCGAAGACGCCGGCGAAACCTGCCGGCGTGTTGCCGTCCTCCGGCAGATACGAGGCCTTGAGCAGGTTCTTGCCGATCTCGGGACCGGGCGTCGTCGTCATCTGCTCGGCGCCGACCACCAGCACGATACGGGCGGCATTGGCGTCGATGGCGCGGATGCCTTGCCTGACCGCCGCCGAGCCGGTGGCGCAGGCGTTCTCGACGCGGGTCGCAGGCTTGAAGCGCAGCCGGTCGTCTGCCTGGAGGACCAGGCTCGCGGTGAAATCCTGGGCGGAAAACCCGGCGTTGAAGTGGCCGAGCACGATCTCGTCGACGTCATCCGGACCGATGCCGGCATGATCGAGCGCCTCGACTGCCACCTTGGTGATCAGGCCCTCCAGCGTCTCGCCTTCGAGCTTGCCGAAGCGCGAATGCGCCCAACCGACGATGCATGCTGTCATGGCGATCTCCATCCTGTGGACCCGGGCTACGCGATACTTGCAGCGCGCCTCAGCATTGTTCAAGCATGAACCGTTCCGCCGGCTTCGTGAAGGGGCCAGAACCGCACAATCGCTTGATCTTGATCATCTGGTCATAGTGCCTGGCTTTTGCCAGCAAATCAGGCCGGATTTTTGTTGATTGATGCGTCAATAAAAAATAATCTTGCCCCAACAGGCCGGAGCAAGAATGCCGAAACTCGGAATGGAGCCGTTGCGCCGCAGGGCGCTAATCGATGCAACGATCTCGGCGATCGGCGAGCGCGGTTCGCTTGATGTGACGATGTCGGAAATCGCCGGGCGCGCCGGCGTGTCCTCGGCGCTTGCCCACCATTATTTCGGGGTCAAGGACGAATTGCTGTTGGCGACGATGCGGCACATCCTGAGCGAGCTCACCGCCGATACGCGCCGTGCACTTCGCGCGGCCGGCACGGCGCGCCAGCGCGTCTCGGCGGTGGTCGCGGTCAATTTCTCCGACATCCAGTTCCAGCCCGAAACGATCGCCGCCTGGCTCGCCTTCTATGTCGAGGCGCAGAAATCGGCAGCGCTTCGACGGCTGCTCAAGGTCTATGCGCGGCGGCTGCATTCCAATCTGCTCAGCGGGCTGGCCGGGATCCTGCCGAGAAGCGAGGCCGACCGGGTCGCCGAAGCGACGGCGGCGCTGATCGACGGGCTCTATATCAGGCGCGCGCTGAAAGACGGTGTTCCCGATGCCGCGACCGCGATCGCACTGGTCGAGGACTATCTCGAAACGAAGCTCAGCGGACGGCAGAAGCAGTGACATCCAAGCGACCCAACATCCTGATCGTCATGGTCGATCAGCTCAACGGAACGCTGTTTCCGGATGGGCCGGCGGACTTCCTGCACGCGCCGCATCTGAAGGCGCTCGCCGCGCGTTCGGCGCGTTTTTGCAACAATTACACGGCCTCGCCGCTCTGCGCGCCGGGCCGCGCCGCATTCATGAGCGGCCAGTTGCCGTCACGCACCGGGGTCTATGACAACGCCGCCGAATTCGCGTCTTCGATCCCGACCTTTGCCCATCATCTGCGCGCCGCCGGTTATCACACCTGCCTCTCCGGCAAGATGCATTTCGTCGGGCCGGACCAATTGCACGGTTTCGAGGAGCGGCTGACCACCGACATCTATCCGGCCGATTTCGGCTGGACGCCCGACTATCGCAAACCCGGCGAGCGCATCGACTGGTGGTATCACAATCTCGGCTCCGTCAGCGGCGCCGGTACTGCTGAGATCACCAACCAGCTGGAATATGACGACGAGGTCGCCTTCCATGCCGTGCAGAAGCTTTATGATTTTGCCCGCGTCTCCGACGATGCCGCACATCGGCCCTGGTGCTTGACGGTTTCTTTCACCCATCCGCACGATCCTTACGTCGCACGGCGGCAATACTGGGACCTCTACGAGGATTGCCCGGCGCTCGAGCCTGAGGTCGGCTTCATTCCTTACGACAGGCAGGACCCGCATTCGCAGCGGCTCTACCGCGCCAGCGACTATGACAGGTTCGACATCACCGCTGAGCAGATACGCCGCGCACGGCGCGGCTATTTCGCCAACATCTCATATCTCGACGACAAGCTCGGCGAGCTGCTGTCGGTGCTCGAGCGCACGCGCATGCTCGACGACACGATCATCCTGTTCTGCTCGGATCACGGCGACATGCTCGGCGAGCGCGGCCTGTGGTTCAAGATGTGCTTCTTCGAAGGTTCGGCGCGGGTGCCGCTGATGATCGCCGGCAAAGGCATCGCCGCCGGGCTGATCGACACGCCGGTCTCCAACCTCGACGTGACGCCGACGCTTTGCGACCTCGCCGGCATCGACATCAGCGCGATTGCGCCGTGGACCGACGGCCAGTCGCTGCTGCCGCTGCTGAATGGAAAGAAGCGCTCCGCGCCGGTGCTGATGGAATATGCCGCCGAAGGCTCGAACGCGCCGATGGTGGCGCTGCGCGAGGGCCGTTACAAATTCATCCATTGCGAGATCGATCCGCCGCAACTGTTTGATCTTGAATCGGATCCGCTGGAATCGACCAACCTCGCCGCCGATCCGGCCAATGCGGCTTTGGTGACCGCTTTCTCCGACAAGGTGCGGGCGCGCTGGGACATGGCGGCGTTCGATGCAGCGGTGCGTGCCAGCCAGGCACGCCGCTGGGTGGTCTACCCGGCGCTGCGCAACGGCACCCATTATCCCTGGGAATTCCAGCCGCTGCAGAAGGCATCGGAGCGCTACATGCGCAACCACATGAACCTCGACCTGCTCGAAGAGCAGAAGCGCTTTCCGCGAGGCGAATGATGGCAGATAGTCTCGTCCCCTCGCTCGACCATCTCAGGCAGGCCTATGCCGTCACCTCCAAGGCGACGCAGGTCACGCCGCTCCTGGAATCGGCGGCACTTGCCCGCGAGACCGGCGCCGCCCGCGTCTTCGTCAAGGCCGAATCGCTGCAATGGGCAGGATCGTTCAAGGTGCGCGGCGCCTACTGGCGGCTGAAGAAGCTCTCGCCTGACGAAACCAAAAAGGGCGTCGTCGCCTACTCCTCCGGCAATTTTGCGCAGGGGCTAGCGGCGGCTGGCCAAGCCCTTGGCATTCCCGTCACCATCGTCATGCCGATCGACGCGCCGGCCGCCAAACGCGATGCCACGTCAGGGTATGGCGCGCGCGTGGTGCTGACTGACCATGGCGAACGCGCGCGTGAGGAAGTCGCCGCCGCCAGAGCGCGTGAGATCGCCGCGAGCGATGGCTTGGCGCTGCTGCACCCGTTCGACGATCCGGAGATCGTCGCCGGCCAGGCCGGCGCCGGACTGGAGGCACTCGACCAGCTCGCCGCCAGGCAAGTGGAGGCCGATGGCTTGTTCTGTTCGGTCGGCGGTGGCGGGCTGATCGGTGGCGTTTCGCTGGCCTTCCACTATCTGTCGCCCGCCACGGAGATCATCGGCGTCGAGCCGGAAGGTTTTGACGGCATGGGCTCGTCGCTCGCGCATGGCGCCATCGAAACCATGCCGATCGGACCGAAATCGATCTGCGACGGGCTGATGTCGCGGCGGCCCGGCGACGCGCCGTTCGCAGCGGTGAAGGCCGCCGGCGTTCGCGGCGTCACCGTCGACGATGCTTCGGTGCGGCGCGCCATGCGCCTCGCCTTCGAGCGGCTGAAGCTGGTGCTCGAGCCATCCGGCGCTGCCTCGCTGGCGGCGGTGCTCGGCGGCAAGGTCGACATAACCGGCAAGACCGTTCTGGTGATGGCAACCGGCGGCAACGTCTCGCTGGCCGATTTCATTGCGCATATGAACCACGGGCGCGCATGAACCATGCTTGAAGCGGATTTCGTCATCATCGGCTCCGGCTCGGCCGGCTCGGCCATGGCCTACCGGCTGTCGGAGGACGGCAAGCATTCGGTGATCGTCATCGAATATGGCGGCAGCGATATCGGGCCGCTGATCCAGATGCCGTCGGCGCTGTCGATCCCGCTCAATATGAGCCTTTACGACTGGGGCTTCGCCAGCGAGCCGGAGCCGCATCTCGGCGGCCGCGTGCTGGCGACGCCGCGCGGCAAAGTCATCGGAGGCTCATCCTCGATTAACGGCATGGTCTATGTGCGCGGCCATGCCCGCGACTTCGACCATTGGGCCGAACAGGGCGCGACCGGCTGGGGCTTTGCCGATGTGCTCCCGTACTTCAAGCGCATGGAGGACAGCAATGGCGGCGAGAATGGCTGGCGCGGCCACGGCGGCCCGCTGACTGTGCAGCGCGGCTCGAGGACGAACCCACTCTACGGCGCCTTCGTCGAGGCAGGCCGTCAGGCCGGTTTCGAGCTGACCGACGACTATAACGGCGCGAAGCAGGAAGGCTTTGGGCCGATGGAGCAGACCATCCGCGGCGGCCGTCGCTGGTCGGCCGCGAGCGCCTATCTGAGGCCGGCGCTGAGGCGGAAAAATGTCAGCCTGGTCAAGGGTTTCGCCCGGCGGGTAATTATCGAGAATCAACGCGCCACCGGCGTCGAGATCGAAGTGCGCAAACGGATTCAGATGGTCAGAGCGCGGCGCGAGGTGATCGTTGCCGCGTCCTCGATCAACTCGCCCAAGATCCTGATGCTGTCCGGCATCGGCCCCGGCCAGCACCTTAGGGAGAACGGCATCCCGGTGATCGCCGACCGGCCCGGAGTCGGCCGCAATCTGCAGGACCATATGGAACTTTACATCCAGCAGGAATCGACAAAGCCGATCACGCTGAACTCCGTCTTGAACCCGTTCTCGAAGGCGCTGATCGGGGCACAATGGCTGTTCTTCAAGTCCGGCCTCGGCGCCACCAATCATTTCGAGGCGGCCGCCTTCGTACGCTCGCGCGCCGGCGTCGACTATCCCGATATCCAGTATCATTTCATCCCGGCCGCGGTCCGCTATGACGGCAAGGCGGCGGCCAAGGCGCACGGCTTCCAGGCGCATGTCGGGCCGATGCGGTCGAAGTCGCGCGGTTCGGTCACGCTGCGCTCGCCCGATCCCAAATCGAAGCCGGTGATCCGCTTCAACTACATGTCGCATCCGGACGACTGGACGGAGTTCCGCCACTGCATCCGGCTGACCCGCGAGATCTTCGGGCAGGCGGCCTTCGATTCGTACCGCGGCAAGGAACTGTCGCCAGGTTCACATGTGCAATCGGATGAGGAGCTCGACGCCTTCATCCGCGACCACGTCGAAAGCGCCTATCACCCGTGCGGCACCTGCAAGATGGGCCGTGCCGACGATGCGATGAGCGTCGTCGATCCAGAATGCCGCGTCATTGGCGTCGAAGGGCTTCGGGTCGCCGATTCCTCGATCTTCCCGCGCGTCACCAATGGCAATCTCAACGCTCCGTCGATCATGACCGGCGAGAAGGCCGCCGACCACATTCTCGGGCGTACGCCGCTGCCACCTTCCAACCAGGAACCATGGATCAATCCGCGCTGGCAGGTGTCGGACAGATAGGCCATGATCCGGCGGACGCATATTCCGCATGCCGCGACAAGACGATTTGGAGAACAGTCATGCGCGCCCAGCCAACGGCATCGCATTATGTCAACGGCCGCTATATCGACGACGAGCGCGGCTCAGCGCTGCCGGTTATCTATCCGGCAACCGGCGAGACCATCGCCATGCTGCGCTCGGCGACGCCGAACGTGCTGGAGCTCGCGATCGAGGCGGCGCGTGCAGCACAACCGGCCTGGGCGCGGCTGAAGGCGGTCGAACGCGGCCGCATCCTGCGCCGCGCCGCCGACATTTTGCGCGCGCGCAATGCCGATCTGGCGCGCATCGAGACGCTGGATACCGGTAAGCCTATCCAGGAGACGCTGGTTGCGGACGCCCCGTCGGCGGCCGACTGCCTGGAATATTTCGGCGGCGCGGTCGCCGCCTTTAATGGCGAGGCCGTGGATCTCGGCGGACCCTTTGCCTATACCAGGCGCGAGGCGCTCGGCGTTTGCGTCGGCATCGGCGCCTGGAACTATCCGATCCAGATCGCCGGCTGGAAATCCGCACCCGCCCTCGCCATGGGCAATGCGATGGTTTTCAAACCATCGGAAAACACGCCGCTATCAGCGCTGGCGCTCGCCGAAATCTATACCGAGGCCGGGCTGCCCGACGGGCTGTTCAACGTGGTGCAGGGTTTTGGCGATGTCGGCGCCGGCCTTGTCGGCCACAATGTCGTCGCCAAGGTCTCGGTGACCGGCTCGGTGCCAACCGGCCGCAAAGTGCTGTCGCTCGCCGGCTCAAAGATGAAGCACGCGACGATGGAGCTCGGCGGCAAGTCGCCGCTGATCGTCTTCGAAGACGCCGACCTCGAAAATGCCATCGGCGGCGCGATGCTCGGCAATTTCTATTCGACCGGCCAGATCTGCTCCAACGGCACGCGGGTCTTCGTGCAGAGCGGCATCCATGACCGTTTCGTCGAGAGGCTGACCGAACGGACGAAGAAAATCCGCATCGGCGATCCGCTCGATCCGGACACGCAGATGGGGCCGCTGGTCTCGAAGGCGCAACACGACAAGGTCGTCTCATACATAGAGGCCGGCAAGCAGGATGGCGCGGTGCTCGCCTGCGGCGGCAATGTGCCTTCGCTGCAGGGTTTCCAGGATGGCTTCTTCGTCGAGCCGACGGTGTTCACCGGTGTCACCGACACGATGCGCATCGCCCGCGAGGAGATTTTCGGGCCGGTTATGAGCGTGCTGAAGTTTGACAGCGAGGACGAGGTGATCGAGCGCGCCAACGACACCGAATTCGGCCTCGCCGCAGGCGTGTTCACGCGAGACCTGGCGCGCGCCCATCGTGTCATCGCCGAACTGCAGGCCGGCACCTGCTGGATCAACGCCTACAATCTGACGCCGGTCGAAATCCCCTTCGGCGGCTTCAAGCAATCCGGCATCGGCCGCGAGAATTCGCTCGCGGCACTGGCGCTCTATTCGCAACTGAAGTCGGTCTATGTCGAGACCGGGGATGTCGCCAGCCCGTACTGATCCTTGGGCGCCGTGCCGTCCAGATACTGCGTCAGCGCGCAGACGAGATGATAGAAGATGCTGGCCGGCACCTCGCTCGCCAAGGAGCGGCCACGCTCGTCGATGCGGTCGATCCACAGGCCGAGCGGCGCCGGATTGATGTGCCAGCGGAACAGCCGGCCGACCCGTGCTTCGATCTCCGGCTTCAGGTCGGGACCGCCCGAACCGTCCAGCGCGATCGCCGCCTTGATCGCTTCGGCCTGCGGCCAGCTGCGCGAGACGCGGTCGAGCGGCAGGCCTTGCCGCGAGACGGCGCCGTAGGCGAGGCCCGTGGCGCGGTTCAGGCCATTGGCGATCGCCGACGCGTAGAGCTTCCGCGCAAGGCCGGTCAAGCCGCTCTGGCCGCTGCGGCCGGCGAAGTCGACCAGCAGCGAGGCCCATTCGAAATGATGGCCGGGTTCGGTCCACGTGCCCTTCTCACCAGGGGTCGGCCGCCATTCATGGTCGAAATACTCACCCAGCGTCCAGCTTTCCGGGTCGAAGAAATGGCTGCGAAACAGATCGACGATGCGCGCGGCGCGACGAAGATGGGCGCGCTCGCCGGTCGCCTGATGCCAGGCCAGGAATGCCTCGAGCAGATGCATGTGCGGGTTGGAGCGGCGCTCGCCCTCGCCGCTCGAGGTCTCGCGGAAGCCGGTCAGGCGTTCGTCCTCGAGATGCGCGTCGATGAACGCAAAGGTCTCCTGGCCAAGTCGCAACGCATCGGGATTGCCGCACATATGGGCATGTGCCAGCGCCAGGAGCACGCAGGAATGGTCATAGGCATCCTCGGCGGCGTCGGCGACGGTGCCGTCGACGTTGAGCGTGCGTACCCAGCCGCCATTGTCGGTACGTCCGTGCCTGGCCATGAATTCGAGGCCGTGGCTGATCAGCCGATCGGCCGGGCCGTTCCAGCCGCGCGCCTTGGCGACGGCGAAGGCGTAGATCTGCCTGGCCTGCGTGCGCATGCGCTTGGGTTTCATCAGAGGGGCGGCATCGAAGCCGAGCGCCTCGTGGAACCCGCCGTGGCGCTCATCGACGCCGACCGTCGACCACAACGGCACCGTCTCCTCGAACAGCCAATGGTGCACGCGGCGCTGCCAGGCGCCGCTTTCGATGACGCGGTCGTCGGCGGGCGTGAACCTGGTCTCAAGGCGGCCGCTTTTTTCGAGCTGCTCGACGATCTTCTTGACGTTCTGGCTGTGGCTGACCGGGGCGACGAAAGTGGCGTCGGCGGTCGACACGATGGCGACGTCCTTCAGGCCTATGGCCGACAGCAGGCGGCCGTCGCTGCGGATATAGGAGTTCTCGCAATCGATGGCGACGACATCGCCGACGATGACATTGCCCTGCGTGTCGGAGGGGCCGACGTCGAGCAGCGATTGCCAGGAGCCGAGATCGTTCCAGCGAAAGCCGGCCGGCACCATGGCGATGCCGCTGGCGCGCTCCATGATCGCATAGTCGATCGATGTCGATGGGATGGCGGCATAGAGATCCAGAGGCATGTAGAGGCCGGAAAGATCCGATGTCGCAGCCTGGTAGGCAGCCTCTGTGGCGCTCCAGATGTCGGGCTGGAAGGCCATGAACGCGTCGCGCATGGCACTTGCGCGAAACAGGAAGATGCCGGTGTTCCAGTAGAAATTGCCAGCCTTGAGATAGCTCTGCGCCGTGGCGAGATCGGGTTTTTCGACGAAACGCGAGACATCGCAGATGCCATCGCGCTCGCCGGCCACCTCGATGTAGCCGTAACCGGTCTCGGGTTGGGCCGGCTTGATGCCGAACACCACCAGCCTGCCTTGGCGCGCGGCCGCCGTGCCGGCCTCGATGCTCCGCCAGAATTGCTGTGGCGTCGCGATCTCATGATCGGACGGCACCACCAGCACCAGGCTATCGCCGAATTCCGACAGCGTGCGCAGGCTTGCCAAAGCGACGGCCGCGGCAGTATTGCGTCCGGTCGGCTCGAACAGCGGGCCGCCGCCGGAAAGCTCGTGACCGGCAATGTCGGCATGAACGCGGTCGGCATGCCTTTCCGAGGCAATCAGGAAAACCGGCGTTTCGCCTTCCGGCCGCGCGGTTAGCCGGCGCAGCGTCTTGGCCAGCATTGAGCCGTCGCCCGAGAAATCATGGAACTGCTTGGGATTGTCCTCGCGCGACAACGGCCACAGCCGCGAGCCGACGCCGCCGCTCATCACAAAACTGACGATCCGTTCGATCATGAAAACAAGCCCCGCGTTCAAAAAGTCTGATTGTAGGCGCCGACTTCGGGGCTGCGGCGCAGCACCGCATCGACGGCTTCGAACATCTGCCGCCGCCGCTCGGACGATACCGGGCTCTCCACCACCACCACAAGCTCCGGCTTGTTCGATGATGCGCGCACCAACCCCCATGTACCATCCTCCGCCACGACCCTGACGCCGTTGACGGTGATCAGTTCGCCTATCTTCTGGCCGGCGAAGACCGTGCCCTCGTCCTTCATCTTGCGAAAGTCGCCTACGACGCGCTCGACGACGCCGTATTTGAGCTCGTCGGCGCAGTGTGGCGACATGGTCGGCGTGCCAAAGGTCAGCGGCAGATCGCGATAGAGGTCAGCCATGCTGCTTTGCGGGCTGCGATCCAGCATCTGGCAGATGGCGATGGCCGTGACCAGGCCATCGTCATAGCCGCGGCCGATCGGAGGATTGAAGAAGAAGTGGCCCGATTTCTCAAAACCAGCAACGGCGCCGAGTTCGGCCACCCGCCGCTTGATATAGGAGTGACCGGTCTTCCAATAGTCGGTGACCGCGCCATTCTCCTGCAGCACCTTGTCAGTCATGAACAATCCGGTCGACTTGACGTCGACGACGAAAGTCGAGCCGGGATAGAGGTGCGAAATGTCGCGCGCCAGCATGACGCCGACCTTGTCGGCGAAGATCTCGTTGCCTTCATTGTCGACCACGCCGCAGCGATCGCCGTCGCCGTCGAAGCCTAGCCCGACATCGGCGCCCGTTTCCAGCACCTTGTCGCGAATGGCGTGCAGCATCTGCATGTCTTCGGGGTTGGGATTGTAATTGGGAAACGTATGATCGAGCTCGACGTCGAGCGGGATGACCTCGCAGCCGATACTTTCCAGTGCCTCGGGAGCGAAAGCCCCGGCGGTGCCGTTGCCGCAGGCGGCCACCACCTTGAGCTTCCTGGAGATACGCTTTCCCGCGGTCAGATCGTCAAGGTAGGTTTTGCGGAAATCCGCAACGAAGGCGTAGGAGCCACCACCGACAAGGTCGAAATCGCCTGACAGCACGATCGCCTTCAGCGCGCTCATCTCCTCCGGACCGAAGGTCAGCGGACGCGCCGCGCCCATCTTGACGCCGGTCCAGCCATTCTCGTTGTGTGAGGCAGTGACCATGGCGACGGACGGCGTGTCGAGCGCGAACTGGGCGAAATAGGCCATCGGCGACAGGGCAAGCCCGACATCCTTGACCCGTGCGCCGGCCGCCATCAGCCCGGAAACCAGCGCCAGCTTGATGGCAAGCGAATAGGAGCGGAAATCGTGACCGGTGACGATGTCGGGTCCGGCACCCAGGCGACGGATCAGCGTGCCGAGCCCCATGCCGAGCGCCTGGACGCCGATTAGATTGAGTTCCGGCGTTTCGTTCGAGCCGGGATGGCCGAACCACCAGCGCGCATCATATTCGCGAAACCCGGACGGCATGATGAGCGCCGAGGTTTCGAACTCGAATGTGTTTGGTCTGGCATCGCTAACGATCTTCATCGACAAGGCTGCAAACTCCAGGCGGCTGAATCAGGTGCTTCGAGGCAAGTGGACGGTTACCCAGATGCCCTTTAAGCCGTGTTTGTGCGACAGGAAACTGAAACCTGTATGACGTGGCGGCGAAAGCGAAAGAAATGCGACAGAAGCGCTGCCATTGGCGCTTGCAGTAACCAAACTCGGCGGCTATAAGCCCGCGGTCTGGTCACGGAGTGTAGCGCAGCCTGGTAGCGCACATCGTTCGGGACGATGGGGTCGCAGGTTCAAATCCTGCCACTCCGACCAGAAAAAACATTGTCCAACCCGGGAGGCAATGGCTCAGGGCTCGTAGGGGCTCTTCCAAGTTGCGCCTGTACATTCGACAAAAAGAGGTTTGGCCGAGGAGAGGCTACGCGGTGCCCGCAGTGGCATCGGATCGCGGCTATTGCTAACGCATGTTCCTCACCGAAAAAAGCGAGATTTCCAAGGCACCGGAAACCTCCCCCGCTTCGAAACGCCAAATCGTCCCGTGAAGGCCGGCGTGAGATTTACACCTCAGTTGCAACCGGAACATGGGATAACCCGAGCCACCATTTTGATGCGGCTGTCAGCTACCCTCCGGGAATGCACCAAGACTCGTCGTCCGGCGGGAAAGCCAAGCCGGCGCGATTCTGCGCCGCCTTTCGCAAGTCTTTGCATCTCACGGCACTATCGCCCATTTTGCTTGTTGCAAAGCCGGTCTTGTCGCCTCTTCTAGTGATCCCCGTCCGCAGGACGAACAACTTCGGAGCAAAAAAGGGGACCATTGTGACGACCCATCATCATGCCCGCACGGGAGCGGTGTCTAGCGCTTCAGGTATGCTGCGCCCTCAACTCGGGCCTGCCGCCGCAGGCAAATATCAGCGCCCGATCTCCAGGGCCGATGCCCGCCGCCTGACTGTCGGTGACATCCTCGCCGCCTATACCGAAGCACGCCAGGCCAAGATTGCCGGTCGCAAGGAATTTCTCGCCAGGATGCGTTTTCTGAACGAATTCTTCGGCACCGAGCCGGTCGCCAACATCAATGGAGATCGCTGCCGCGCCTATGTCGAGCACCGTTCGCGCGAGCGCAATCGGGTAGAGCGTGAGCGAATCGCCAAGCTCAACGCTGCGGCGATGGAGACCCGCCGTGCGTTACTCCCGGCGTGGCGAGACAAGGACTTTACATCAGGCCCGCGTCGCGATCTTGAGGACCTCCGCTCGGCGATCAACTTTTGGGCCAAGGAATACGGTCTCGATCCGAAGCCGTCCGTCACCTTACCAGACAAACCAGCAGCGCGCGAGCGCTGGCTGACGCGGGAGGAAGCAGCGGGACTGCTGCGCGCGGCATTGCGGCTGCGCCGGAAGCACGGTCAGTACGCTCATCTCTGCCGCTTTATCATTGTGGGGCTCTACACTGGCTGCCGACATCGTTCAATCCTGCAACTCAATTGGGATGGCGAGGCCGCAGAAGCTTGGCCGGACCTAGGCCGCGGCGTGCTCTATTGCAAAGATCAGCACGCGAAAAAAAGCAAGAAATGGCGTCCGCCGACGCGACTGCCGTCACGGCTGATCGCCCATATGCGCCGCTGGAAGCGTATTGATTGCGACTGCGGGCCGGTCGTCCATGACAGCCTGGGCGAACCGACAAAGCGCATCGAGAAGGCGTTCCGCACCTGCCGCGTGGAAGCCGGGCTCGGCGACGATGTCACCCCGAATGTGCTTCGCTATACCCGCGCCATGTGGCCTGTGCTGTGCGACGTCGACATGTGGCGGATCGCCAGCAAGGCTATGCGCTCAGGCGAAATCGCGTGACATCGATGGCCGCGGCCATCAGTGTCTGTGTGTAGGTTGCCAGCGGATTGCTGAAGATCGCCTCGGCCGGCCCCTCCTCGACGATCTTGCCCTGTTTCATGACGATGATGTAGTCGGCCATGGCGCGCACAACGGCGAGATCGTGGCTGATGAACAGATAGGACAGTTCGTGGTCGGCCTGCAGCTTGCGTAGCAATTCGACGATCTGCTTCTGCACGGAGCGGTCCAGCGCCGAGGTCGGCTCGTCCAGCACCACCACTTTCGGCTTGAGGATCATGGCGCGCGCAATGGCGATGCGCTGCCGCTGACCGCCGGAGAATTCATGCGGATAGCGGTTGCGCGTGTTCGGGTCGAGCCCGACTTCGAGCAAGGCATCGACCGCGCGGAGATCGCGCTGCCTGCCCGACAGATTGGGCTCATGGACCAGGAGCCCCTCGGTGATGATCTGGCCGACGGTCATGCGTGGCGACAGCGAGCCGAACGGATCCTGGAAAACCAGCTGCAATTCGCGCCGCAGCGGCCTCATCGCCTGGCGGTCGGCGTGGGAAATGTCGCGGTCACCAAGCCGGATGATACCGTCGCTGGGCAGGAGCCGCAGCAAGGCGCGGCCGAGCGTCGATTTTCCCGAGCCGGATTCGCCGACGATGCCGATCGTCTGGTTGCGCTTCAGCCGTATCGAAATGCGATCGACGGCGCGCAGCAGCAGCGGCTCGCCGCCAAGAAATCCGCCGCCGATCTTGAAGGTCACCTCGACGTTCCTGCCTTCAAGCAGGACAGGGGCATTCGGAGGCGGCGGCGCCTTGGTGCCGGTCGGCTCGGCGGCAAGTAGCATCTTGGTGTAGCCGTGCTGCGGGTTGGCGAAGATCGCTTCCGCCTCGCCCTCCTCGACCACCTCGCCATAGCGCATCACATAGACCCGATCGGCAAAGCGCCGGACGATGCCGAGATCGTGGGTGATGAAGACGATCGCCATGCCGAGCTTGCGCTGCAATTCGGCGAGCAGCATGAGGATCTGCGCCTGGATGGTGACGTCGAGCGCGGTCGTCGGCTCGTCGGCGATCAGTATGTCGGGGTCGTTGGCCAGCGCCATGGCGATCATGACGCGCTGGCGCTGACCGCCCGACAACTCGTGCGGATAGGATTTCATCCGCCGCTCCGGATCGGGAATATGGACCAGCCGCAGCAGCTTGAGCGCCTCCTCGCGCGCCGCGGCGGCGCCAAGTCCGCGATGCTTGCGGATCGGCTCGATCAGCTGGTTGCCGATCGAATAGAGCGGGTCTAGCGACGTCATCGGCTCCTGGAAGATCATGCTGATCTTGCGGCCGCGGATCTTGTTGAGCTCGGGTTTGCTCAAGGTCAAAAGATTGCGGCCGCGATAATCGACTGTGCCGCTGGCTTCGCCGTTCGAGGCGAGCAGGCTCATCGCCGCCATCATCGTCTGGCTCTTGCCGGAACCGGATTCGCCGACGACGGCGACGGTTTCGCCTGATTTGACGTGGATATTGATGCCCTTCACCGCCTCCACCACACCGTCGAGGGTGCGGAAGCGGACGCGAAGGTCCTTGACGCTGAGGATGGTATCGGAAGCAGCCATCTCAACGATCCTTCGGGTCGAGCGCGTCACGCAGCCCATCTCCGACGAAATTCAGCGCGAACAGCGTGGAGACGAGAAAGAAGGCCGGGAACAGAAGCAGCCAGTTGGCCGAGCCGATGTTCTGGGCGCCAACCGAGATCAGCACGCCCCAGCTGGTCATCGGCTCCTGGACGCCGAGCCCGAGGAACGACAAAAAACTCTCCAGGATAATGACCTGCGGCACCAGCAGCGTCATGTAGATCACCACCGGCCCGAGCAAATTGGGGATCACATGGCGCAGCAGAATGCCGCGCTGGCCGACGCCCATCGCCTCCGCCGCCTGGACATATTCCTGCCGGCGGATCGACAGCGCTTGTCCGCGCACAATGCGCGCCATGTCGAGCCACAGCACCGCGCCGACCGCCAGGAACATCAGCACGAAATTCCTGCCGAAAAACACCACCAGCATGATGACGAAGAAGATGAACGGCAAAGAATAAAGCACATCGACGACACGCATCATCACCTCATCGACCCTGCCACCGGCAAGGCCGGCGGTGGCGCCGTAGAGCACGCCGATAACCACGGCCACAATGCCGGCAAGCAGGCCGATGGCTAGCGATATGCGCCCGGCCATCAACGTTCTGGACAGGAGATCGCGGCCGGTATTGTCGGTGC
Organism: Mesorhizobium sp. M0018; assembly: GCF_040323955.1. NCBI lineage: Bacteria > Pseudomonadati > Pseudomonadota > Alphaproteobacteria > Hyphomicrobiales > Phyllobacteriaceae > Mesorhizobium > Mesorhizobium sp. M0018. The sequence goes on along the minus strand of NZ_JAMYVL010000008.1, from coordinate 119,319 downwards.
CGAACAGGAAATATTGCTGCTTGATTGAGGCACTCATCACCATTTCGAGACCGTCCGGCGATTTGCTCTCGATCTTTGTGTCATCAAAGGTATCGGAACGATCAAGGTAGCGAATGTTGCGGTCGTCGATCGGCTTGGACGATTTGACGGTAACGAACACACGGCTGCCCTCCTGCCGCCACTCCTTGATGTCGACGCGCATACGCCTGATCGCCTCATCGAGAGCGCCTTCGATCATGTCGGCCTTCGGATAGGCGGAGAAGCTCGGCGGCGTACGGACATAGTCGGCATAGATGGTGGTGTATTGGTGCGGCACGAGATAGGGCCCAAACACGCTGATGACGGCGATGAAGGCAAGATAATAGAGGCTGAACATGGCCGCGCGATTGGCCTTGAGGCGCGCCCAGGCGTCACCCCAAAGGGACCGGCCGACGACCGGTGCGGCAACTGCGATATCAGTCATAGCGCACCCTCGGATCGACGACCCCGTAGAGGACGTCGACGATCAGGTTGAAGACAATGGTGAAGAGCGCGATGACCACCACCGTCCCCATCACCAATGTGTAGTCGCGGTTGAGTGCAGCAACGACAAAATGGCGGCCGATGCCCGGGATAGAGAAGATGGTCTCGACGATGACCGAGCCGGTGAGAAGGGCTGCGGCTGCCGGACCGGTGAAGGAGACGATCGGCAGGATGGCGCCGCGCAGCGCATGCTTGACGACGACCGACCAGTCGGACAGGCCGAGAGCGCGCGCGGTGCGGATGTGATGCGAGTGCAGCGATTCGATCATCGAGCCGCGCATCAGGCGGGCAACGATGGCGATCTGCGGCAGAGCGAGCGTCAGTACCGGGCCGACCTTGTTGATGAGGGCTCCATCGCCCCAGCCGCCGATCGGCAGCAGCTTCCAGGTCAATCCGAATACAAGCTGGATTATCGGGGCGATGACGAAGGTTGGTATGGTGCTGCCGGCGGTCGCCAGCGCGATCACCGAATAGTCGGCAAGCTTGTTCTGGTTGAGCGCGGCAACAGTGCCGAGCACGCTGCCGAGGAGCAGCGCCAGAACGAGCGCCGAAGCGCCAAGTTGGATCGAGATCGGCAGGCCTTCCCTGAACAACTCGCCGACGGTGAAATCCGGCATGTTGTAGCTGGGGCCGAAATTGCCGCGCAGAAGATTGCCTAAATAATGGAGGTACTGCAGCCAGAGCGGGTCGTTGAGCCCGAACTGGGCTTCGAGATTGGCCCTGATCTCGGGGCTCAGGCCCCGCTCCTGGTTGAACGGGCCGCCCGGCGCGACGCGTATCAGGAAGAACGCTATAGTCACGATGACGAACAGCGTCGGGATGGCGGTCAGGAGCCGCCGGAAAACGAATCGCAGCATCGATGCCCCGCTCGATCCAGAGCAGCGCGCGTCCGGCTGGACGATTGCGCTCTAGCCTTCAAATCTTCGCACCGACATTGTCGAAAATCGAATCCGGTTCCCGGGCCGATGCGATGGCAAACCGGCGCCGCCGCGCATTGAGTCGCGCGGCGGCCTGGCTAAGGTATCAGTCCTTGCTGATGAAGCGGGACGGATGGATGTCCATCACATTGTCGTCGAAGCCGTGCAGCTTCGAGGAAACGATGTCGTGGTAGCTGTAGTAGAGAAGCGGGATCTCGCCGACGTCGTCGACGAGGATGCGCTCGGCCTCGGCGAGTTCCTTCATGCGCTGGTCGGGCTTGCCGCCGGCGGCGGCAGCCTTGTCCATGGCCGCCTCGAATTTCGGACTGTTATAGCTCGAATAATTGTTGCCGCTGGCCTTGCGAGATATGCCGAGGAAGGTTTCCGGGTCCTTGTAATCGGCGATCCAGGCGGCACGCGCCACATCGTAGTCGCCCTTCTGCTCGAGGAAGGAGTAGTGGGTCTTGGTGTCGGTGTTGAGCAGCGTGACCTCGACGCCAAGCGGCTTCAACTGTTCCTGGATGGCGACAGCGGTGTTCTTGTGGTTTTCCGAGGTGTTGTAGCGGATCTGCATCTTCAACGGATGCTCGGGTGTATAGCCGAGTTTCTCGAGGATCTTCTTGGCAGCGTCCTCGCGGTCGATCTGCGGCATGTCGGCGTATTTGGCCAGTGCCGGCGTGTAGCCCTGGATACCCGGAGGGACCATCGAATAGCCGGGCAGCATCGAATTCTGCCAGACTTTTTCAGCGAGGAAGTCGCGATCGATCGCCATCGAGATAGCGTTGCGCAGTTCGACGTTGTCCCAAGGCGCCTTGTCGGTCTTGATCGCGTAATAGTAGATGCCGAGATATGGCCCGACACGGACCTGGTCGCCGAATTTGGTCTTGAGATCGGCGAGCTGTTCGGTCGGCAGGTCACCGTAACTGTCGAATTCGCCGGCCTCGAAGCGCTTCATCGCGGACGAGCGATCCTCGGTCGGGATGTAGTTGACCACGTCGAACTTGACGCTCGCGGCATCCCAGAATTTCGGATTCTTGACCAGCTTCAGATGGTCGTTGGGAACCCACTCTGCCGCTGTAAAGGCCCCGTTGGAGACCAGCTTGCCTGCCTTGATCCAGTCGGCGCCAAGCTTTTCGATCGACGCCTTGTTAACCGGATAGGTCGCCTGATGGGTCAGCATCTCCAGGAAGTAAGGCGTTGGCGCCTTGAGCGTGACTTCGAGGGTATTTGCGTCAATCGCCTTGACGCCCATATCCTCCGGCTTGCCCTTCTTGGTGTTGACTTCCTCGGCACCCTTCACTGGATAGAGCATGGAAGCGTATTCCGCAGCGGTGGCCGGATCTTCCAGCCGACGGAACGAATAAACGAAGTCATCCGCCGTCACCGGGCTGCCATCCGACCAGAGGCCGTCCTTGCGCAGCTTGAAGGTGTAGACAGTGCCGTCGTCGGACACCGTCCAGCTTTCGGCGGCGCCCGGAATGAGATTCGTCTTCTGGTCATGCATGACGAGGCCCTGGAACAGGTCGCGTATGATATCGGCTTCGTAGACCGTCGAGGTCTTGTGCGGATCGAGCGTCTCCGCTTCGGCGGCGGCTCCGCGGTTGTAGACGGTCTCGGCGAAAGCCGGCGTGTAGAACGTACCGGCGGCCAAGACCATGGTCGTGGCGAGTACCGTCGCCTTCAGCACATGTTTCAACATGGAGTTCTCCCTAATGACGTCGCCCTTCGGCCACGTCTCTAAGTGTTGACGCCCCGAAACCGATTGGTTGGTTCCTTTTGAGCGCGCAGCCGGTTCCCTCTCCGGCAGCTGGTGGCCAAACAGTAACGTGGAGATTTTTTATTTCAACAGACTCTCGGGGTCACCCAAAGTAAGGGGGCCGGGGCAGTCGTTTTGCGGGCGGCCAATCAATGGTCGAAACCATGAGTTTGACTGGGTTTCCTGGCCAGAACGCCGATCTGGGAAATAATCTGGCCGATCATTTCAGTTTACCGGAATGTATTAATTGGTTCTTAGGCAACCAAGGGTTACAAATTTCGATGGAATCGGCACATCGACCTTGGGTTCCAACGGGCAAGGGCAATGAACAAGATAGACAGTAATACTGTCGCATTGAAGCGTAAAATATTGCGCCACATACGGACGAATCTACGCAAAATTGGAGAAGAGTCCGGAACTTCCGCGGTCGAGTTCGCCCTGCTTTCCCCAATCTTTATCCTTCTTTTGCTCGGAATGGTTGCATATGGTATCTATTTTGGTGCAAGCAACTCCTTGCAGCAAATCGCCGCCGATGCCGCCCGCACCGCAATTGCCGGATTGAATCAAACCGAGCGCCAGGCGCTGGTGGCGAGTTTCGTCAAAAACAATGCCAGTGGATACCCGTTCGTCGATTCCGGCAAGCTGACCTATCAGGCGACGGACAGCACGGCCGACGGAAATCAGTTCGTCGTGTCGATCCAGTACGATGCCAGCAACCTGCCGATCTGGAACCTGTTACCAAGCCTTGCGATGCCGCAAACCACGATGTCGCGCAGATCTACCATCAGGATTGGAGGCATTTGAAATGTCGCAGTTCTTGCTGAGGAGCATCGGGTGGATCGCTCGCTCGATGGTTGGCGACAAGAAGGCGAACTTTGCCGTCATGACGGCGCTGACAGCGCCATTCGCGCTGGGGCTGGCTGCCTTCGCTGTCGACGAAGGTTCGATCTACACGGAGCGCAGGGAAGCCCAGGCGATGACCGATCTGGCGGCGATCACCGCGGCGTCGAACATCAATAATATGGAAGCCGCGGCGGTAACCACGCTCAGTGACAACCGAATGCCCGGCATCATTGTTCAAAAGGCAGGTCAGACAATCGTTCCCACGGTTGGCAAAACCGTCGTGTCGGTCACCGGCGGCCGATACTCAGCGGCGTCCTCCGTTGGCGTCGACAAGCGCTTCGAAGCCGGTAAAACGCCTTACAACGCCGTTCGCGTCACCCTGCAAAAAATCCCCGCCCGGTATTTTGCCAGTTCGCTCATCCCTACTCCGGTTGTCGGCACCGAAGCCATTGCCAGCGTGACCCCGCAAGCGATGTTCTCGGTCGGGTCCAGGCTCCTCAGCGTCAATGGCGGCATCCTCAACGCGCTTCTCAGCAAGTTGCTGGGCGCCAACATTTCGCTCAGCGTCATGGACTACAACGCGCTGATCTCGGCCGATGTAAACGTGCTTTCGTTCGTCGATGCCCTTGCCGTACAGTTGCAACTGACAGGTGTCAGCTATTCCGACGTGCTGGCGTCAAAAGCGACGGTAGGCCAGATCGCGACCGCCATGGCCAATGCGTCCGGGTCGGGCAGCGCCAGCAAACTTGTGCTGCAGACGATCGCGTCGAGGGCCACCAACACGGTCAAGATACCCCTCAGTCATCTTATCGATCTTGGCTCGATCGGCAGGCTCGGCCTCGGACAAAAGTCTCCCGGCTTTTCCGTCGACGCAAGCGCGATGGGCATGCTGGGTGCCGCCGCCTCGCTGGCCAATGGCTCAAACCAGGTCCAGGTCGATCTCGGCGCCACTATTCCGGGACTTACCTCCACCACGCTCGCCATCGCCATCGGTGAACCGATGCAATACTCACCCTGGCTGGCCGTCGGGGAAAAAGGCACCGTGGTGCGCACCGCGCAGACGCGCATCAAGCTGGTCACCACAGTGAGCATCGGCAATTCCAATCTCGGCGGCGGCATCAGCCTGCTGTCCGTCAACCTGCCTCTGCATGTCGAAGTCGCCTATGCGGAAGCCAAGCTAACCGACATCAGCTGCCCGACGGGCCGGCCGGATAGCATCAAGGTCTCGATCGCCGCGCAGCCTGGCGTGGCCTCGCTGCACCTTGCCACCAGCGACGCCGACAACAACCCATCGGCCTTCGCCGATTTCAGCAATCCGCAATCGTTCTCCGATGCCACGATTGCCCAGGTGAGCGTGAAGCTTCTGCTGCTTACCCTCAATCTGCTCGATGTGAAGGGTTCTTCATCACTTGCCATCACCAACAACGATCCGACCACATTGACGTTCGACAGCACCGATATCGCCAACAAGACGATTAAAACTGTCACCACAAAAAACCTGACGCAATCACTCACGACATCGCTGGTCAGCGGCCTCTCGCTCTCGGTCAATGCACTGGGCCTCGGGCTGGACGTGACGGCCCTGCTCGGAACGGTTAAGCCGGCGGTGGTAACGGTTCTGAACGGCGTGACGGCGCCGGTCGACGAACTGGTCTATAACGTGCTTGCAGCTGTCGGCGTGCATGTCGGCGAGGCCGATGTGCGGGTTGTCGGCGCGACTTGCGGGCGCTCCGTGCTCGTTCAATGAGATAATGAAATAGAGCTCAGCCAATCCGGCCGAGGAAGCAGCCCAGCGGCGGCAGCGACAGCGTTCTTTCCTGCAAGACGCCGGCAGCACCGCCAAGGTCTATCGGCTCTATCGCTTCCAGATCCGGTGGCAATTGCCAGCCGGCCGGCTCGTCGGCGAAATTGAAGACACTGAGCAGCTTTTCGTCACCGCCTTCGCGAATGAAAGCAAGGACGTCGCCTTCGGCATCGAGGAACCGGATCGAGCCTCGAACCAGCGCCGGATGCTGCTTGCGCAAGGCCAGCATCGCACGGTAGCTCGCCAGGACGGAGGTTTGCTCGCCATCCTGGACGTCGACCGCCTGGGCGCGATGGCTTGCCGGGACCGGAAGCCACGGCTTGCCCGTCGAAAAGCCGGCATTGTCGGCGCCAGCCTCCCAGACCATCGGCGTTCGGCACCCATCCCGCCCCTTGATCCCCGGCCAGAAGCGGATGCCGAAAGGATCGCGCAAATCCTCGAACGCCAGTTCGGCCTCCTCCAGCCCGAGTTCTTCGCCTTGGTAGAGGCAGATCGATCCGCGCAGGCAGGAAAGCAGCACGATCGAGAATTTCGCCACCCTGTCCGGATCGCCGCCCGGCCTTTTCCATCGACTGACATGGCGCACGACATCGTGGTTGGAGAACGCCCAGCAAACCCAGCCGTCGAATACCTTACTCTCGAAGGCCTCGACACAGCCACGCACATGCGACGCCGAGAATTGCGGGCCGAGCAGGTCGAACGTGTAGGACATTTGGAGCTTGTCGCCACCGCCGGTATAGGCGGCGAGTGTCTGCAAGGAACGCGTTTCGTCGCCAATCTCGCCGACAGCGGCGCGGCCTTCATATTCGTCAAGCAAGGCCCGGAAGCGCCTGAGGAAAGCAAGGTTTTCCGGCTGGCTCTTGTCGAACAGATGCTCCTGATAGAGATAGGGGCTGGTTGCCGTATTGGTGCCGGCGACGCTTTCCGCCAAAGGCGGGTTGCTGCGCAGCCAGCGGTCGTGGACGTAATAGTTGACCGTATCCAGCCGGAAACCGTCGACGCCGCGCTCGAGCCAGAACCGCACCGTTTCCAGCAAGGCGTCCTGCACCTTTGGGTTGTGGAAATTCAGGTCCGGCTGCGAGGCGAGGAAATTGTGCAGGTAATATTGCCTGCGCGTTGCGTCCCATTCCCAGGCCGGGCCGCCGAAAAGCGACAGCCAGTTGTTGGGGGCGGTGCCGTCGGGCTTCGCATCGGCCCAGACGTACCAGTCGGCCTTGGGGTTGTCATGGCTCGTGCGGCTTTCGACGAACCATTCGTGCCGATCCGACGAATGCGACAAGACCTGATCGATGATCACCTTCAGGCCGAGCCGGTGCGCCTCTGCAATCAGTGCGTCGAAATCCTCTAATGTGCCGAACATCGGATCGACGGCGCAGTAATCCGAAACGTCGTAACCCATATCGGCCATTGGCGACTTGAAAAAAGGCGACAGCCAAACGGCGTCGGCACCGAGCGATGCGACATGGGCCAGCCTCGAGGTGATGCCGCTGAGATCGCCGCTGCCGTCGCCTGTCGTGTCCTGGAAGGAGCGCGGGTAGATCTGGTAGATGACGCAGCCGCGCCACCATTCGGCATTGTCAGCCATCATGGCTCTCCCCTGCGCCCGCACACGCTGTCCTGCTTTCGATCATGAACAGGACTGTTCGCCCAGGCACCGGCCGCGAGATATCGCTACTATCCGGTTCGATAGCTGGGCGCCAATGAAAACCCGCCCGTTCCGGCAGCGTGAACATGCAGGCCCGGCGGTCGCCATTGATGACCACCGCAAGGCGACTGTTCTCACCGCTACCGAGAACCATGACCAGCCGGTGCCGCCTGGCATCGTCCCAGGCTGCCTCGTCGAACGGCACGCCGGTTTCCGTCAGCCAGGCTACGTCTGGGATTTCCGAACCCGCAGGCTGTTCTCCGGTCAGGAATGCTGTGTCCAAGAGCGCCGGCACGGCGCGACGCATCCTGGCGAGCAGAGCCGTATGATGCTCGAGCGCCAGGTCGCGCCCGGCCCAGTCGAGCCAGGTGATGTCATTGTCCTGCGCGTAGGCGTTGTTGTTGCCGCGCTGCGTGCGGCCGAACTCGTCGCCGGCCGTCAGCATGATCGTGCCGCGCGAGGCAAAGAGCGTCGCCAGCAGCGCGCGCTGGTCATCGAAACGGGCCGTAACGATTGACTGGTCGCTGGTCTCGCCCTCGACGCCATCGTTCCAGGACAGGTTGTCGTCGTGACCATCGCGGTTCAGTTCGCCATTGGCCTCGTTGTGCTTGTGCCCATAAGCGACGATATCGGCCAGCGTCATGCCGTCATGCGCGGCGATGAAGTTGATGCTGCGGCTCGTTGTCTGGCCTGCTTTGGCAAAGACGTCGGACGAACCGGCAAGCCGCGTCGCCAGGGCACCGATCATGCCGCCGTCGCCGCGCCAGAAGCGGCGGATATCGTCGCGGTATTTGTCGTTCCATTCGAGGAAGGGCGGCGGAAAATTGCCGAGCTGATAGCCATCCGGTCCGATATCCCAAGGCTCGGCGATCAGCACCCGGTCGCCAAGAACAGGGTCGTTGCGAATGGCGTTCAGCAGCGGCGCATCGGCGTCGAAAACGCCGTCGACGCGGCCGAGGATCGGCGCCAGGTCGAAGCGGAATCCGTCGACACCGGCGCGCTGGACAAAGTGGCGAAGCGTGTGGAGGACCATTTCCCGGACGACCGGATGCTCGCAGGCGAGCGTATTGCCGGTTCCGGTGTCATTGACCAGAGCGCCGTCCGGCTCGTGCCGATAATAGGCGCGGCTGTCGAGCCCGCGCAGCGACAATGTCGGGCCGAGCCGGTCGCTTTCGCCGGTGTGGTTGAACACCAGGTCGAGAATGGTGCCGATGCCGGCCTCGCGCAGCGCGGCGACCGTTCCGCGCAACTCGGCCAGACCGCCGGGCGCCAGTCGCGGATCGAGCGCCATGAAGGTCACGGGATTATAACCCCAGGCGTTGCGCAGACCGAGCGGCGGTAAATGCCGTTCGTCGATCGATGCAGTCACCGGCATCAACTCAATGGCTGCCACGCCGAGTTTTTGCAGATGCTCGACAACGAGGGGGTGAGCGAGCGCTGCAATGGTGCCGCGTTGCTTCTCGGGAATGTCGGGATGCAGCTTTGTGAAGGCGCGTACCGGCACTTCGTAGATAAGGCCGCCGGGCCGAAACAGCGGCGGCAAGGCGGGCAAGGGTTCCGGCAAGGCGCCGGCGATGGCTTTCGGCATCAGCGGCGCAGTGTCGGCCCCCTCGCCTCGGCGCGCGGCGAGCCGGCCGTCATAGGCATAGGGCCTGTCGATCTCGACGGCATAGGGATCGGCCAGCAGCTTGTCGGGATCGAACCAGAGACCGTGTTCCGGCGCGTAGTCGCCATCGGCGCGGAACCCGTATCGGGTCCCGGCGGCGAGACCGGCAACAAAAAGTGCATGGACGCCCTCGTCTTCCGACTGGAGTTCCAGCCGGTCGACTTCGCGGTTGCCGTGTTCGTCGAAAATCGAAACCCAGATGCGCCGAGCCGACGAGGACCATGCGGCGAAGCGGATACCGCCCTCCCCGGCAAGCCCGCCAAATCGCGGACGATAGCCGGCGGATAGTCCCGACGACATCAGGTGATGACGCTCGGCTTGGCGCGGCCGGTATGGCTGCGAATCCCGGCAATGTCGTCGGCCGCCGCGATCAGATCGGCAAGCGCCTCCTGGGTGTCGAGATCGTGGCGGTTCTTGTCCGGCTCGTAGCGCTCGACATAAAGCCGCAGCGTCGCGCCCGAGGTGCCGGTGCCGGACAGGCGGAAGACGACGCGTGAGCCGCCTTCGAACAGCACCCTGATGCCCTGGTTCTCGCTGACCGAGCCGTCGACCGGATCGTGATAGGCGAAATCATCAGCGCTGGCGATCGTCATGCCGCGGACGCGGGTGCCAGGCAGCGAGCCGAGCTTGGCGCGCAACTCGCCAACAAGCGCGTTGGCACGATCGGTCTCGACCTCCTCGTAGTCGTGGCGCGAATAATAGTTACGGCCATAGGCCGTCCAATGCTGGGTGACGATCTGCTTGGCGCTTTCGCCGCGAACGGCAAGGATGTTGAGCCATAAAAGCACAGCCCACAGGCCGTCCTTTTCGCGGACATGGTTGGAGCCGGTCCCCGCACTCTCCTCGCCACAGATCGTTGCCATGCCGGCATCGAGCAGATTGCCGAAAAATTTCCAGCCGGTCGGCGTCTCGTAGATGCCGATGCCGAGCTTTTCGGCGACCCGGTCGGCAGCACCGCTGGTCGGCATCGAGCGGGCGATGCCTTTCAGCCCCGCCTTGTAGCCCGGCGCCAGATGGGCGTTGGCGGCGAGCATCGCCACCGAATCCGACGGGGTGATGAAAATTCCCTTGCCGATAATCAGGTTGCGGTCGCCGTCGCCATCCGAGGCGGCGCCAAAGTCTGGCGCATCCGGCCCCATCATCTCGTCGTAGAGGTGTTTTGCGTGCACCAGATTGGGATCGGGATGATGGCCGCCGAAATCCGGCAGCGGAATGAAATTGCGGGCGGTGCCGTTGGGCGCGCCGAGCCGGTTTTCGAGGATCTCCTTGGCGTAGGGGCCGGTCACCGCATGCATGGCGTCGAAGCGCATGCGGAAGCCCGACCTGAACAGCGCCCGCAATGCGTCGAAATCGAACAGGCTTTCCATCAGTTCGGCATAGTCGGCGACAGGATCGATGATTTCGACGGTCATGTCCCCCGTCTTGACCGTGCCGATCGTGTCGATGTCGACCTGCCCGATATCGGCGATCTTGAAGCTTGAAATCGCCTTGGTTTTTTCGAAGATCGCATCGGTCAGCTTTTCCGGCGCCGGGCCGCCATTGCCGGCATTGTACTTGATGCCGAAATCCTCATGCGGGCCACCCGGATTGTGGCTGGCCGACAGGATGATGCCGCCAAAGGTCTTGTATTTGCGGATGACATGCGAAGCGGCCGGCGTCGACAAGATGCCGCCCTGCCCGACCATCACCTTGCCGAAGCCGTTTGCCGCGGCCATGGCGATGGCCTTCTGGATGACCTCGCGGTTATAGAAGCGGCCGTCGCCGCCGATCACCAGGGTTTTGCCCTCGAACCCGTCCAGCGCGTCGAAGATCGACTGGATGAAGTTCTCGGCATAGTGCTCCTGCTGGAACACCGGGACCTTTTTACGCAGCCCGGAGGTGCCGGGCTTCTGGTCGGGATAGGGTTTGGTGGCGACGGTGCGGATCATCAGTCAGGCAGCCCTTTTCGAAAGCAGCAAGCGATAATGTTGGACATATTTTTCGGCGCTTTTGTCCCACGAAACGTCGGCCTTCATGCCTTGCCGCTGCATCGACGTCCACACTGCGGGATTGGCATGCGCCTCGACAAGGCGGCGGACGGCGTGCAGCAAGGCGCCGGCATTGGCGGGCGCAAACTGGAAACCGGTCGCCACGCCGGCAGAGATGGCGGCTTCGTTGGCATCGATGATCGTGTCGGCAAGGCCGCCGGTGCGCGCGACGACCGGCACGCAGCCATAGCGCAGGCCGTAAAGCTGTGTCAGCCCGCAAGGTTCGAAGCGCGATGGGATAATGATTGCGTCGCAGCCGCCCTGCATGGTGTGGGAGAGTCCCTCGTCATAGCCGACGACGACGCCGATGCGGCCGCGATGGCGGGCTGCGGCGGCAAGCAACGCGCCTTCCAGCCCAGCGTCGCCGGAGCCGAGGATCGCCAGCCGTGCACCTCTTGCAACGATGCCGTCGATGGCCGCAGCCAGTATGTCCATGCCCTTTTGCCAGGTCAGCCGGCTGACGACGCAGACGATCGGGCTATCATCGCGATCGAGGCTGAAACGGTCCTCGACCGCGGCCTTGTTGGGCATTCGCGCCTTGAGCGTCTTTGCGGTGTAGTTGGAGACCAGATGCTTGTCGGTTTCCGGGTTCCAGATCTCGGTATCGATGCCGTTGACGATGCCATGGAGATCGACGGAGCGCATGTTGATCAGGCCGTCGAGGCCCATGCCGAATTCGGGCAAGCGGATTTCCTGCGCATAGGTCGGGCTGACCGTGGTGATCGCCCACGCCGCCTGCAGGCCGGCCTTGAGGAAGCCGACGCCGCCGTAATATTCGACGCCGTCGAGCGCCATCGCCGCCGCCGGCAGGCCAAGCTCGCCAAAGATGCCGGCGCCGAACTGGCCTTGGAAGGCTAGGTTGTGCACGGTGATCATCGACGGCGTGCCGACCGCCTTGCCGTAGCGCATGTAGGCAAGCGTCATTGCCGACTGCCAGTCATGGGCATGGACGATATCGGGCAGGTAGCCCGAGATCGCGCCGCCGGCAATATCACCGCCTACCTGGCTCAAGGCCGCGAACCGCCGCCAATTGTCCGGCCAGTCGGCGCCTGTCGCGTTGCCGTATGGGCCGCCGGAACGGTCGAAAAGATGCGGCGCGTCAAGCACGAACAGGTCGAGCCCGGCGATCTGGGCGGCATACACCGAAGCCTTGCCGCCCTGCAGCAATGGATATTGCTGAACCGGCTTCTTTTTCCTGAAGGCGCCCATCACCTGAGGATAGCCGGGGACGAGCGTGCGCATGGTGACGCCCTTGCCGGCCAATGCCACGGGCAAGGCGCCGGTCACGTCGGCGAGCCCGCCCGTCTTGACCAGCGGAAAGATCTCGGGCGCCACCGACAGAACCTGCATGCACTACGATCCCAGCCTGTTGATCATGTCCTGCGTGACCAGGCAGATGCCTTTTTCCGAAACGCGGAAACGCTTGGCGTCGAGGACGGGATCCTCGCCGACCACCAGACCCTCCGGAATCCTGACGCCGTGATCGATGACCACGCGCTTCAGCCTGGCGCTGCGGCCGACATGGACGTCCGGCAGCATGACGACCTCCTCCAGCGTCGAATAGGAATTTATGCGCGCGCCGGTGAAGATCAGGCTTCGCTTCAGCGAAGCGCCCGAAACGATGCAATCGCCCGACACGAGAGACGACACGGCCGACCCGCGGCGGCCATCCTCGTCATGCACGAACTTTGCCGGCGGCTTCAACTCGGCATAGGTCCAGATCGGCCAATCGCGGTCGTAAAGGTCGAGTTCCGGCGTGATGTCGGTCAGGTCGATATTGGCCTCCCAATAGGCGTCGACCGTGCCGACGTCGCGCCAATAGGCCTCGTTCTCGGCGGTCGAGCGCACGCAGGATTTGGCAAAACGATGGGCGATCGCCTTTCCGTGCTCGACGATGTAGGGGATGATGTCCTTGCCGAAGTCCCGGCTCGAGCCGGGCTCCGCCGCATCGCGACGCAATTGCTCCATCAGGAATTTGGTCTTGAACACATAGATGCCCATCGAGGCCAGCGCGAAATCCGGTTTGTCGGGAATGCCCGGCGGATCGGCGGGCTTTTCGATGAAGGAGATGATGGTGTCCTTGGGATCGACATGCATGACGCCGAAGCCCGTGGCTTCCATGCGTGGCACTTCGAGGCAGCCGACGGTGACGTCGGCGCCGGCCTCGACATGCTGGCGCAGCATCATTTCGTAGTCCATCTTGTAGATGTGGTCGCCGGCCAGGATGACCATGTATTCCGGCCCGTAGGCCTCGATGATGTCGATGTTCTGGTACACGGCGTCGGCGGTGCCCTCATACCATTGCGTTTCCGACACACGCTGACTGGCCGGCAGGATGTCGAAACTCTCGTTGCGCTCGGGCCGCAGGAAGTTCCAGCCGCGCTGCAGATGGCGGATCAGCGAATGCGCCTTGTACTGGGTGGCGACGCCGAGGCGGCGGATACCGGAATTGAGCGCATTGGACAGCGCGAAATCGATGATGCGGGTCTTGCCGCCAAAATAGACCGCCGGCTTGGCGCGGCGGTCGGTCAGTTCCTTGAGCCGGCTGCCACGGCCGCCTGCCAGCACATAAGCCATGGCGTCGCGTGCCAGCGGCTGTGTTCGTTTTATTTCAGCCATTCCTATCCTCCCAGGTTAGATGCTCCAGACATAGCTCAGTCCGGGACGAATTCGAGCATGATCGTCGACAGCGGCGGCAAAAGCATCGTCGCCGAAATCCCTCCCCCTTCCGCCCGAGCCTCGACGACGCCGCTATTGCCCTTGCCGGAACCGCCATAATCCGTGGCATCGGTGTTGATGATCTCGCGCCATTTTCCGGCCTGCGGCAACGGCACGCGGTAATTGTCGCGCGGCACCGGCGTGAAGTTGGAAATGACGGCGACCGGGTTGCCGCCCGGCGCGCTGCGCAGCCAGGCAAAGACCGAGTTCGCGCTGTCGTCGACGATCAGCCAGGAAAAGCCCTCCGGCTCGCAGTCGCGGGCATGCAGCGCGGGGCGCGAGCGGTAGAGATAGTTGAGATCGCGCACCGTCTGCCAGACGCCACGGTGGAACCGGAAATCGAGCAGGTTCCAGTCGAGCGCGCGCGCCTCGCTCCACTCGCGGCGCTGTGCGAACTCCTGGCCCATGAACAACAGCTTCTTGCCAGGATAACCCCACATGAAGGCGTAGTAGGCCCGCAGCGTCGCGAATTTCTGCCAGTCGTCGCCGGCCATCTTGTTGAGCAGCGTGCCTTTGCCGTGCACCACCTCGTCATGGGACAGCGGCAGCACAAAATTCTCGCTGAAAGCGTAGACCAGGCCGAAGGTGATGTCGTTGTGGTGATGCTTGCGGAAGATCGGCTCCTTGGAGAAATACTCCAAAGTGTCATGCATGAAACCCATGTTCCACTTGAAACCGAAGCCCAGTCCGCCTTCATGCACCGGCTGCGAGACTTTCGGCCACGAGGTCGATTCCTCGGCGATGGTCATCACACCTGGATGGTGGCCGTAGACCTCCTTGTTCATCCGCTGCAGGAAGCTGACCGCTTCGAGGTTCTCTCGCCCGCCCTTCTCGTTGGGAATCCATTCACCGGCCTTGCGCGAATAATCGAGATAAAGCATCGAGGCGACCGCATCGACGCGCAGTCCGTCGACGTGATATTTCTCGGCCCAGAACAGCGCATTGTTGACCAGGAACGAAATCACTTCGCGACGGCCGAAATTGTAGATCGCTGTGTTCCAGTCGGGATGGAAGCCCTTGCGCGGATCGGCATGTTCGTAGAGCGCGGTACCGTCGAACTTTGCCAGACCGTGTTCGTCAACCGGGAAATGCGCCGGCACCCAGTCAAGGATGACGCCGATGCCTGCACGGTGGGCGCCGTCGACGAAGCGGGCAAAACCGTCCGGATCGCCAAAGCGGGCAGTCGGCGCATAAAGACCCGTCGTCTGGTAGCCCCAGGACGGGTCATAAGGGTGTTCGGAGATCGGCATGAATTCGATGTGGGTAAAACCGGTCTCGACCACGTAAGGGATCAGCCTGTCGGCGAGCTCATCCCACGACAGGAAGCTGCCGTCGTCGTGAAGCCGCCATGACCCGGCATGGACCTCGTAGATCGATACGGCTTCGCGCCTGTGGTCGGCATTGCGCCAGTAGTTCCGGTGCGCCTCGTCACCCCATTCATGCGCCGGCGGCAGTGCCGTAACCGAGGCGGTGGCCGGGCGCAGTTCGGACTTGAAGGCAAACGGATCGGCTTTGAGCGGCAATCTCACGCCATCCGGCCCGATGATTTCATACTTATACGGGCGGCCAGCGCCGATGTCGGGAATGAACAGCTCCCAGATGCCGGTGTCGCGGCGGATGCGCATGGTATGCCTGCGGCCGTCCCACTCGTTGAAGTCGCCGACCACCGAGACACGCCTTGCATTGGGCGCCCACACCGCAAAATGCACACCCGATGCACCTTCATGGTCGATGAGATGGGCGCCGAGCTTGTCGAACAGCCTGAGATGCGACCCTTCGGCGATGTAATAATCGTCCAGCGGGCCGAGCACGGGACCGAAGGAATATGGATCCGTCAGCCACCAGTCACCGCCGGAATTCCTGGCGTGATAGCGCAGCGGCTGACGTTTGCGCAGCGACAGTTTGCCTTCGAAGAAACCGCGGTCGTCGTGTCTCGACAGCTCGCCGGCCTTCTTGCCGGTCAGCGTATAGGCGGTGACGAACTCGGCATGAGGGACGAAGCAGCGGGCGACAAAGCCCTTCCCCGCCTCATGCACGCCAAGCACGGCAAACGGATCGCCGTGCGTGCCGGCGACAATCGCCGCGACATCGTCGGCTGGCGCCAGTCCGTCCGGCCCGCTTGTCGCAACGGTCGCGCGCGGCTTGCTCATCAGGCAGTGACCCTCCCCGGGCACCAAGTGTATGTTTCTAGTGAAGTTTTGAGTTCGACAGTCGCCATGCCGCCTTACCCTCCAAGGGATGCGAGGGTCAAATCACTCCACTAGGGCCACATTGTTCCTGGTCTCATGCAATCACATCAGGCGGGCACGTGCCAGATGTCTTTCGCATATTGGCGAATCGTTCGATCGGACGAGAACCAGCCGACGCGCGCGACATTGCGGATCGCTCTGGCGTACCAGTCCGGGCTGTTGCGCCAGACGGCATCGACGTCGCGCTGGGTGGCGGCGTAGGCATCGAAATCCGCGGCGACCATGAACCAGTCGCTCTGGTAAAGGCCGTTGATCAGGTCGCGATAACGGTCCGGATCATCAGGTGAAAAAACCCCGGACGAAACCGCGGCAAGCGCCTGCGCCAATTCAGGCGATCCCTCGATCACAGCGCGCGGATCGTAACCATTGTTGCGCCGCTCGGCGACTTCCTCTGTGGTCAGCCCGAAGATGAAGATGTTGTTGTCGCCCACACATTCCTTGATCTCGACATTGGCGCCGTCGAGCGTGCCGATGGTCAGCGCGCCGTTCAGCGCGAACTTCATGTTGCCGGTGCCGGACGCTTCCATGCCGGCGGTCGATATCTGCTCCGACAGATCGGCGGCCGGCATCATGATCTCGGCCAGGCTGACATTGTAGTTCGGCACGAATACCACTTTCAGCAAGCCGCGTACCGCCGGGTCGCGGTTGATGACTCGGGCGACGTCATTGGCAAGTTTGATGATCAGCTTGGCGTTGTGATAGCTGGGCGCCGCCTTGCCGCCAAAGAATTTGACGCGAGGCATCCAGTCGCGCTCCGGATGCGAGCGGATCTGGTCGTAAAGCGCGACCGCTTCGAGAATGTTCAAGAGCTGGCGCTTGTATTCGTGGATGCGCTTGACCTGGATGTCGAACAGCGCCGACGGGTCGACCTTGATGCCGAGCCGGTCTGCAACGAGATTGGCAAGCCTCGTCTTGTTCGCCCGTTTGACGGCGGCGAACTTGTCGCGGAAGGCGGCGTCCTCGGCAAGAGGATCAAGCCGGTTTATCTCGTCGATGTCGTCGAGGAAGCCATCGCCAATCGCCTCTCGGGTGAGTGCAGTGAGGCCGGGATTGCACTGTATCAGCCAGCGCCGCGGTGTGATCCCGTTGGTCTTGTTGTTGATGCGATCCGGGTAGAGCCTGTGGAGGTCGGCAAACACCGTCTCCTTCATCAATTCCGTATGCAGTGCCGAGACGCCGTTGATCGAGTGCGAGCCGACAAAGGCCAGATTGCCCATACGCACGCGGCGATCGCCATTTTCCTGGATCAGCGAGATGCGGCTGATCTGCTCGTCCGAGAACTGGTCGGAGGCGCGCGCCTCGAGCAGCACCTCGGCGTTGATGGCGTAGACGATCTGCATGTGGCGCGGCAACAGCCGCTCGAACAGCGGCACGGGCCAGCTTTCCAACGCTTCGGGAAGGAGCGTGTGGTTGGTGTAGCCGAAGGTGCGCTTGGTGATGCTCCAGGCCTGGTCGAAATCCATGCCGTGGACATCCATCAACAGGCGCATCAACTCGGGGACGGCGATGGCCGGATGGGTGTCGTTAAGATGGATCGCCGCCTTGTCGGGCAGCGATTGCAGGTCGCCATACTGGCTGAGATGACGCTGGACGATGTCCTGCAGCGAGGCGGTGGAGAAGAAATACTCCTGCCTGAGCCGCAACTCCTGGCCGGCCTTGTGGGAATCGGCCGGGTAAAGGACGCGCGACAACGCATCGGCCTTGTTGCTTTCGGCGAGCGCACCGATGTGATCGCCGGCATTGAACTTGTCGAGCAGGATCGGGTCGACCGGCATGCCGGACCACAGACGCAGCGTGTTGACGCGGTTGGCCCGCCAGCCAACCACTGGCGTATCGTAGGCAACGGCCAGAACATGTTCGGTCGGCTTCCAGACGTGCCGCTCGAGCCGGCCGTCCTTCGAGGTGATCGATTCCACCGAGCCGCCGAAACCGACCTCGAAGGAGCGTTCGCGGCGCTCGAACTCCCAGGGATTGCCGTGATCGAGCCACGTCTCGGGCAGCTCCACCTGCCAGCCGTCATGGACCTCCTGCCGGAACATGCCGTTGGCGTAGCGGATGCCGTAGCCATGCGCGGGTATATTGACGGTCGCCATGCTTTCCATGAAGCAGGCGGCGAGCCGGCCAAGCCCGCCATTACCAAGGGCAGCGTCCGGTTCGAGCGCTGCAATGATGTCGAGGTCGACGCCAAGCGACGAAAGCGCCTCGCGCATATTGTCCATCAGGCCGAGATTGGAGAAGGCATCGCGCATCAGGCGGCCGATGAGGAATTCCAGCGACAGGTAATAGACGCGCTTTTCCTGCTGGGCGTAGGCCTCTTGGGTCGCCTGCATCCAGTGATCGACTATGCGGTCGCGTACAACCTTGATCGAGGCGGTGAGCCAATCGTACTGGGTTGCAACGTTGGTGCCCTTGCCGAGCCTGTATTTGAGGGCTTGCAAGACTTCCTCGGCGAGCGTCTTGGGATCCGGGTTTTTGAGCGTGGGCAGAGGAGCTTCGGTTGTCATCGCGCGCGTCATGCTGCCTCTCGTGACGTTGCCAGGATCATGCGGCTTTCACCATCTCTGCCAATGCTAGTGCATCCCACCGGATGTTCAATCGATTCAGGTGATCGCAAGCCGGGTTGCCCTGCGGCAATTTGGCATTTGGAAACAGCGCATTTGGGACCCTTGGCGATGGGCCTCAAGTTCTTGCTCAAGCCGCCAGCGCCGCTTCCGGCGGCACCTTGGCGCCCGTCATGAAGGCGACCGCGTCGGACATCGTATACTGCTTCGGATCGATGACGCACAGGCGACGGCCGAGCCGGTGAATGTGGATGCGGTCCGCCACCTCGAAGACATGCGGCATGTTGTGTGAAATCAGCACGATCGGCAGGCCTCGCTTCTTCACGTCGAGGATCAGTTCGAGGACGCGGCGGCTCTCTTTGACGCCAAGCGCCGCCGTCGGCTCATCCATGATCACCACCCGGCTGCCAAAGGCGGCGGCGCGCGCCACCGCCACGCCCTGACGCTGGCCGCCGGAAAGCGTTTCCACGGCCTGGCTGATGTTCTGGATGGTCATCAGGCCAAGCTCCGTGAGCTTGTCGCGGGCGCGCTTTTCCATCGCCGGGCGGTCGAGCATGCGCAGCCATTCGCCGAGGAACCCCGGCTTGCGGATCTCCCGGCCGAGGAACATGTTGTCGGCGATGGACAGCGCCGGCGACAGAGCCAGGTTCTGATAGACTGTTTCGATGCCGGCCTCCCGTGCCTCCATCGGCGACTTGAACGCAACGGGCTTGCCTTCAAGTCGTATCTCACCTTCGTCGGGCACGACCGCGCCGGAAATCGCCTTGATAAGCGACGACTTGCCGGCGCCGTTGTCGCCAATGACGGCAAGGATTTCGCCCGGATAGAGGTCGAAATCGGCGTTGTCGAGGGCGGTGACGCGGCCATAGCGCTTGACCAGACCGCGCGCGATGAGGATGGGTTCCTGGGTCATGGCTATGCCGAAACCTTTCTGATCCATTGATCGATCGCCACGGCGCCGATGATCAGCACGCCGGTGAGCAGCACCTTCCACTGCGGATCGGCGCCCAGCATGTTGAGGCCCATCGAGACGACGCCGACGATCATGGCGCCGAACAGCGTGCCGAGGATCGAGCCGCGCCCGCCGAACAGAGAAATACCGCCGATCACCGTCGCGGTGATGGCCTGAAGATTGTAGTCGGTGACAGCGGCGGAAGGAGAGATCGAGCCATTGCGGCCGATGGAGACCCAAGCTGCGAAGGCGGCGATCAGCCCGGCAAGGGCATAGACGGTCATCAGCACCTTCTTCGTCTGGATGCCCGACAGTTTCGCAGCCTCCTGATCGTCGCCGACCGCGTAGACATGGCGGCCCCATGCGGTGTGGTTGAGCACGTACCAGAGGACCAACACGAGAACGACCATGGCAATGACGCCAAGCGTCAGCACGGCCGTGCCGACCTTAAAGCTCAGGGCAAACAGGTGCAGCAGAGGCGCCTGGACGTCGACGTCGGTGTCGCGGATCGTCTCATTGGCCGAATAGATGAAGTTGGTGGCCATGACAATGTTCCAGGTGCCGAGCGTCACGATGAAGGGCGGCAGCTTCATGTAGGCGACCAGCACACCGTTGAGCAGGCCGCACGCGCCACCGGCGAGAAGCCCGATCGCCACCGCGAGCACGGCCGGCATACCGTAGCTGACCGCGCAATTGCCCATGATCACAGCCGAAATCACCATGATCACGCCAATCGACAGGTCGATGCCGGCAGTCAGGATCACCAGCGTCTGTGCGGCGCCCAGAATGCCGACAATGGCGATCTGCTGAAGGATCAGCGTCAGCGTATAGGATGAAAAAAAACGCCCGCCGATGGTGATACCAAAAATAATGATAGCCAGAACCAACACGATAAGCGGCACCGCTGCCGGCGTGGAATGCAGGAAATGCTGGGCACGCTTGACGGCCGATTTATGGTCGTCGAACGCGGCGACGCTTGTGTCGCTGCTCGATAGAACTTTTTCGAATTCTTGTGCTTGAGCCATGTTTCCTCCCCTGGGCTTCGGCCAACCGCCGACGCCATCCACGCCTTCCGGTCTGCCGCCGGCACTATTTGCGTTTAGATCGGCACATCGTCCACCCGGAGCGGCCGGGGATCAAGCCCCGGCCGATCGCGATCTGTTGCCGGTCAGGCCAGGCTCAACCCCAGCACTTGGCGAGGCCTTCCTTGGTGTCGATGGACTTCACACCGTTGGCGGGCTTGTCGGTGACAAGATTGACGCCGGTATCGAAGAAGTTCTTGCCTTCGGTCGGCTTCGGCTTCGTCCCGTCCTTGGCGAAAGTGGCGATCGCCTCGATGCCGAGCGCCGCCATTTGCAGCGGATATTGCTGCGAGGTAGCGCCGATCACGCCTTCGGTCACCGATTTCACGCCGGGGCAGCCACCGTCGACCGAGACGATCAGCACCTGGCTTTCGAGACCGACGGCCTTCAGCGCCTGGTAGGCGCCGACAGCTGCGGGCTCGTTGATGGTGTGGATGACGTTGATGGTGTTATCCTTCTGCAGAAGGTTCTCCATCGCCTTGCGACCACCCTCTTCATTGCCGTTCGTCACGTCGTGGCCAACGATGCGCGGATCGTCCTCGTCGCCGATCTTGTTGGGGTCCTTCACGTCTATGCCGTAGCCCATCATGAAACCCTGGTCGCGCAGCACATCCACCGTGGGCTGCGACGGCGTCAGGTCGAGGAAGCCGATCTTGGCATCCTTGGCCTTATCGCCAAGCGTCGCGGCGGCCCATGCGCCGATCAGCTTGCCGGCTTCCAGATTGTCGGTCGCGAAGGTCGCGTCAGCCGCATCGATCGGATCAAGCGGGGTGTCGAGCGCGATCACCAACAGCCCGGCGTCCCGCGCTTTCTTCACGGTCGGCACGATACCCTTGGTGTCGGACGCGGTGATGAGGATACCCTTGGCCCCGTCGGCGATACAGCTCTCGATTGCAGCCACCTGGCTCTCGCTGTCGCCGTCGATCTTGCCGGCGTAAGTCTTGAGATCGACGCCAAGCTCCTTGGCCTTGGCCGCCGCACCTTCCTTCATCTTGACGAAGAAGGGATTGGTGTCGGTCTTGGTGATCAAGCAGGCGCCGACCCCGGCGGCCGATGCCGTCGACGCAAAGGCCATCAGGCTCAGTCCGGCCGCGGCAAACACGGTGGATTTCAACAGTTTTGACGTGGTCACGATTTTCCTCCCATGGAACCATTTAGGATGCCGGCCAACCGGCATCTGCAGCGCGTCCGACGAAATCTCCCAGTGTCGGCGCCGACCTCAAGAGACACCAGTCCGGCAGCACTGTCAATAATTAAATCACTCTTATTTATTATTGACAACGCAGGATTGTTCACTCACTCTAGACCAAAAGCATTGAGGGGAAACGACGGGAGGAACAGGGTGGAGACCGGCATTACGAGGCACGGCTCGCCCGATGCGGCCGAAAGCCGCCTGCACCGCGGCACCAATCAAAGCGGCATGCGGGACCACAATGAGCGGCTGGTGCTGTCGCTGGTGCGCCAGCACGGCAGCCTGGCCAAATCCGACATCGCACGTATGACCGGCCTTTCGGCGCAGACAGTGTCGGTCATCATGCGCGAGCTGGAGGAGGACGACCTGCTCGTCCGCCAGGCGCCGTTGCGCGGCAAGATCGGCCAGCCCTCGATACCCATGGCGCTCAATCCCGACGGCGCCTATTTCATCGGCCTGAAGATCGGCCGCCGCAGCGCCGAATTGGTGCTGATCGATTTCCTCGGCAGTGTGCGCTCGATGCTGCAGCATTCCTACCGCTATCCGGCGCCGCGCGAAACGGTGGAATTCGTCACAAGCGGCATGAAGAAGATGCGCGGCGAACTCACCCCGGCGCAGGATAAACGCATTGCCGGGCTTGGCATCGCCATGCCGTTCGAATTGTGGAACTGGGCCGACACCGCCGGCGCGCCGCGTGAAATCATGGACGAATGGCGCCATCGCGACATCCGCGCCGATATCCAGGCGCAATGCGAATTTCCAGTCTATCTGCAGAACGACGCCACCTCGGCCTGCGGCGCCGAGCTCGTGTTCGGCCACGCGGCGGGTGCGGCACGCGATTTCGTCTATTTCTATATCGGTGCCTTTGCCGGCGGCGGCATCGTGCTGAACGGCCGGTTGTTTGGTGGCCCAACCGGCAATGCCGGCGCGCTGGGCTCGATGCCGGTGCCAGGGCCGGACGGCAAGCCGACGCAGTTGATCGACGTGGCGTCGATCGCCATGCTGGAAAAGGCGCTCAACGCGCGCGGCATCGAGGCCTCGCATCTGTGGACATCACCGGGGGACTGGGGCGAGATCGGCGCCGAGCTTGACGACTGGATCGCCAGCGCCTCGCAGGCGCTTGCCTATGCCATCGTTTCGGCCTCCTCCGTCATTGACTTCGATGCCGCGGTGATCGACGGATGGATGCCGCTTGCCGTGCGCAGGCGGCTTGTCGATGCCGTTATCCAGGCCATCGGCCGGATCGACGGCGAAGGCCTGAGGCTGCCGGCCGTTCGCGAGGGAACCGTCGGCATCCATGCGCGGGCGCTGGGTGGCGCCAGCCTGCCGCTGTCGGAGCGCTTCCTCATCGGCTCGACCACGATTTCCCGGAGCTTCTGAGCATGCTGATCGGCATCCCGGCGCTGCTCGGCCCCGAGCTTCTGGCGATATTGCGCGCCATGGGCCATGGCGACGAGATCGCCTTGGTCGACGGCAACTACCCGGCCGAGCAGCAGGCACAGCGGCTGGTCCGCGCCGACGGTCATCATCTCGTCCCCGTGCTCGATGCGGTATTGAGCGTATTGCCGGTCGACGACGCCGTGCCGCAGGCGCTGTTTCGCGCCTCGGCCAAAGGCGATCCCCTGCTCGCCGATCCGGTTCACTATGAGATGGAAGCGATCTGCACCAGGCGTGCGCCGGGCCGCAAGGTGGTTGCGCTTGCCGGTGCCGACTTCTATGCACGGGTCAAGGCCGCGCACGCGATCGTCGCGACTAGCGAGCCGCGGCTTTATGCCAACATCATCATTCGCAAGGGCGTGATCTATCCGCCGGAAAGCAAGACTTCATGATCCTCTGCTGCGGCGAAGCCCTGATCGACATGCTGCCGCGGACCACGACGGAGGGCGAGCCGGCCTTTGCCCCCTATGTCGGCGGTGCCGTCTTCAACTCGGCCATTGCGCTAGGCCGGCTCGGCGCGCCCGCTGCCTTTTTCTCCGGCCTGTCGTCGGATCTGTTCGGCGGGCAGTTCAGGGAGGCGCTGGGGAACAGCAAGGTCAGCTCGACCTATGCGCACACTTCGCCGCGGCCGACCACGCTCGCCTTCGTGCGGCTCACCAACGGCCAAGCGACCTACACCTTCTATGACGAGAACACCGCCGGGCGCATGCTGACCATCGAGGACCTGCCGGAACTCGGCAGCGAGATCGAGGCCATGCTGTTCGGCGCCATCAGCCTGATCTCGGAGCCGGCCGGATCGGCCTATGAGGAGTTCATGCGGCGCGAACATGAGCGCCGCGTGATGATGCTCGACCCCAACATCCGGCCAAACTTCATTCCCGACAAGGCCAAGCACCTCAGGCGCATCCGCGGCATGATGGCGATGGCCGACATCGTGAAACTGTCGGACGAGGATTTGAACTGGTTCGGCGAAGCCGGCTCGCATGAAGACGTCGTCCGTAACTGGCTGGATCGCGGCCCAAAGCTGATCGTGGTCACCCACGGCAGCGAAGGCGCGGTCGGTTACAGCAGCCAGCACCGGGTCACCGTCGTGCCGGACAAGGTCGAGGTGGTCGATACGGTCGGAGCCGGCGACACATTCAATGCCGGCATTCTTGCCTCCTTGCATGAACAGGGTCTGCTGTCGAAGACGGCAATCGCCAGTTTGCCGGAAGACGCCATCCACAAGGCGCTGACGCTTGGCGCCAAGGCCGCGGCGGTGACGGTATCGCGGGCCGGCGCCAACCCGCCATGGCGGCATGAAATCGCCTGACCGGCTGGTGCGCAGCCCATGGACTGCTCACCGGCGATCACTTTATGTTTCGTCCAGCCTGGCGGGCGGGGTGCGAAGCCTGTAACAGGCCGGCCGAAGCCCGGATTTCCACGCCTTTAAGAGGCCAGATCGGAAATCAGAGGTAACAGGCTGCGACACTTGAGCAATTCAGGGTTTTTGCCCTGCGGCTTTCTCGGCCGTACCAAGTCTGCTACCAGCGGCCGGTTATCTGACTAAAACCGTTTGAGGCCGACATGCAGTTCATCGATCTTGGCGCGCAGCGCGAACGCATCCGCGACAGGCTGAAAGCGGCAATCGACCGGGTTGTCGACGAAGGCCGCTATATTCTCGGACCGCAGGTCACCGAATTCGAAAACAAGCTCGCCGCCTATATCGGCATCAAGCACGTGGTCGCTTGCGCCAACGGCACCGATGCGCTGCTGCTGCCGCTGTTTGCCGCCGGCATCGGCCCGGGCGACGCGGTGTTCGTGCCGAGCTTCACCTTCGCCGCCACGGCCGAAGTGGTGGCGCTGACCAAGGCCGAACCGGTGTTCGTCGATGTCGATGCCGACAGCTACAATATCGACATCGCCAGCCTCGAGGCGGCAATTGCCATGATCAAGGCGGAGGGCCGGCTGAGGCCGAAGGCAATCATTCCCGTCGACCTGTTCGGCCTCGCCGCCGATTACGAGGCGATCATGGCCATCGCCGATCGCGAAGGCCTGATGGTCATCGAGGATGCGGCGCAGGCGACCGGCGGCTCGGCTGACGGCAAGATGTGCGGCTCGTTCGGCACCGTCGGCTCGACCAGCTTCTATCCGGCAAAGCCGCTCGGCTGCTATGGCGACGGCGGTGCGATGTTCACCAATGACGATGCGCTGGCCGAACAGCTGCGCTCGTTCGCCTTTCACGGAAAGGGCGAAACGCAATATGACAATGTCCGCGTCGGCATCAATTCACGGCTCGACACGCTTCAGGCGGCGATCCTGATAGAGAAGCTGGCCATCCTCGAGGACGAGATGGTGGCGCGGCAAGCGGTCGCCAATCGCTATGCCGAAGGTCTCGGCGATATCGTCAAGGCGGCGCGCAATCTGGGCGGCGGCCGCTCGGCCTGGGCGCAATACGCCATCGAAACGCCGAAACGGGACGGGCTCAAGGCACATCTCGGTGAAAAGGGCATTCCGTCGGTCATCTACTATGTGAAACCGCTGCACAGCCAGATTGCCTATCGCGATTATCCGCGCACGCCGACCGGCCTTGCCGTTTCGGAAGAGCTGCCGAAGCGCATCCTGTGCCTGCCAATGCATCCCTATCTGAGCGAGGCTGACCAGGACCGGATCATCGAAACGATCCGAAACTATATCGGCTCGAATTCGGCGCATGTAGCGGCGGCATAAATTCGAAAGCTTCGAAGCATGGTCGCGGAATACATCGACGAGTTCATCATGTTCTGCGCCGGGTTGTGGATGGCTGGCATCGGCTTCGGATTTCTCGCGGACCCGTTCCAAGCTCGCCCCGGCCAGCAGCAAGCATGGTGGACCAACTTTGGGACTCGCTTCAAATGGATGGGACCGCTGTTGATCCTCATCGCGATAGCGCTCGCATTCGCGGCACCTTCCTAGGCTGGCGTCCGACGGCAGCTCGGCACGGTCGGCCATCGTTGATCAACAACCGCCGATTCAAGCTTTGCGCGTCAAGGCAGGCGGTCATCGGCACCGATTTTGCGATGCTTTGCTGCGCGCCGCAGCATAGTCTGCACCTGGCTCCCCTTTAGGCTGGTTCTCATGAAGAAGATTGGTTTCCTCTCGTTCGGGCACTGGACGCCCTCGCCGCAATCGCAGACGCGGACGGCATCCGACGCGCTTTTGCAGTCCGTCGAGTTGGCGGTCGCGGCCGAGGAGCTGGGTGCGGACGGCGCGTATTTCCGCGTGCATCACTTCGCCCGCCAGCTCGCCTCGCCCTTCCCGCTGCTGGCGGCGGTCGGCGCAAAGACCAGCCGAATCGAGATCGGCACGGCGGTGATCGACATGCGCTATGAGAACCCGCTCTACATGGCCGAGGACGCCGGCGCCGCCGACCTAATCGCCGGAGGGCGTCTGCAGCTGGGCATCAGCCGAGGCTCGCCGGAGCAGGTGATCGAGGGATGGCGCTACTTCGGCTACGCTCCGCAAGAGGGCGAGAGCGATGCCGACATGGCCCGTAGACACACCGGAGTGCTGCTCGAAGTGTTGCTGGGCAAAGGCTTTGCGCAGCCCAACCCGCGGCCGATGTTTCCCAACCCGCCTGGCCTGCTTCGCGTCGAGCCGCACTCGGAGGGCCTGCGCGAGCGCATCTGGTGGGGCGCCGCCACAAACGCCACCGCCGAATGGGCGGCGAAACTGGGGATGAACCTGCAGAGCTCCACGCTCAAATTCGATGAAGGCGGAAAGCCGTTTCACGTCCAGCAGGCCGAACAGATCCGGGCTTTTCGTGAGGCCTGGAAGGCGGCCGGACACACGCGCGAGCCGCGGGTGTCGGTGAGCCGGAGCATTTTTGCGCTGGTCGACGATCGCGACCGAGCCTATTTCGGCGGCAACCAGAGCGGAGATCATTTCGGTTACATCGAGGCAGACAGACGCGCGGTGTTCGGCCGCTCCTATGCCGCCGAACCGGACGTCCTGATCGAGCAGCTAAAGGGCGACGAAGCCATCGCCGAGGCCGATACGCTGCTGCTTACCGTCCCCAACCAGCTCGGCGTCGAGTACAATGTCCATGCCATCGAGGCGATCCTGACCCATGTCGCTCCAGGCTTGAGTTGGCGCTGACGGGTTGTGTTAAGTAGGAACCTGCCTCTCTGCCCGGCTCAGGAGCCAAACAGGCGGCTATCCCAGTATACGGGTTGATGCAGGCTGGCCGTGATCAGGGAAAACTCCGGATGTGCCGGATTGATCAACACGTTGTTGTCGGGGCGAGCCACGACGCTTGGCACGATCAGGATCGCGCTGCGGCGCTCGACACACCATGTCTCACCGAATTCCTTGCTCACCGTTGCCGGCATCATATCCCATCCGGGCAACGACGGCTGAGAAAAGAGTTCGTAGCTCAGCCCGCGCGGAAGCATGATCTGGACGTAAGGCTGGTTGGGCGGCAGTCTGCCGCTGCCGTGCACCAGCTTTTCCAGCAAGGCCGTTGAATAATGCTCGCTGGTGTAGATCAACGGGCTGCCGGGCGTGTTCCAGCGGCCAGGCGCTATCGTCGAGCCCGTCGCGTCGAAGATCGGATATGTGCCGGCTGGATCGCCGATCCTGAAGCACTGCAGCATGCGATCGAGTATCTGTGCCGTCAAGCAGCGGTGCCGTACTTCAGGCCTGCAAGGATATCGAGCACCAGTTCGGCGCCGATCTCGCTTTGAATGACCACGTCGATCGGGCGTCGGTCTTCCAGCATGGGATGAGACCGAAACAGAAAGTCACGAGCCTCACCTTCGATCTGCCAAACGTCGAGGGCCAGGTTCCATAGGCGCGCCACCCGCGCCACCCGCATGCCCTCTTCCGAAGAGAGTCGGAGAGCACCTCTCTTGCGGCGCTCATAAGTTGCCTTTGGGACGAGGCGATATTTGAATTGCGTATCGGCCGGTGCCAGCAATTGTGAGACGCGTTCAAGCGCACCCAACGGCAATCCGTCTTCGATTCGAGCCATCAGCCCGAATGGCGACCGTGCAGCCGTCTCCTTGGGCGGCAGCCCCAGCACATCGGCTATATTTCCAAATGCCAACATCGCCGCTCTCCATTCATGTGAAGCATTGCATAGCCTCAGGTGAGGCCAAGTGCAAGCATCCCCGTAGTCTCACGGCTGCTTCCCGTCGGCTCGTTTCAGCATCGCAAATGCGCGACTGATCCGTTGCAGGGCTGTGGCGTTGGCCAGCACTGCGTACAGCGCGAACCCGCCCGCCAGAATCCAGGGCGAAGCCGCGCCCATGGCGGTCGCGACTCCGTCGGCGGCGAGCAGCACGCAAATGAACACCAGACGTTCCATCCGCTCGAAGAAATCCGGCCAACCATGGTTTTTCACAGGGATTTCCAGCGCCGTCCGCGCCTTGGCGTAACTGGTCAGGATCCCGCCGGCGAACGCGAACATTGCGATCGCCCACAGATCGGCGACCCAGCCGATAGCCGCAAAGACGGCCAATTCCTGATAGCGGTCGACGACGGCGTCGAAATAGCCACCGGCCTTGGTGCTCATATTTGTCCGGCGGGCGACCGCACCGTCCAGCGCATCGAAGGTGAAGGCAAACGCCAGGCAAAGGCCAAAGGCAAGGCTTGAATGGTGGTAGACGTAGGCCGCCGAGGACAAAGCGACGAGCACCAGCCCGCTGGCCGTAACCTGGTTCGGCGTCATGCCGATCCCGATCAGCGGAGAAGCGGCCTGCTCCCACAGTGGGTCGATGCGACTTTTCATGAGACCGGCGATCATGGCGGCTCCTCTGATAATGTCGTTTCACCGAGCTTTACCAGCAATTTGCGGGTTTGTTCCACCGTCGCCACCGTTTCGGTTGGCCAATGCGGGCCGAGACCGGGCTCAGCAACGTTCTCAACTTGCCGCAAAAATGATCTCGTTTGGCGAATGGGGCCGGCGGATTAAGGTACTCGCCGAGCTGGCGGCGAAACAGAACTTTCAGTCGCTGCGACAGCTGCCCGACAGCATTTTCACGGTTTGGGCGATGCCCTTGTGAGGTGGTGCAAATCGAACAGCAGTCTGGCGGCAGCACCCGAACGATGTGACTATGATCGCTTGCGATCCGTGGGAAGCCGGCCGAAAATCGATGCATAAGTTTCCACCCAAGTTCGCCTACCTGCTCGCGACCTCTGTCGGCGCGGGATTATCTCCAATATGGCCGGGCACGGCCGGCGCAATGGTTGGAGTGGCTGTTGCCGCGGCTCTGATACCCGCATCACCTTGGCTGACGGTGCTTGCCTACGTGGCCCTGTTCGCCGTCGGCGTATGGGCGTCATCGTATGTTATCTCCCGTACCGGGACGGAGGATCCGCAGATCGTCGTCATTGATGAGACCTTCGGCGCGGCCCTAACCCTTTCCATGCTGCCCCTCGATCCGCTCTGGTGGGCAGCAGGCTTCCTTGCTTTCCGGTTTTTCGACGTCGTCAAGCCTTGGCCCATCCGTATCGCACATGACAAGGTAAGGGGTGGGGCCGGTATCATGGTGGACGATGCGGCTGCGGCTGTGGCCGCCGGGGTGCTGCTGCTCCTGCTGAACGGATTGATTGACCATTTGCCGTAATGGCGGCATTCGGCCTCACGGCCAAAGGCCAGCACGATGGTCCATGCTAGTTTAGCGCCACAAGGGGAGGACTGGACTAATGCGAAGCTATAGGATCGCGGCCATTCCAGGCGATGGGATCGGCAAGGAAGTCGTAGCGGCCGGCCTTCGTGCGCTGGCCGCCTGCGCCACGCGCGACGGCGGTTTCAGTCTCGAGGTGCAGCATTTCGACTGGGGCTCGGACTACTACAAGTTCAACGGCGTGATGATGCCCAAGGACGGCACCGAGCGGCTGAAGGCCTTCGATGCGATCTATTTCGGCGCTGTCGGCGCGCCAGACGTGCCCGACCATCTGACGCTTTGGGGGTTGCGGCTCGCGATCTGCCAGCCCTTCGACCAGTACGCCAATGTCCGCCCGACCCGCATCCTGCCCGGTATCGAGAGCCCGCTTCGCGGCGTCACGGCAGGGGATCTCGACTGGGTCATCGTTCGGGAGAATTCGGAAGGCGAATACGCCGGCCAGGGCGGGCGCTCGCATCTCGGCCTGCCTGAGGAAATCGCGACCGAGGTCTCGATCTTCACCCGCGCCGGCGTGACGCGCATCATGCGCTTCGCCTTCGAGATGGCGCGGTCGCGGCCGCGAAAGCTGTTGACCGTGGTCACCAAGTCGAACGCCCAGCGTCACGGCATGGTGCTCTGGGACGACATCGCCCGTGAGGTCGCGGCCGATTTTCCTGATGTCGCATGGGACAAAATGCTGGTCGACGCGATGACAGTGCGCATGACGCTCAATCCGCGCTCGCTCGACACAATCGTCGCGACCAATCTTCACGCCGATATCCTGTCGGATCTTGCGGCCGCACTTGCCGGATCAATCGGCATTGCGCCGACTGCGAACCTCAACCCCGCGCGGCGGTTTCCGTCGATGTTCGAGCCGATCCACGGCTCGGCCTTCGACATCACCGGCAAGGGCATCGCCAATCCGGTCGGCACGTTCTGGTCGGCGGTGATGATGCTGGAGCATCTTGGCGAGCCGGCTGCCGCGGCGCGCCTGATGCGCGCCATCGAGCGCGTGACGGCGGACGCCTCACTGCACACGCCCGATCTCGGCGGAAGTGCCACCACCGATAAGGTCACCGAAGCGGTGTGCGCGGCCCTACTCGGCGACAACGAGTAGGAAAGGAGCAAGCGCCTGGCATCGTTGTCATTCCCAGTGATGGCATCGGCAAGGAAGTCATGCCCGAAGGCGGGAGGCATCCGCACTCGCCGCCGCTCACCGATGATGTTCGTGCGCCTCCGTGCGGAAACCGAGCCCATCAAGTGTTTCGATCAGCACCTGTACAGGATCAGGCACACCGTGCGTTGACCGCCACGCGACAAATCCGTCCGGTCTGACCAAGGCGGAACCGCCGCTTTTAACCCCGAGCACGGAAGGCCACCGATGGTCCAAGTCAAGCAGATCCCCATTCGCACCCAACGAGTGGCACGTCAGCGGCATCCCGAGGCGCTGGCTTACGGAGTCAGCGGCCTGACACCATGCTTCGTCCGCGCAGAGGAGAAGAAGATCGCGGTCGCACAAATCGAGACTCGAAATCCGCTGGCCGGCACGTCCGACCGCGAAATGCGGCAAACGCGTGCCGGGGCGGCCCGACAGCTCCGTGGATTTTTGGAATGGGTGATCGTCCGGTGTGGATGCCAGAGCCACGATGCCTGCAGCGTAGCGTTGGCCAAATACCACGTCGTAATCCTCGACGATCGCAACAGGAGGAGGCAACCGCTTCGACGGATCGTCGAACCATTTCTGTAGGCGGGCGAGCGCTTGCGCCAACGTAGCCTCGATGACCGGCCGGCGCTCCATGTCATAGCTATCCAGCAACGAGGGATCGGCATGCCCGCGTGCTACCATCGCAAGCTTCCAGGCAAGGTTATGGGCGTCGTGGATACCTGAATTGCCACCGAAAGCGCCTGTTGGGGGCATCACATGTGCGGCATCCCCCACAAGAAACGCGCGGCCTCGGCGGAATTGGCGCGCTGTGAGGGCGGCCACTTCCCAGGAGCGCGCATCGACAAGCCTCGTCGTGATGTCCGGCCGGCCCGCACCTCGTATGATCAGTTCCCTGCACTTGGCTTCATCAAAATCCTGTGGTTTCTCGCCCTTTTCGGGAAAGTACTGGAGCGCCAGAAGCCATCGTCCACCCTCCCTGGGCGTGAAGGTCCCGTTGAGGTCCGTCACGAAGCACGACGTGAAGCGCTTGCCGCCTATCGTCGGAGGCATGTCCGTGTCAAAGACGACATTCATCCAGTGCTGAAGGCCGCCTGCCCCGCTGCGGCTGATCTCCAGCCTCTCTCGCAGGGAACCGTTCGCACCGTCCGCGACGATCAGATAGTCGGCCGAGATGACCTCCTTTGCGCAGGTCGCGATATCGCGAATTTCCGCGCGGACGACGGTCTCGTCCTGATCGAAAGTCACCAGCTCCGTGCTGAAACGCACGTCTGCACCGTTCCGCTCGGCGTAGCGGCGCAGAATCGGTTCCAGGACGTGCTGATCACACGTCGCTGGTTGCGTGGGGCTGAGGGCACTTGCATCCGGCCACGCCGGTCCGCCCCATTGAATCTCCGGATCGGCGAGATTCCTGGCGCGCGCAATAGCGCCTGCCTGCTGGTCCCCCGTCCGATTTGTACGAATCTCCTCCTCGAGGCCGAGGCTTCGGAATATCTCCATGCTGCGCGGGGAGATGCCGGCAAACTTGTACTGGATTGACGTGTCGGGATGACGCTCGACGAGGACACACGCAATGTCGTTGTGAGCCAAAAGGGCGGCCGCCGTCAGACCGTTCAGGCCGCCTCCGACGACGAGAACCGTGGTATTGGTCATCTCGGATCTCCTCTCATTGCTTTGACCACAAAAACATTTTGATTGATCAAATCATATGATTGGTCCAAGTATGTGTCAAGACACGAAGGAGCGTGGAATGAGACCGAGCCAAGATCGCTTGCAGCACGCCACCGAGGCATGGCGCCTGATGTTTGATTTCCTGATGCGGTCCGCGCCGGACCGGTTGGCGATCCAGCAGAAATTGGGCCTGACGCCCAACGACTCCCGCGCCCTCTTCACGCTCGACAAAGATGCGGGCAAGCCGATCGGCGCATTGGCTGCTCAATGGCAGTGCGATCCATCGACGGCGACCTGGCTGGTCGACCGGCTTGAGCAGGCGGGGCTCGCCGAACGGATTCCGTCGCCAGGCGATCGCCGTGTGAAGCTTGTCAAGCTCACACCCAAAGGTGCCGCAACCATCAAGGAATTGATGAAGGAATATCACAAACCCCCGCCCGAGATACTTGCGCTTCCACGCGCTGATCTGGATCAGTTGATCGGCCTCGTAAGAAAGTTACAGGCTGGCAAATCCGTGAGTTGATCCTATCCCGGAAAGGCACTGGCTAGGATCGGGTAGCGCCGCGTCACACTTTCCATGCTGCCGCTCGAGCCGCTCTGGTGGTCGGCAGGTTCCTTGCTTTCCGGTTTTTTTGACGTGGTCAAACCTTGGCCCATCCTATCGCGCATGAGAAGGTAAGGGGTGGGTTCGGCATCATCTGGACGACGCAGCGGCGGCCGTGGCCGCCTGGATGCTGCTGCTGCTGAAGAAGACCATTTGAGCGTTGTTGCAATCGCGACATCAGTCTCGTTGCGTCTCTACTTTCAGCATCACGCCTCTTCCAGTCTGCGTACACGAGCCCTGACCCCATTGCCGATGGCATCAGCGACTTCCGCAGGAAAATCCTTTGGGAGCGATGCAGAAACCAGTTCGACCGCCGCTAGCGCCTGTTGGCGCAGCTCATCAAAGATCGCCCTGACGGGTTTCGGACCGATCCCTGCTTTGGCGGCGGTCTGGATAAAATGGCGTGGCATGACGCTGTCGACGAGGTAGTGGCGTGTGTCGCCAATAGCCATCGCCAGTTTCATTTTGTTGCGCTTGATCTGTCCCGCATCAAGGCTGGGCTGCGCTGAAATCACATCATAGAGCGGCGTTATGCGGAACCGGCCGCCGGGGGAAAGAAAGACGCTAAAATTCTTGGCGTGCCCATCTGTGGCGCCGAGAAGCCAAAAGGCAACCACGGCCTTTAAAACCGCAGCCTGGTCTACCTCCGGTTGGTCGCTTCCCTTCATCAAATTGAGGATAGCCGGAACGCCAGGCCCGCCGTCGGATTCGTATTTCAGTGACGGCGGCACAGAAAGGGCCTGGCAGCAGTCTTCCTGGGGCAAACGCAGGAGACGATTGTCACTGGTCCATCGGCGATCGAACCGCTCGACCGCGAGCACGCGATTGCCTTCGAACTCCTCGATTGCGACGACGGCGCTCGGGAGCCCTAGGGCGGTTGTCAGCTTGAGGCAGAAAAATTCGTTCTCGACGCTGAAGGAAAGATCGATGCCATTTGGCAACCGTCCAATCTGTGGTTTGAGGATGTGCGTCGTGGCAGTCGTCGCCAGCGGCTTGTACCAACGTCCTTTCCAGAACAAGAGCGCAGTCTTTTCCTGAGCGCCAGCGATCGAGATCCGGAAGTCCTCGTCCTCGCCAAGCCCAAGGGGAGCCGATGCCAGATCGAGGAGAAGACGAGCAATCTCGGTATCGTCAACGGGTTTGCCGTTGACAATACCGGCGGGGCCTGGCTCGACACCATCCGGCAGGAATTGCAATGCGCCGACACAATCGCGCCCGACAGCGGCAAGCAGGTCGTAAGCGTCTATTCCTTGAGCATGAACACGCTCCGCCATACGGCGGCGAATGGGGACGTTGTCGGGCAGGAGATTGTCGAAGACGGCGATGACGGGCGCACCGATATAACGATCTTCACGCAGAGGCAGTGATAGCGAGACGGGCAGCGCGTGCTCCCAAGCAAGCCAGGACGGATCGTACTGAAAATCGATCGCGCCGCTGGATTGTCTATTCAGCCGCCCGACGAGACGGCTGTTCAAGAAGACATTTAGCGGGATGTGCTGCCGCGGACGAGCCATCAGAAGATGTCCTCGATCTCAGCCGGCTTTGCCTTGGTACGAGGGCGGACGACGAATTCGAGGTCGAGCGCTGCGAGAATATCGCAAAGCGTTCCGAGCTGGGTCCCAGGCGCGCCACTCTCGACGGCCGAGATGGTCGCCTGACGCAGCATCGTTTGGTCCCCGACATTGGTCTGGTTGAGGCGGAGCTTGCGACGCTGCCGGCGGACGGCATCTCCAATTTGCTTGGGTGTTCGGGCGATTTGGTCCACAGCATACCTCTCTAGCCATGGTATTATACGCTCGCGCAGATAAATTTCAATATACGCTTTTCCGTATCGAATTTTGTATACTTTGAAGCGTATAAGCAGCAATATGGTCGGCGTATGATCTTCGATCCGCATGGACCGTCACCGCCATGCTTTCAGCTTGTCCGGCCGCCGCCGGCCAATGTGACCGAAGCGAATAGCCGGCATGCTCATAAAGCTCCAAGGCAAAGTGAGGTCAGTCCTAGCAGACTGCGGCAACGGATCGGTTTTTCAAACGGATCTTGCGGCACTCACCCAATCGAGGCGTGCGGCAGGGACAAGGCCATAATTGTAAAAATTGATGCCGTCGACATCCGGCGCCATCGCAGCTTTGACCTTGGCGGTGAGGATGTCGGGGCCGGCCATTTCCGGATAGAACAGCCGGTAGCCGGCGCCGAGGAACTTTTTCACGCCAAGGGCTGCGCGTCCGGCCGCCATCAGGCTGGCGACATCGCCGGGCTGCATGTCGTAGGCACACAGGATTGCCCCGTCACAGACCTTGCCGAGCGCCGCGAGATCGCAGCCGCCAAGCCAACCGTCTTTCAAATCGATGATGACAACGCGGGTCGCCGGATTGGCCACCTCGCGCAGTTCGGCGACCAGGCTGGTCACCGGTTCGAACCGCCACAGCAGGTAGCCATGGAGTTCCGGCCATGGCAAAAAAGTGTCGAGGCCGCTCCCCGGAAAGTCTGGAAAGCGCCGTTCGGGCACGGCGCGCTCGCAGGTCTCGACGATCCATTGCCCGACGAGCTTGCGCGCTACTTCGCCGTCGACGCCGGCCTCGGCCGCGCGCGCAAGGCAGGACGGGCAGAAACATATCGACAACAGAAAATCGTCTTCCGGCATCAGCCCGACACCGTCTTTCTCATGATGGTATTCGTGGGCGAAGCCCATGAATGACGGGCTTTCAAGCTCGATCCGGTCCGGCCTGTAGCTGTGCGAGATATCGGCGATCAGCGCGCGGACATAAGCGCGCGCTTCCGGATGTGATGGGCAGAGATTGTAGTAGTTGGCATCGCCGAAGGCGTTGCGGGTTACGGCCTGCGGATGAAGCATGCCGAGCCGGGTGTTGTGCAAGCAGACCGTCCAACACGAAACGCCCAGCCCGCCCACCTCGCGCCGGCGGACAAGGTCGCCAAGCACATCGCCGCCTTCCATGATCACCTTCGCCACCTTGGGCTGGATGGCTAGGTCGGCCCAGTGTGCCGCATCTGGCTTGAAATAGATGGTTCCGTCTTCCGGAAAATAGGCTTTCCGGCGCGGGCTGCGCGGCTGCAGAAACCGGCCAGCGTGATACGAAGTCGCCAGACTGATCATGTTGAGCCCGGCACGCTCGACAAGATCGCGCTCGACCATCTCCAAGCCCAGATCCTGGACATCCCAAGGATAGGTCCACATCGACAGTTGCATCCGGTTATCCTCAGTCTTGATCCTGATATGGGCGTATGGTCGGGAGGGCTTCTTATCAGTCGACCGGCTCGGCGACCTGCATGAGGCAGTCTCCCGCCTCGCACATCGTGTGCAGCCGGCGCGAAAGCACAATGCCGCTTTCGAGGAAGTGCAGGGCTTGCTCGGCGAGGTCGAGTCGTTCGAGGTCGTGGTACCAGCCCGCCAGTTGGCCTGAAGTCACGCTGTCGCCCAGCCTGACTGCCGGCTCGAACCAACCACGGCTTGTGGCATAAAGGCCCTGACTGTGCCGAGACAACGAAAGAAGCCGCGTCGGCGCCGAAGGTCCGGTTGCCGGTGCAAGAACCGGCGCCTCAACCACTCCCAAGGCGGCCATCAGGGCGTCGAGTGCGCGGGCGGTAATCTCCATCGTATCGACCGTGACAGTGCCACCGCCGCCGAACTCTCCGCTGACGCCGATGGCGCCGGCCCGGCGCGCCGCACCCATGGAGGTCGGTGAGGCCTGGCCGTTGTCGGCCACGAACCCATAGGGCATGCTGAGCGTCCGCATTAGCTCCACACCGCGCCGGTGCCGGTCGGGATCGGTATTGTGCTCGACAAGCGCGGTCGGCAGATGCTCCATCGAGGTGCCGCCAGAATGAATGTCGAAGATGACGTCGTGGCGGGGAAACAGTTCCATCTCCAGGAAATTGGCAAGCCGGCTTGTTGGCGTGCCTGACGGGTCGCCCGGAAAGGCGCGGTTGAGATTGCCGCCGTCGAGTGGCGAGCAGCGCTTTGCGGCGATCACCGCCGGCACGTTCGCCATCGGCAGGATGGTGACGCGACCCTTGATCTGCTTGGGATCGAGCCGGCGCACCAGCTTTGCCAACGACAGCTCGCCTTCATATTCGTCGCCGTGATTGCCGGCCATCAGAAGCACCGACGGGCCTTCGCCGTTGCGGACAAGGCAGATCGGGACCTTGACCTGGAAATAGGGCGAACGGTCGATCGAAAACGGAATGCTGAGATGGCCGAGTGTCTTGCCGTCCCGGTCGAAGTCGAGCGTATGGCTGAGGCCGGTGTGCATGGCGGCGGCTCAGATAGCTGCGATCGCAGTGACCTCTATGCGGAGATCGGGATCGGCGAGACGCGCCTCGACACAGGCGCGCGCCGGCAGGCGCGCAGGATCCACCCAGGCATCGTAGATGCTGTTCATGGCATCGAAGTCGGCGATCTGCGGCAGGAAGATGTTGATCGCCACTAGCCTCGACTTGCTGCTGCCGGCCTCAACAAGGAGCGTCTCGACCTTGGAGAGCACGTCGCTCGTCTGACCCTCGATGCCGGCCTTGCGGTCGTCTGCCACCTGGCCTGCGATGTGCACGAGGCCGCCATAGACGACCGCCTGAGACATGCGGGAGCCGGACTGGAAGTACTTGATCATATCAGATCCTTTCGAGGTTCTCTTTTTTGGAAGTGGCCGCGATATCTGCTCAGCCGAAATAGGTAGGAAAGGCGTGGCGGACATACCCGGCCGCGTCGGCGCCGAAGATCACGCGATAGCGATCGAGGCAGGTGCAGGGGTGCGAGATGCCGAATTCAACGACGTCACCAACGGCAATATCGTCGCCCGACGCAATTGTCAGGAAGGCGTGCTGGTCGTTGAGCTTAAAGACCTCGGCACGCGCTTTCGGCAGCTGCTTGCCGGCACGAAAGATGGTCACGACCTTCGGAAAACCCTGGTCGAACGACACGTCGCGCATGCCCATACCGCAGATAGCAAGGCCGGGCTCCGGCCGCGACAGTACCTCGGCCCACAGACGTAAAGCCGGATGGAAGGAATTTCGTGCGGAAGCACTGACGCCGCCGATCGCAAAACCGTCGCGGGCATCGAGTGCGCCGAGCGACCTGTCGTAGACGCCATGGTCGTGAAAGAAGATGGCGCCGCTGCGCAGCACCAACGTGGCATTGCCGTCCCTGGAGACGAGGGGCGAAAGCGCTGCGACCACCTTGTCGAAGTACACCGAGCCGCCGGCGGTGACGATCAGCGGGGTGTCGCCGCCGACGCGGGCGCGGAGCCGCAGGAACATATCGGCTGTCATTGCCAACAGCGCGGATATCGCCTCATCGGTACGGCCAGGATCGGCTTGCGCCGCGGCACCTTCGTAGGCTGCGACGCCGGCGATCAGCAGCCGCCCTCCGGCAGCTACAACCGCGTCGGCGATCGCCTCGGCTTCGCCGGTGGTCCGGGCGCCTGCCCTCCCCGCACCAAGTTCGACGAGCACGCGCAATGGCGGCAGCGTCGCATTGGCGCGCCAAGCTTCAGCAAGCGCATTCACGGCGTCGAAAGAGTCGGCAAAAACGTAGAACTCGGCGCTTGGCCAGGCGCCGACAAGGACAGCAAGTCGGTTCGCACCACCTGGTCCGCCGACCTCATTGGCGATGATCAGCCGAGAGAGCCCGGATCTGAGCATCACGGTGGCCTGCCTTATGTCGGCGACGGTCGTGCCCCATGCTCCGGCCTCGACCAGGGACCGGGCAAGGTCCGGCGCCATCGGGGTCTTGGCATGCGGGGCGATCACGGCGCCCTGTTCTCGCGCATACCCCAAGAACAGGTCACGATTGGCGATGAAGGCCTCCTCGTCGAGGGTCAACACCGGCAACGACATACGTCCATGCGCTGGATGCCAGCGCTCAGATGCGACAAAGCTGCTGTCCAGGCCGAGGGTGCCAGGCGGAACGCCGCGGATACGATCGTCGAGCAGGAAATTTTCACGGGTCGCGAGCGACAGTACGGGTGAGTTTTCGGTCATCCGATGCTAGTCCTTTCGCTTTCGCAGGATGAAGTCCGGATCGATTTCCGATGCCGGCCACACCATGAGAGAGATGCGTGCCAAAGCGTTACTGCGGACCGATCATCGATGCCCACCATCACCTGTGGGATCTCGGCCTCGGCCGCCATCCCTGGCTCGCGCCCACGGCTGGCGAACGCGGCGGTCTGGGCGAGCTTGGCCCCTTGCGGCGAAACTACCTTCCTGAAGATTATTTGCGCGACGCCGGCCAGCACAGTGTCGTCGCCACCGTCCATATTGAAGCCGGTTGGGCCGGGGATGACTGCGTGGGTGAAACGCGGTGGCTTGAAACCCTCGACAAGTCGCGCGGCGTGGCCGCCCGTTACGTCGTTCACGTACCTCTGGCGAACCGCCAAGCGCCGGCGCTGGTCCAGGCGCAGGCGGCATTCGACCGTGTCGTCGGCGTACGCGACATACTGAGCTGGGATCCTGATCCCGCCCGTCGTTTTGCCGCCCGCGACGGCATCATGGACGATCCGGCCTGGCGTGCCGGCCTGTCCCTGCTTGGGCGCCGCCGGCTGGTTTTCGACCTGATGGTGTTTCCGCGCCAGCTCACCGGCGCGGCGCGCCTCGCAGCGGCATTTCCAGACCAGCTCTTTGTTCTCAACCATTGCGGCAGCCCGATCGATCGCGATGCGGACGGAATGCGGGTGTGGCGCGAGGGGCTGCGGCTTTTGTCGGAGCGCGAGAACGTCGCCATCAAGATATCGGATCTGGTCGCCTACGATCATGATTGGACGCTCGACAGCCTAAGGTCGGTTGTCATGCATTGCATCGACTGTTTCGGTACGCGGCGCGCGATGTTCGGCAGCGACTTTCCGGTCGCCGGCCTGCATGCATCGTTCGATGCGGTGTATGACAGCTTCAAGGCCATTGCAGGAGAGCTTTCCGCGGACGAGCAGACGGCACTGTTCTACGGCAATGCACGGCGCATTTATCGGCTGGACGATATGTCATCGGCGGGCCTGCTCTCTGCCTGAGAGAAGCAGCAGCCCCAGGATCAGCGACCCGAACAGGATACTGCGCCAGCCAGGCGATGCGTTGACCACGGTGATCAGCGCCGTGATCGTAACCAGCAGGATGGCGCCGGGGATGGTGCGGGCATAGGTGCCAAGCCCGCCGAGGATCGAGGTGCCGCCAAGCACCACGGCGGCAATCGAGGCGAGCAGATAAGGATCGCCGATACCGACATAGCCTTGTCCGTTCATGCCGAGGACCAACACACCGGCAAGTCCCGCACAGAAGCCGCTGATGCCGTAGACCGCCAGCGTGGTCGAGGCGACGGGAACCCCGGACAGCGCCGCGGCGAGCGGATTGGCGCCCATCGCGAATATCCGGGCGCCAAGGGATGTCGCATGCATCGTGGTCAGAACGATCACTGAAATGACCACCCACAAAAGCACGCCTGCCGGAATACCGACCGGCCGCGCATTGCCGAGCCAGCGGACCAGCGGGTTCTCGGCGGTCACGGCACTGCCGCCGGCGATGATGATCAGCAGACCTTGCAGGAATGTCGCCATCGCCAGCGTCATGATCATTGGATGAACGCGCAACAGCGCCACGCCCAGCCCGTTCACCAGACCGATTGCGCTCGTCAACGTGAGAACTGCAAGAACGGCGGTGAGCCCTGTCGGATCCGCCTGCCATGAAAGCAGCGGCAGGCTGACAGCGCTAACCGTGACGATCGCCGCGACGGAAAGGTCGATTCCGCCGGCAATCACCACGAAAGTTTGGCCCGCCGCGACCAGGCCGACCACCGCGCCCAATTCAACCAAATAGCGCAAATGCCCATAAGCGCCGAAGCCAGGTGAAGCGAAGCTCGCCGCGATCCATACCGCCGCAACTATAGCGATCGTAAGGAAGGGCCGGCTGCGCAAAATCGTCACGGCGCGCCTGCCGCTCACACTGACTTTCCGTGCTGTCATTGCTGCACCTTGCGGAATTGCGGGATGGCGACCGCCCCGATGATGATGAGGCCCTGGGCGACATATTGGGCGACCGGCGTGAAGCCGAGGAAGAACATGACACTGATCATCAGGCTGAGCAGCAGGCTGCCCGCAAGAGCGCCGCGCATGGTACCTTGGCCGCCAAGGAAACCGATGCCGCCGAGCACTGCGGCGGCTATGGAATTCAGCGTGAACGCCGTGCCGATGACTGGATCGCCCGAACCCGTTTGCGCGGCGATGAACAGGCCGGCGCCTGTGCAAAGCAGGCCGCTAATCGCGTAGGCGGCGATCCGGGCACCGTCGACCGGCACGCTGGAGCGGTAGGCGCCGACGGGATTTTCGCCTGCAGCATAGATGCTCAAACCAAGCGGCGTGGCGAGATAGAGTTTCCACAAAACCACGATGAGTACCAGCAGCACGAATGCCGCCGGCGTGTTGCCGGCAAGCAGGTCCGACAGCCACTCGGGTATGGCGCCCCCCGGCCTCGGCAGGATGAGCAGGGCAGCGCCGCCGATAATGAAGGAGCCAGCCAGCGTCACCACGATCGCCGGCAACCGAAGTTTCACGACGATGAACCCGATCGCGGCACCGATGCCGAGACCGGTCAGCGCCACCGCAGCGGCACCGCCGGCTACGCCCAGCGGTCCAGTCATCGTCGTCGCAGCGATCACTGCGCCCAGGCTGACCATGGCGCCGATGGCCAGGCTTATGCCGCCGGTGAGCATGAGGATCGCCTGGGCCATGGCGACCAGCGCCAGCGGAAACCAGCTCTGGGTGAATTTGGCGAAACCGGACGCTGTCAAGAGGCCGGGAAACAGGAAACCGTAAGCAATGACGAACGCCAGGACCACAGCGAACAGGCTGCGCACGCCGACATTGCGGCGCAGCTGAACCGGCCAGTAGAGCGCGCCGGCTTGGCTTGAGGATGCGACCGCGCTCATGCCGCAACTTTCTGCTGTTCGGCGCCCATTGCGGCGGAAACGATGGCTTCCTCGCTCAGTGCCTCGCGCTCGAGCATGGCCACGATGCGGCCTTCGCGGACCACGCCGACGCGGTCGCAAAGATGCACCAGTTCGGGTGTGTCGGAACTGAGCAGCACGATCGCCTTGCCGGCGGCGGCGAGTTTGCGAAGCATCATGTAGATCTCACGCTTGGTCTCGACATCGACGCCGCGCGTCGGGTCGTTGAGGAGAAGCACAAGCGGCTCGTGTGGCATCCATTTCGCCAGCGCGACCTTCTGCTGGTTGCCACCTGAGAGTGCCTGTGCCGGGCGGTCGAGGTCGCCCTTGATGGCAAGCTGGGCGGCGAGACCCCTTGCCATATCGCGCTCGGCACGCCGACTGCGCAGCTTCAGCGCCGGCAGCCTTGCGAAGGCGGGCAGCATCATATTGGTGATGATGGGATGGATCAGGTGCAGGCCTTCGCGCTTGCGGTCAGCCGGGACATAAGCGAGGCCGAGCGCATTGGCGTTCGGCACGCCGCCGGGCAAACCCGAAACACCGTTTACGGTCGCGGATACCGTCCTGGCGGGGATCGCGCCGTAGAGGCCAAGCAGCAGATCTTCCTGCCCCTGCCCGACCAGGCCGCCAATGCCAAGCACCTCGCCCGTCCTGATGTCGAGATCGACGTCGCGCATCAGGCCGGCCGAAAATTTACGAACCGAGATGGCGTCGGCCGGCGATGGCGAAGGCCGCCATCGTGGAAAGAGATCGCCGGGGTCGCGTCCTACCATCAGCCGTACCAGCCCGGCGGCATCGGTTCCTTCCAGCGAGCAGTCCGCCGTGCAGGTCCCGTCCTTGAGCACGGTGACATGCTTGCACAGCGCCATCACCTCGTTCAGTCGGTGTGAGATGTAGAGAATAGCGACGCCCTCGCCCCGAAGCCTCTCCAGCAGGTCGGTGAGGATTTTTGTCTCAGTTGCCGATAGCGATGAGGTGGGTTCGTCGAGAATGAGCACGCGCGGCCGGCGGTAAAGCGCCTTGGCGATCTCCACCATCTGCCGGCGGCCGAGGGACAGGTGCCCCACCGGCGCAGACAGCGGTTCGTAAAGCCCGACAAGATCGCATGCGGCCCTGGCCCGGACGGCAAGCTCGTTGTAGTCGATCAAGCCGAACCGCTTGGGATAGGCACCGAGCCCGATGTTTTCGGCAATGGACAAGCTGGTCGTCAGGCTGAGTTCCTGCTGGACAACGGCGATCCCGGCCTGTCGCGCATTAGCGGGGGTCATGCGCGAGACCGGGCGCCCATCGACCTCGATCGCCCCGCCGTCCGGGCGCAAGGCGCCGGACAAAAGGTTGATCAGTGTCGACTTACCTGCGCCGTTCTCGCCCAGCAGTGCATGCACGCGGCCGGGCTGGAGAGCGATTGAAACGTTGCGCAGAACGGGGTTGCCGAAAAAGGACTTCGACACCCCCTGCGCGGCGAGAAGCGGAGCCGTGGTTGTCAATGCTACAACCCTTCAGGCTTATTTTTGGGCCAGCAGCTTCTTGAATAGATCCTCATCGTACGGCGAATAGATGTAACCGTCAGCCGGGAAATCCTTCGCCCGGGCGAGGTATTCGTCGATGTTGGAATTGTCGATCACCGGCAACGGGA
Source organism: Mesorhizobium sp. M0018 (assembly GCF_040323955.1). NCBI lineage: Bacteria > Pseudomonadati > Pseudomonadota > Alphaproteobacteria > Hyphomicrobiales > Phyllobacteriaceae > Mesorhizobium > Mesorhizobium sp. M0018. The sequence goes on along the minus strand of NZ_JAMYVL010000008.1, from coordinate 75,308 downwards.
TCTTGACGAAAGCCGGCACATCCTCGCCCTCCAGTGCCTGGACGGCGGTGTAGGTGGCGAAGGCGCCGAGCCAGTTCGGCTGCATCGTCGCCCAGCTCTTCAGGCCCTTTTCCTTCCACAGTTCGAGAAACTGGCGCGCATTCTCGCCGGTGATCGGCACCTGGTCGCGGCCCTGCTTGTCGAGCGCGAGCACGGCGCCCGCCGACAACGCGCCGCCCAGCGACAGGATGCCGTCGATTTCGGGGTTGGCGAAAAGCAGGCTGGTGACGGCCTCCTGGGCGGGCGCGACATTGTAGGGCGTGTTCGTCTCGGCAAGCACCTTCACATCGGGATGGGCCTTAAGCTCGGCATCGGCGCCTTTGCGCCGGTCGTCGCTGACCGAAACGCCGGCTGGGCCATTGAGGATGAGGATCTTGCCCTTGCCGCCGATGGCGTCGATCAGGAACTTGGCCGCCTGATCGCCCCACTGTGAGGAATCGGTGTTGACCTTGGCGGTCACCTGGTCGGTATCGACGAGGCTGTCGAAGTTGATGATGGCGATGCCTTTGGCGCAGGCGTCCGCCAGCACGCGCGCCGGCGCGGTCGACGAACCAGCGATCAAGATGATGGCATCGACATCGGAATCGATCATCGACTGGATCTGCTGAATCTGGACGTTGGCGTCGCCCTGGGCATCGGTCACGACGAGTTTGTCGACCAAGCCTTGCTTCTTCAAAGTCTCGACTTCGGCTTCGATCGTGCCCTGTGTCTGCTTCATCCAGGTCGGCACTGAATAGATATTGGCCCAGCCGATCGTATATGGCGCTTTGCGATCGCCCTTGATGCATTTAGCGGCGGCGTTGGCCTGCGAACCGGCGCCGAGGCTGAGGAGGAGGCCGAGGCAAAGGGCACTGGCGGACGCGAAAAACGATGATTTCGTCATGATTGTTCCCTTCTGAAGTTATGCCTGGACGTGCGGGATCGGGACGAGAGAACCCGCCGGTTGCCGTATCGGAAACCGCCCGTTTTTCTCGTCAGGACTTTCTGCGCCTGGCTCGTTATTGTCCGATATTTCAGACAACAGGCCTGTATATCGGACAAACGGGATGCTAGACTGAGCCTTGACATCTTTCAAGCGTCTTGAGACGAGGGCCGAATGATTTTTGCGCGGGTGCGGCCTACATGAGCGATGGCGTCACTGGTCTAATTGAAACGGAAACCGGCGCCGAGCCGCGCAATGGCGAACGGCGTCGCGGGATCGACCGCGTCATCATGCTACTGGAGGCCCTTCTGCGGCACCGCGCGCCGATGCGCGTCGGCGACATCGCCAAGATGATCGGCGCGCCGCGTTCAACCACTTATGAAATCGTCAACAGCCTGCTGGAAGCCGAAATGCTCGAAAATGTCGGGACGGAAGGCTACGTCTATTTCGGAAAGGCGATGCATCTGTTCGGCTGGGCCTACTCACATCATAATGCCCATTACCGGCGCATCATCGAAACCCTGGACAGACTTGGCGCGGAGACGGGCGAGACCGTCCAACTGTGCGGCCTGCGCGGGACCAAATATGTCGTCCTTGATTGCCGGGACTCGCCTGGCCCGTTCCGGATTTCAAGCGATGTAGGCGTCGAGGTGCCGATACCGTGGACGGCGTCCGGTAGGCTGCTGCTCGGCCGTATGAGCGAGCAGGAAATACGGGACTTCATTCCGCCTGGCGACTACACGCTTCCCGACGGCCGCGTCATTGCGCCAGCCGAGTTCTTCGACGATGTCGCTCTGGCGCGCCAGCAAGGTTTCAGCGAGACCGCCGCTCTGGCCGACCGCTTCACCTGGTGCATGGCCGCGCCGATCCGCGACGGCAACGGAGCCATCAACAAGACGCTTTGTTTCGTGTTGCCCGTCGACACGCCAGAAGCGCGGCGCAGCGAATTGCTTGCCCTGTTATGCGAGCGCGCCAGTGGGTTGTCGCTCGCGGGAAGCTAGTAGAAAATCGGCGCGCGAAGGTCCGGGGTAGGCTCCGTTCGTTCAGCCGCAGCAGCGAAACCCGAAACTGGTACTCCGGTGAGTATGGCAAAGGCGGCAGCGCGCTCCTGCTACCAGATCATCGGATATTCGATCGGAAAGATCGGCGGTCGGCTTCGGCCTGGTTCAGACCTGCCTACGGAGTGTCGCCGACCATGCCTGAGAACAGCACCGAACCGCGCTGGTCGAGAAGAGAAAGCGAAGTGAAGTCCAGTATCGAGAGCCCTCCGTCGGCGATCAGGGTTTGGCCTGTGACGAACGAAGCTTCATCACTCGCGAGGAACGCCACCGCCGCAGCGATTTCGGCCGGCGTTCCCATTCGGTATGTGCGAGGCGATATGAACGTCGGTTCATATGATTACGCTGGCATCAGCGGTTTGACGCGGTCGATAATGGCGGCGACCGCTTCCTTCGGGCTCTTGCGACCGAGGACAGCGAGTTGAACCTCCTCGAGAAACGTCGACTGAGCGCGAGCGGCTTCGGGAAAAGCCGGAAATGCCGGTCGCGCTTTGGCGAGCGCGGCAGCCTCGACCTTCGCCTGCGGCAGCGACCCGGCGAACGACGGCTCGGCATAGGTCGAGGTGCGGACGGGGCCATTGCCGTTGCGCGCCATGTCGAGTGTGGCGGCCTTGCTCGCTACGAAGCGGATGTAGCTCCAGGAGAGCTTCTTGTCCGTCGAATTGGCGGGAATGGCCATCGCCCAGGATTCAACGACCGGATGCATTTCGTGACCGCTGCCGAGGGTTTTGGAGCCGGGGAACTCGATCGCCTTGATCTTTCCCGGTGCGGTCGACTGTTCCTTGTTGTTGAGCTGCGCGTAGCGGGCGAAAGGCAGCACCGCGAAGGCCGCGCGCCCCTGCTGCATCCACGTCACCATGTCGTCGTTGCGCGTTGTGGCATAGCTGCGGGGGAGCGCGCCGGCCTTGAAGAGGTCGGCAAGCGCGGACAGGCCTTTTTCCATCGCCTCCGGATCGGGGACCACCTTGAACTGCTTGTCGATGAAATCGCCGCCGAAGGCGCGGGCGAACATGACCGGGAAGACGGCGAGGTCGCTCGCAAGGATCATGCCGACGACGGGCGTGCCGGACCTGGAGGTGAAGGTCAGCTTCTTCGCCTGGTCGACCAGCTCCTCCAGCGTGTTCGGTGGCGCCGAAATGCCGGCCTCCTGAAGCAGCTCCTCGTTGTAGAAAAGCCCCTGCGTGGCATGGCGCACCGGAACGCCGACGAGCTTGCCGCCGACGGTCATCGAGTGGCGCAGGCCCTCGGCGATATCGTCGAAATCCTCGATCGGCTCGGCTTTCCGGAGATCGTCTAGCGGCTCGAATAGCGAGGCGATCTGCGACGTCATGCGGTTGTCGATGACATAGCCGATGTTGAAATCGGTCTCGCTCAGGCTCGCCTCTCGGAACAGCCGGTCCTGGAGCGGATTGCTGTCAAGCGTGGTCCAGGATATCTGGGCATTGTTCTTGTCCTCCCAGGGCTTGATGACATTGCCGGCGGCGCCGGTCGTCAGGTTGGCTTGGTGGACGCGATGGCAAAGCACATTCAGCGTCTTTACCTGGGCATGGGCCAACCGACCCAAGGCACCCGTCGCGCCGGCGGCCATCGCCGTCGTCAGCAGGGCTCTGCGTGTCATGTGCAAAGGCATTGTCTTCCTCCCTTTCTCGGTGACGTCGTCACCCCTTGGTCGCGCCGGCGGTCAATCCGGCGACGAGAAACCGGTTCATCAGGACCACGAAGACGAGAACCGGCAGCAATTGGACGGTAGAGGCAGCAAAGAGGACGCCCCAGTCGACGCCATCGATCGAACTGATCATCTCCGAAAGGACCAGAGGCGCGGTCTTGGCGTGGTTGGCGGTGAAGATATAGGCGAACAGAAACTCGTTCCACGCGAAGACGACCACGAAGACGGCGACGGCGAGCATGCCGGGCGTTACGAGCGGCAAGATGATCTTCACAAGGATCGTCAGCGGCCGCGCGCCGTCGAGGACGGCCGCCTCGTCGAGTTCGCGCGGTACCTGGTCGATGAACGTGCGCATCAGGAGCGTGCCGAGCGAGACGAAGAAGGTCGCGTAGAGCAGGATCAGCACCAGATGGGTGTCGTTGAGCCCGAGCCGATTGACGACCGGGAACAGTGGCAGCGTTACGACGATCGGCGGGATCAGCCGCGATCCGATCAGAAACATCACCGATCCCTCCAGGAAACGGACGCCTCGATAGCGCGAGTAGGCAAAACCGGCGAGCAGACTTGCCATGACGGCAAGCGCCGTCGCCCCGGTGGTGATGATCAGGCTGTTGACGAGCCCGTCGAAAAAGGCCGGCCAGCGCTGCCACAGCGAGGCGTAGTGCTCGAAGGTCGGTTCGAAGAAGAGCTCCGGTGGAACCGCGAAAATCTCGCGACCGGGTTTGAACGACGAGAGCACGATGAAGCCGATCGGAAACAGTGACCAGACGACGATTGCCGCAACGGCGAGCGTCTTTCCGGCACCGATGGCGAGACGCCTAGAACGCATTGGCCATGGATTCCTTGCGCAGCCGCCAGACATAGCCAGTCGCAAGCAGCAGCGAGATGACGACCATCATCCATGCCGTCGCGGCCGCCGTGCCGAACGAGTTGTAGCGGAAGCCTTCCTGATAAAGATAAACGGAAACGACCTCGGTCGTGCGTGCCGGGCCGCCCTGGGTCAGGAGCCAGACCTCGGAAAAGAGACGGAAGGCGAAGATGTAGCGGAAGAGCAGCGCGATCAGCATCGCTGGCGCCAGAAGCGGCAGCGTGATGTTGCGGAAGAGCTGGAACGCATTGGCTCCGTCGGTGCGCCCAGCCTCATAGAGCTCCTTCGGAACCGCGAGCCGTGCCGCATAGAGGATGATGAATGTGAATGGCAGGTGCAGCCAGATCGTGAGCAGGCCGACGAGGATGAGGCCGTGAGAAGGGATGAACGTCCAGTCGAGCGTCGGCAGACCGGTGTATCGCAGCATCAGCGTGATCGGGCCGACGTCTGGATCGAACAGGAAGCGCCACATTGCGACCGCCGTCACCTCGCTGATGGCGTAGGGAGCGAGCACCACGACGAGCATGACGCGCTGGAGGGGAAGCCCGGAGGCGAAAAGCAGGGCCAGGCCAAGGCCGAGCAGCAGTTCGATATGAACCGCCACGGCGACGACGAGGACCGTGTTCCAGACCGAACCCCAAAAATAGGGATCGGTGAGGACGCGGATATAGTTATCGAAGCCAACGAAGGTTGCCGATTGGCCGAATGACGAGGCTTCGAAACTCAGCCACAGGACGAAGATCGCGGGGAGCACGATGATCCCAAGCACCAGGAGGTGCACGGGCGTCGCATAGAGGTAGGCAGGCGAAAACGCGAAGCGCCGCCTCTTGGTCTCGCCAGCCGCTTCCGCCGCCCCTTCCCCCCTATGGCCGACGGACGCCTCGGAACCAAATGCCATTGCTCCTCCCTGAGCGGTTGCGCGTCAGCCGTCCCTGGCGGCAAGTGGAACGGTGCCCTCCACCGTTGTTCTGTACATCACCCGGCGATATCCGGGATAATCGTTGATGGCGGTGTGCAGGACATGGGGATTGTTCCACATACCGAGCGTCTTCGGTTCCCAACGCAGCCTGCAGTTGAACTCGGGCCGGACAGCCCGCGCCATCAGGAAGTCGATCATCGGCTTGCTTTCTTCCTCCGTCATCCCCTTGAAATTGGTCATCACGCTGCTGACGAAGACATAGCGCCGGCCAGTCTCGGGGTGGCGACAGATCACAGGATGCTCGACGACGGCATTCTCGATCGTCTGGACATCGGCCTTGACGCCGAGCCGGCTGTGGGCCGCGTTGATGGCGAAGACCCCGCGGCCGCTATGGACGCCCGTCAGGCCTTGCAGGATCTCGACCAGCCGCGGCGAAAGCGAGTCATATGCCTTCTCGAGGCTGGAGAAGCAGGTGTCGCCGCCAACCGGCGGCACCTCCTCACCGTAGAGAATCGTAATGCCCGGTGGCTTCGGTAGCCAGGCGAGGTCCATGTGCCAGTCCTCGCCGATCACTTTGCCCGTGTCGTCCGGCTCGCGCACGAAGCGCACGATATCGTCAAAGCCGTCGATCGGCGTGTGCACCGGATTGCCGCTAAATGGTCCGAACCGGCGGGCGACCTTGTGGACGCCAGCGGCGTCAAGCTCCTGATCGCGCACGGCGAGCGCATGATATTTGTAGAGCGCGCGGCGAACGTCCTGGAAGGCATCCTCGCTCGCGCTCGCCAGATCGATCCCGCGAATTTCCGCACCGAGTGCACCAGTGAAGGGGCTGACCTCGAAACGGGTGAATGCATCATCGCGCAGCACGTGATCCTCCCTAATACGCGCCTCGTCGCCATCATGGGCTGACTTACCTGCAAGTAAGTAACTTGAAAGCCAAAGGCTGTCAACTCACCCTCGCTTTGTTCCACCGGATATCTAGCCTCGATCCGAGCCCTTCCCCGCATCCTGCCAAGCGGCGCGGATGATCGCGGCGAGCGCTGCGAAAGTCCTGGCGACCTCGTCGAAGCTTCCGGTGTCCTGCGTCATCGGTGGACAGGACAGAAGGGTAATGCGCAGCATGTGCACGAGCTCGTCGCTGAGTGTGTCGGAGGAAAGCTCTCCGTCCTTCACCGCCTGGTCCACCGCATGACGCAGGCTCTGATCATAGACCCGGTTGACGCGCTCCAGGGCACGTTCCGCTGGTTCGCCGAGAACCGGGAGGTCGTGGCGAAGGCGCGAAAGCGGGCTCCACATATTGCGGGCTCCCTTCTCAGCGTTGAAACGTTCGTAGAAGCGGCGCAGATCCTCGAGCTGCATATCGAGACGGTCGAAGAACCGGATATCGGGGGTCGTCCAGAAGCGCTTGATGCGGGCCTCGGCGTTGGCGGCGAAGTCCGCGATCAATTCCTCCATCAGCTGACGCTTGTTGCCGAAGTGATGATGGATGTTGGCGCGCGTCGTGCCGATTGCCGTCGCTATATCGCCGAAGCTGAAACCATCGTGGCCGCGCAGGACATAGAACTCGGCCGCGACCTCTTTGATTCTGCTGCGGGTAGAGTGCGCCTCATCGCCGGGAGATCCTGAAGTGTTGGCTCTCATATCCCTTCCGAAATTCATGCCGCCGTTGGACGATCAGTATACGGGAGCGAGCTGCACCCCCCGTTTCATACATGGATATTCTTCTACGCACGAGTGGAAGTAATTTGCGCCAGGGGCAGACATTCGCGAAGCATCTTGGCGGCAGCGATTAGCTCGGTGCGGCGGGTGAGTAGATACGGGATGCGTGTAGCGAACTTCAATCGGGTTCGCGCCCTTGACTAGAATTCCGGGTCAAGCAGGGCAGTCAGCTTGGCGGGGGCACGCCGCAACTCAGGCAGTGGATAGCGGCCGCGCATCCGCTGCGCCAACCACTTCCCGCATTGTCACGATGGTGCGGAACGCCCTCACGTTCGAATTGGCGTGGAAGACTTCCCGCGCGAAGACATCGTACGCCTCCATCCCCGGCAATTGCAGGAGGAGCACGAAATCGGCTTCACCGGTGACATACCAGGCCTGACGAACCTCCGAGCGCCCGCGGAGCTTGCCGATGAAGGCGTCCAACTCGACAGCGCTCTCCCGTTCCAGCGAAACGAGCACATGGATGGTTAGCGGCAGGCCCACGGCCGCCGGACGAATGACGGCAATATCCGCCGCGATCACGCCATCCTTCCGCAGCCGGCGCAGGCGGCGCAGGACCGCACTCTGGGAAAGCCCGACCTGCTCGGCGAGACGCCGCGCCGGGATCTGGTTGTCGCGCTGAACCAGCGACAGCAGCACATGGTCGAAGCGATCGAGGGCAGCGGTTTTCGTCATTTGGACAGGCATCTATGACGAAATCAGGCAGCTGGGCAACGATAATAGGCGCCAAGCGCCATCGTTTCGGGAATAGAATTTCGCCTCATGACCACAGACACACAGCCGGGCCTTGGCCCTGATCTCATTGCGGCGCTGTTACAGCGCCTGTCGCCGTTTTATGCACCGACACCGCTGCTCGACCTGCCAAGCCTGGCTGCGAGCCTGGATGTGACCCAGGTGCTTGCCAAGAACGAGGGCCACCGTGCCCTGGGCAGCTTCAAGTCCCTCGGCGGCACCTATGCCGGTCTGTGCGCTCTCGCTCGCGCTACCGGGATGGATATCGATGAACTGCTCGATCCAGAGCGGGCCCAGACGCCGCTGCCGGCGCTAATCACGGCCAGCGCCGGCAATCACGGACTTGCCGTCGCCGCGGCGGCGAAGTTTGCCGGCGGGAGGGCAAGGATATACCTCCATACGGGCGTCCCTGCGGGCCGGGTGCGGCGTATCGATTCCCAAGGCGCCGAAATCGTGTGGGTCGACGGCACCTATGACGATGCCGTCGATCGGGCCTCTGCGGCAGCCCGCGCCGGGGAAGGCATTTTGGTGGCCGATACCTCGAGCGACCCGGATGATCCAGCGGTCGCTGATGTCGTCGCTGGCTATGGCGTGATTGCCGCGGAAATCCGTCGCCAAGTCGACGAGATTGGCCATCTGAGGCCAACCCACCTTTTCGTGCAGGCCGGTGTCGGTGGACTTGCCGCCGCCCTGACGACTGGGCTGAAGGACTGGCTGATGCCTCCGGCCATGATCGTCGTGGTAGAACCAGAGGCCGCAGCCTGCGTCGCGGCCGCGCTGTCGCAAGCACGCTCAGTTCGGATATCCGGCGATCTCAAGACGTCGGCAGACATGCTCGCCTGTGGCGAAGCAGCAGCATCGGCGCTCGACGTACTGCGCCAAGGCAACGCTCGGGTCATAACCGTGTCCGAAGCGGCGCTTGCCGACGCGAAGAGCCGGCTTCGTGAGGCAAACGGTCCAGACACAACCCCGTCGGGTGCCGCCGGCCTCGCCGGCCTCGCCACCGCCGTCGCGGCTTACGGCCTGTCGCAGGAGCTTGCGCTCGACGAATCGAGCCGGGTGCTGATCATCGTGACCGAGGCCGAACTGGAGAAGGACGCATGACGATGGCACCGGACCCGGGATCATTGAACGGAAGAGCGGCTGGGCCGCGGACTGCTCGATATGCCCGCCAGACCCAGCGCAGAACGGGTCCATGAAACTCATCTACCAGACCCACTCCCCCTACGCGCGCAAGGTTCTGGTCTTTGCCCACGAGTCGGGCCTTGCCGGACGTCTGCGCGTCATTCATCAGGAGACGAGCCCCATCAATCGCAACGATGATGTGTTTGCGATCAATCCGCTTGGCAAGGTGCCCGTTCTCGTTGTCGACGACGGCTATGCTCTCTTCGATTCGGGCGTAATCTGCGACTATCTCGACAACCTCGAAAGCAGTCGTCGGCTCATCCCCGAAACAGGGCGGGCCAAATGGTCCGCCCTGCGCCTCCAGGCGCTTGCCGGCGGCATGTGCGACGCAGGCATTTCCATTCGGTGGGAAAACGAGCGCCGCCCTGAACATCTGCGTTATCCCGCCTTGGGTGCAGGCATGACGATGAAGCTTATCGAATCCTATGACTTCGTGGAAAGCGAGGTCGAATTCGACGCGCCGCTCCATGTCGGCCACATCGCGCTCGCCACTTGTCTAAGCTGGCTGGAATTCCGCGGACTGCCCGACTTCCTGCAGGGAAGGCCACGACTGGCACAATGGTATAGCTCCTTCGTGGAACGCCCTTCAATGCGTGCCACGCCCTACGGCGGCGACACGCGAGATTGATATCGATCGCCAGGCTTTCGAGTTCCAGCATGTGTCCCTCATCAGCCAGGCATTCTCGCGGCCATTTGCTGGTCGGCCTCGATAATAGAGCGCGAAACCGGTAATCTTGCCCGGGCTCGCGACCACGGCCGGCAGCTTCTGACGCAGGATTGCGCCGAAGTCGTTCAGGATTTCCTGTGCTGAAACCGGAGCAAAGCCGCCAGCCGAGAGCATCAAAATTCCTGCGACCAAGCCAATGCACAGTCGCTTCCTGGAAATGTAAGAAATGATTGGTTCTCCCGCCCGACCGCCCTGGCGCTGCCGCGCGACTTGTCCCAGGCGCAAGAACTGACATTCACGCCGATTGTTTCACCGGTTCGAAAAAATGTTGATGGCGGGCGGAACTGCGAGGATGTGGCGTTGCGGAGCCATTGAAATTTGGTCGAAACTCTCCAAAATTTTCAGCTGGTGGAAATCGCGACAGCCACCACAGACGACGTCAACAGAGGAGACTATTCAAAGCGGAGGACTATCGATGGAAGGAGCCATTTCGACGAGTTTTCCCCCAATCGGGCCCGAGGGCCCTGATGTTTTTCTTGACCGGTTGCTCCATCCGGCACGGCATTTCGAGCGACCTGAGAACGTGCTGACCGACGTGACGCTGGACTTCCAGGAGAAGCGTGCAATCCTTTCGTCATGGGCATCGGATGCCTGTGCAGTGGAATCGGTGCCGGCGCTGCGCATGCCGCCGGGCGCAACCGAACCGGTCAGCTTCGATGCCATCATGGACGCGTTGCGCCAATTGGATCAATTGGAGAAGCTTCCCGGCGCCGGTCGCGGTCGTGAAATCGAAAGTATCGCGGTCACCGGTTTTACAGCATCCGTCGATCGACTTTGAGTTGAACGCGGCCACTCTCTGTATCCGAGGCATCCGCCCGCCGGCGAGGAACTCCCCGGCGGGCGAGGACTGGCGCGTTCTCTCCGCGTCCATTCATGTAGGGTTCCATAGGTCCGGCTCTCGCCTGAGTGTTGAACCCTTGCGATGCGGAAAAGCGGCCGCATGCCGGCGCAGATGTTGTCTGGATGTTGGCATTGCTGCAGAGCAGCGACCGCCGCCGTGTCGCAGGTGCTTGCCTGCGAGTGCAATGCGGCCGTCAGCCATGATTTCAACGACGTTTTGAAGGGGGTCTATCCGGCGGAGGAAAACGGCATGCCGGGCATGCCGCGCAGGAAAGGACAATGCAGACCCAGTATCGTCGCCGGCTGGTCTGGGCTTCCCACTTTTTTGCGCCGTACCTGGCCTGCACCGATGCCGCGCGGGCTTGGCGACCTATATCCGGTTCCCTGTGGAGGCCGCCATGGACATGAGCAACAGAAAGACGCGGTTCAATATCTGGTACTGGGTCGCGGCGTTCGTGGGCGTGATGGTCGTCCAGTATATCTATGCCACGACGCAGCACGTCGCCGAGATACCATACAGCCAGTTCGAGACCTTGCTGAACGCCGGCAAAATCGCCGAGGTGCAGGTTTCGGACCGCTTCATCCAGGGCCGCTTCAAGGAGCCGCAAGATGGCAGGCCGCTATTCATCACCACACGCGTCGAGCCGAACCTCGCCCGTGACCTGCAGGAGCACGGTGTCACTGTGACCGGCCAGGTCGAAAGCACCTTCCTGAGCGACCTGCTTTCCTGGGTTGTGCCGGTGCTCGTCTTCTTTGGCCTGTGGATGCTGCTTCTAAGACGCATGGACGGCGGCGTCGGAGGTTTGATGCAAATTGGCAGGAGCAAGGCCAGAGTCTATGTCGAAGCCAATACCGGCGTGACGTTCGACGATGTGGCGGGGGTCGATGAAGCCAAGGCCGAGCTGCAGGAGATTGTGGATTTTCTGAAGAACCCGGGCGAATACGGCCGCCTCGGAGGCCGCATGCCAAAAGGCGTGCTGCTGGTCGGACCGCCGGGCACGGGCAAGACTCTGCTCGCCAAGGCCGTCGCCGGCGAAGCCAAGGTCCCGTTCTTCTCGATCTCCGGTTCGGAGTTCGTCGAGATGTTCGTGGGGGTCGGGGCCGCGCGCGTGCGCGATCTTTTCGAGCAGGCGCGGTCCAAGGCTCCCGCAATCATATTCATCGACGAGCTCGACGCTCTTGGCCGCGCCCGCGGGACCATGGTCGGCGGCCACGACGAAAAGGAGCAGACGCTCAACCAGCTTCTGGTCGAACTCGACGGTTTCGATCCACAGATCGGCGTCGTGCTGCTGGCCGCGACGAACCGTCCTGAGATCCTTGATCCGGCACTTCTGCGCGCCGGCCGTTTCGACCGCCAGGTATTGGTCGACCGGCCCGACAAGCAGGGTCGCATCAAGATCCTGCAGGTTCACATGAGCAAGGCCAAGCTGGCGACGGATGTCGACGCGGAAAAAGTGGCGGCGCTGACGCCCGGTTTCACCGGTGCTGACCTGGCCAATCTCGTGAACGAGGCGACGTTGCTCGCCACGCGCCGCAAGGCGGATGCGGTAATGATGGGAGATTTCAACGATGCGGTGGAGCGCATCGTCGCGGGACTGGAGAAACGCAACCGGCTCCTGAACCCGAAGGAGCGCGAGATCGTCGCCTACCATGAAATGGGTCATGCGCTGGTAGCCATGGCCCTGCCTGGCGTCGACCCGGTGCACAAGGTGTCGATCATACCACGCGGCGTCGGCGCGCTCGGCTACACTATCCAACGTCCGACCGAGGATCGCTTCCTGATGACACGCGAGGAGCTGGACAACAAAATGGCAGTGCTGCTCGGCGGCAGGGCGGCAGAATGGATCGTATTCGGCCATCTGTCCACCGGAGCCGCCGATGATCTCGCCAAGGTAACCGACATAGCGCGCGCCATGGTGACGCGTTACGGCATGTCGGCAAAACTCGGGCACGTGGCGCTGGAAAAGGACCCACGCTCCTTCCTGAGCCCCAACCCGCTCGCCGGCGGACCGCGCGAGCACGATTACGGCGAAGCCGCCGCCGATGCCATCGACGCGGAGGTGCGCGACATTGTGGAGGCCGCGTTCGAACGAACCGTCAACCTGCTCACCGAGCGGCGCGACGTGCTGGAAAGGGCGGCACGCAGGCTGCTCGAGACCGAGACGCTCGATGAGACTGAACTTGCGGCGCTGGTCGGAGACGTCTCGACGGCGGATCATGCTGCGCAGTATAGTTCCAGTCCGTCTTCGCATAAGAAGAAGGCTGTGCTGCAGCCGGCCAGGACCGCGGCTGCAATCCCCACGCGCGGATCGGGGAAATTTCGGACGCAATAATGATGTTTCGGACTGCTCCCGCCGGCATAGATCGCTCGTGGAAAGCCGTGCCGCACGCTACGACGGTGACACGCAAAAGCGACATCGATCTCTAGGCTTTCGAAATCCAGTATGCGTTGGTCACCAACCAAGCGTTCTCGATGCCATTTTTCGGTCGCCCTCGGTGATATTGCGCGAGACGGGTGACCTTGCCTCGCGCAGCCTTGAGGGCGACCATCAAGGCCTTTTCTTCGTCACTGCGCCTGGCTCCGCTGCAGGGGTAAAATCCGCATGGCACAAGTGATCGTACGGGAAACGTATCGCCAGCCCTTTCCAGAAGCATCATGAAACCTCGTCGGTCTTCACCCGTGAACGGCAATGCCATCCGGCCAGCGTCGGACAAATTTGAAAGCCACCGTTCCGGCACGTGCGTCACTCCGGCAAAGGCGATCACGACATCGAGGTCTGGCAGATCAATTGCCTGCGTTGCATCACCGCACGTCACTTCGACGTGCGCATAATGAGCAAGATTGCCTTGCGCGCGACGAGCTAGTTCTTCGTCGATCTCATATGCAATCACGCGTCCTTCAGAACCCGTCAGTTCAGCGAGGATGGCGGTGAAATAGCCGACACCGGCGCCCACCTGAAGGACGGTCTGGCCGGGAGTGATGTTCAGATGGTCGAAAACCAATGCCCAAAGCGACGGCAAGCCGCTGTTCAGTCCGCGTTTTTCGTCAAGCAAGACCAGAACGTCGTGGTAGATCTCATGAAGTGCGGCTGAAGGGCTGGTATGGACCGCCCCGATTTGCAGTCTCGAATGGATACGCCATGGCCCGTCGCCAAGGTAGTGTTCGCGCGGAACCCTTGCAAAGGCCTCGATGACCGCAGGATTGTGCAAGACAGGTGATGCGACACGCAGGTCTTCGGCAAACCATCGGCGCGCTACACTAGCATCGATTTCTGTTGGCATAGAGTATCGGCTCCCGGATTGCGCGTACTCCATCATGCTCTCAGAAAACCGAGTGACGGCAAAGGGCGCCTATCCTCGTATGGACGGGGCGACGCGCGCTGTCCGTTTGCGACCGAGCGCGGTCTCGCCGAGCGCCCTCCGCGAGACTGTAAACCATGGCGATATGGAAGAACACTCTGCCCGACGATCATATCGTCCGGCTGGCGAGCAGCCTTGTGAGCCAATCCGGATCCATTTCCGGCACGGAGGACAGAAGCCGTTCGGTATAGGGGGCATGCGGCGGCGTGAGAATTTCGCTCTTTAATCCCTGCTCAACGACTTTACCCTGGTGCATGACCACAATTTCGTCGGCGATCGCCCGCACGGTGGCAATGTCATGGGTGATGAAAATGTAGGTCATGCCGAGCTCGCGCTGAAGCCGGATCAAGAGCTTCAGGATTTCCTCTTGCACAATCTGGTCGAGCGCGGACGTGATTTCGTCGCAGATTATCAGCTCCGGATCGGCGGCCAACGCCCGGGCGATGCAAACGCGCTGCTTCTGGCCTCCCGACAGTTCGGCCGGCAGACGATCCAGGTAAGTTTCGCTCATCTCGACCATGTGCATGAGTTCGCCGATCCGCCGATCCCGTTGTGCACCCTTGAGGCCAAGGTAGAATTCAAGCGGACGAGCTATAACTTCTTCGACCGTCTGGCGCGGATTTAGAGCGTTGTCGGGCATTTGATAAATCATCTGTATGCGTCGCAGGATCTCTTTTGGGCGCAACTTCACGGTCTTGGAAAGGGCCTGGCCGGCAAAGGAAATCGACCCCGAAAGCGGGGGCAGCAGGCCGGTAACGACGCGAGCGAGCGTCGATTTCCCGGAACCGGACTCGCCGACCACAGCCACTGTTCTTCCGCGTGGAACTTTGATCGAGACATCCTGGAGCACCTTAACCGCCCGGCCGTAGGCCGCGGTGACGTTGTCTATCGTAAGCAAATATTCATCGGCCGGAACTTCGGGCTTGGCGAGCTTGCGCACGGCCCAGAGCGTCTTGGTATATTCCTGGGTGGGCGAGGCGAGCATCTGGCGCGTTTCTGCCTCCTCCACGGTTAGTCCATGGCGCAAAACCATGATGCGGTCCGCCATTTGCGCCACCACCGCCAGATCATGCGTCACATAGATTGCAGCGGTGTTGAACTCCTCCACGATGTTGCGAATGGAGGCGAGAACTTCGACCTGCGTTGTCACATCGAGCGCCGTCGTTGGCTCGTCGAAGACGATGAGGTCCGGACGGCAAGCCATCGCCATCGCGGTCATCGCCCGTTGCAACTGTCCGCCGGAAACCTGGTGAGGATAGCGAAAGCCAATGGTCTCCGGATCTGGAAGCTGAAGACGCCGATAAAGATCGACCGCACTCCGGTTCGCTTTCTCTCGGCTGGCAATCCCATGCGCCACCACGGTTTCGACAGTCTGATCGAGGAGTCGATGGGCCGGATTGAAAGAGGCCGCCGCGCTTTGCGCGACATAGGCGATACGGGAGCCTCTGAGGCGACGCCGCCCTGTTTCGCTTAGTGCCAGAAGATTGATCCCGTCGAACAGGATCGAGCCCTGTGTAATACGGCAGCCCGGCTTGGCGTAACCCATCGCCGCGAGGCCAATGGTGGATTTGCCGGCGCCTGACTCGCCGATCAGGCCAAGAACGTCCCCCCGCTTCAGCGCCAGATCGACCCCGCGGACAATAGGATACCACCGCTCGTCCGAGAAACCCTCCACATGCAGATTGCGGATCTGAAGCAGATCCTTGCCTTTTTCGCGCAATCCGGGAGCGCTATTTTTCATCCCGCAACCCGCTTGTTGCATGCAGGAACCAGTCCACGACGAAATTCACAGAGACCGTGAGGAGGGCAATCGCGCCGGCCGGCAGCAGCGGCGTGACATCGCCGTAGGTGATCAGGGTCGCATTCTCGCGCACCATCGATCCCCAATCGGCAGTCGGTGGCTGAATACCGACCCCCAGGAAGGACAGTGCCGCGATCGTGAGGAATACGAAGCAAAATCGCAAGCCGAACTCCGCGACCAGCGGCGGCATCACGTTGGGAAGGATTTCCTTGGCGATGATCCATTTCGGGCCTTCGCCGCGCAATCGCGCCACTTCAACATAGTCCATTACCGCCACGTTAAGCCCGACGGCGCGTGCGAGCCGAAAGACACGGGTAGAATCGAGCAGCGCAATGATGATTATCAGGCTTGTGATCGACGAGCCGAAGATCGAAAGCAGCACCAGGGCGAAGATAAGGCTTGGGATCGACATCAAGACGTCCACCGCACGCGACAGTATCTGGTCGAGCCATCCTCTGTACAACGCGGCAAGAAGGCCTAGCGAGACGCCGACTGCGAAGGACAGCAATGTAGTCGCGACGGCTATACCGATGGTGTTGCGCGCACCGTAAATCAAGCGTGTGAGCATATCGCGGCCGAGCTGGTCGGTACCCAATTTGAACTGCTGGTTCCACGGTGCGAAGGCCTCGCTGAAGACCTGTGTTTCGCCATATGGGGCGATCCAGTGCGCGAAGACCGCAACGACGACATAGCCAACGATCACGAGGATGCCGAACCAGGCACTGAAGGGTGCCTTCTTCAGCGCCGTTTTGGCCCGGGTGGCGCGCGAGCGCCTCAGCCTGTGAACCTGCGCGATGGGTTCGTAGCTGGTCATCGTGGATGCAAGAGCCTGGGATTGGTGGCGATGGAAATGATGTCGGCGGTCAGATTAAGGAGGATATAGGTTGCCGCGAAAATCAAGGCGCAAGCTTGGACAACCGGAACATCCCTTGATTTGACCGCGTCGACCATCAGCTGACCGATGCCGGGATAGACGAACACCACTTCGACGACGACCACTCCGACGACGAGATAAGCAAGATTGAAGGCCACCACCGTGACGATCGGAGCCCATGCGTTGGGCAAGGCATGCCTGAGTACGATGGCCATCGGCGAGACTCCTTTGAGACGCGCCATGTCGATATAGGGGCTTGCAAGCATGTTGATGATCGCCGCTCGTGTCATGCGCATCATGTGTGCGACGATGACGAGCGTAAGCGTGGTCGCCGGCAAGGCTACTCTCCAGACCTGATCCCAGAACGGCGTCTGGTCGTTCACGTTCGACAATGTCGGGAACTTGGGAACTGCGTTAAGTATCCAGTTCAGTGACGCTGCAAGCCAGTGCGGCAGGGATTGTGCGAACTCGGAGCCGATGAATGTGTCGCGCGAGATGACCAGGTAGGCAAGCATATAGGCGACGAAGAACTCCGGGAACGAAATGGTTGTCAGCGTCACTGCGTTCACCACCCGGTCGAACCAGCCATTGCGGTGGAGCGCAGCGAGGATGCCCAGTCCCAGGGCGAGCGGAACTGCGATCAGCGCGGTCATCGATGCGAGGAACATCGTATTGTAAAGGCGCGGCGCGATGATCTCGGCGACGGTGCGCCGATATCCGGTGCGGCTTGCGAACGAAGAGCCAAAATCTCCGTGGAGCATCTGCCCGACCCAGACGAAATACCGCTCGACAGGCGGACGGTCGATGCCAATTTCTCGCTGGAAGGCGGCGACCGTTTCGGGTGTCGCGGATTGTCCGAGCATCGCCTTGGCGAAGTCGCCCGGCAGCATTGCAATCGCAGAGAAGATAATGATGGAGACGATGAACAGCGTGACCAGGCCGAGGCCAAGGCGCTGCAGAACCGTTCTTGCGACCGGGTTCATTTGCTCGCGTTTCCCGTTGCCGTCGCTGCCCTGCCGGCAGGGCACGCGGCTGCAAGCCGAAGCCCAGTAGCCATCGCGGGTCCGGCCCGCTCTCTCACGCAGTGGCGATCCACCAGCGTTCGGCCATCTTCAGTCCGTCGTTCTCCCAGTTCGGCGCCACTTCGCCATGTGCGAGCTTATTGGATTTGGCGCTGACGAAGTTGTTGAAGACCAGCACGATGCTGCCGCCATCATCATGCGTCAGTTGCTGCATCTCGGCATACATTGCCGCCCGCTTGGCCTCATCCGTCTCGGCGCGCGCCTGGACAAGCAACTCGTTGAAGCGGGGATTTTTCCAGAACGACTCGTTCCAGCTGGAGTCCGCGGCGAAGGCTTGCGTGAACATCCAGTCGGCCGTCGCGCGACCGCTCCAATAAGAAGCGCACCACGGTTTCTTGAGCCAGACATTGTCCCAATAGGCGTCCTCGGCCTCGCGCACGACGTTTACGTCGATACCGCACTGGGCTGCCGTCTCGCGGATCAGCGCAGCCGCGTCCACCGCGCCTGCAAAAGCGGCATCGGCGACCGAGAGGTCCACCTTCAGTTTCTCCATTCCAGCCTTTTTCAGATAGTGCTTGGCTTTCTCCGGATCGAAACTGTGCTGCGGCTGCGGATTCGTGGCGAATTTAATCGCCGGCGCGATCGGGTTGTCATTGGCCACAGTGGCGTGACCGAGAAAGATCTTGTCGACGATCTCCTGACGGTTGATCGCCCACTTTAAGGCCATCCGGACATCCGGATTATCGAACGGCGCCATCGTGACATTCATCGGCAAGGTGTAATGGCCATAGCCGGTGACCTCGACGATCTCCACCTTGGGGTTGCGTTTCAACATGCCGAGGGTCTTAAGGTCGGCGCGGCCAATATAGTCCACCTCCCCCGTCGATAGCGCGGCCATGCGAGCGGCGAGATCGGTGATGGCGATGAACTCCACCTCGTCGAGATAGGGTTTGCCGTTCTTGAAGTAGTTCGGATTGCGCTTGAGTTTGGCCGAAACGCCGGGCTGGAAATTCTCAAGCACGAAAGCGCCGGTGCGAACGCCCGATCCCCAATCCGCCTTGCCGTCCTTGGCCGGCATGATGACCAGATGGTAGTCACTCATGATGTAGGGGAAGTCGGCGTTGCCGCTTTTCAGCGTGAAGACAACCGTTTCGGGGCCATCCGCCTTAATGCTGGCGACGGGCTCAAGCAGCGGCTTCGCCGCCGACTTAGTTTCGTCGCCCATATGATAGCGAAGCGAAGTCACGACATCGTCCGCCGTCACATTCTTGCCGTTGTGGAAGGTTGCGCCCTTGCGAAGCTTGAAGACCCAGGTTTTGGCGCCATCGGACGATTCAAAGCTCTCGGCAAGGTCCGGTTGGACGTTGCCTTTGGCGTCGACCTCGGTGAGGCTGTTGGACATCGAGCCCGAGAACGCTGTCTGTGTGAAGGTGTCCGGGTAGCCGGCCGGATCGATCGAATCCGTCGTCGCGCCATGTGCCATTCCGAGCTTGGCGAAGCCGCCCTGCAGCGGTTCGGCCCGGGCCGTGCTGACGAAGAGCTTATCCGCAGCGGTGACCGTCAGCCCAGCGGCCAGCCCAAGATGAATGAAGTCGCGACGGGAAATCTTGCCGCGACCGATCAGGCTTTGAGCGATAGCAAGCTTGTATCCAGATTCTGACATTTGACTCTCCCATTGCGGATTTTCCGCGTTATTGTTCGTCACGCACCCTGTTAAGAAATCTACCCGTTAGCCGCGATAATCATTTCTGCTACTTTTCAAATCCGTACCTCAATCAGGCCGTCACATAGATGCTGCCCGCCTCGACCGTTACTGGAAATGTGCGCGCGCGAACGGACGGATCGACCAGGGCCGCGCCCGATTTGATATCAAATTCCCAGCCATGCCAGGCGCAGCGCACGATCTCGTTTTGGCGGTGATAGATGAACTGCGCCTCTTCGACCGGTGCAGTTGTTCCACATTGCGGCCCCTCGCAAAGGGGAGCGCCGCGGTGCGGACAAACATTCAGCAGCGCGTGGAATGAATCTCCGATGCGAAAAACGCCGACCGAAAGGCTGCGGATCTTGGCGATGAAGGGAGATCCGGTTTCGATCTCGTCGACTCTACAGATGTATGTCTTCTCGGGCATCGTCTGCTTCCTCAGGCAGCATTCGCCGCTTGCGCGCGCGGGATGCGCTTGTAAACCTCCAGCGCATTCAGCCCCATGATCTTGCTCTTCCAGGCAGGAGGGATTTGCAGCGTGTTGGCATCGTCATAGTCCCAATGCGGATAGTCGGAGGCAAACATCAGCGTATTTTCGCCGTCCATCGCCTCGAGAGTGGACCAGAGATGCTGAATATTTGCGGGCTGCTCCAGCGGCTGCGTGGAAAAGCGGATATTTCGCCGGCAATATTCGGACGGCAGCATTTTCAGCCATGGCGTCTCTTTGCGTAGGGCTTTGTAGTCGGCGTCCAGGCGCCACAATACCGATGGCACCCAGGCGACGCCGCATTCGATGACCACGAAGTAGAGGTCCGGCCATTTTTCGAAGACGCCATGCGCAATCATGCTTGCGACATGCGAAATGGCCGACATGTGCAGGATGGCATGGGTCTCCCAGAAGAATGTCGTCGGGGCCGGAGCAATCGCGGTCGAATTCACGCCACCATGGCCGCCCAGATGAATGGCAAAGGGCAGCCCCACCTCGGCGCAAGCCTCATAAATTGGATGGTAAAACGGATCGCCATAGGGCTTGACGGAGCCTTGCGAAGCGAGAACCTGAACCATGCGCGGGTGATTGCCCAGACGGCGTATCTCGGCGGCCGCGAGCTTCGGATCCTGTGGCGCGACGATGATCGAGCCCATGAAGCGATCGTCCTTCGGCAGCCATTGGTCGATCTGATAGTCATTGTAGGCGCTGACGAGGGCGCTGGCATAATAGGGATTGGCGAGGGTGGAAGCCTCGATCGGCTCATCGCCGGTCAGGATCGCCACATCGACCTTGTACTTGTCGAGGTGTTTTTCCTTCATGATGAGATAGTTGTCGGCTTCTGTTTTCGGACGGACGTCCTTGCGTGAGAAGTCCTGCGGATGAAACCAGGGACGATGGCCATGCGGGAAGGCGCCAACGGGACCTGTCTTCTCGCCTTCAACGAACATGTCCTTCCATAGGCCGGAAAGGTAAGGCTCCAATACAGTCGCGCTCGACCAGTAATTGTGACAATCGCAGTCGACTATGAACACGTTGCTCAGCTCCGTAGCTTCAGCCTGGACGATCTGCGGCCGATTTCACCGCGTGCAGCTTCCGCCTTGAGTATTGTTTGATCAAGCTTATGATCCTGCGCAATATGATCGACTTTTTCGATCGGAGGTCATGTGCAGCTAGATCACATCGAAACTTTTCTCGACATCATCGAGTCGCGAAATTTCAATCGTACCGCCGACCGGCTGGGGTTGACCCAGTCGACGATCAGCACCCGCATCAAGAATCTGGAGAGCGCGATCGGGTCCGAGCTCTTTCTGCGCGGGCGCGCCGGCGCTGAGCCGACAGCCGCCGGGCGGCGGTTCGAAGCCTATGCCAGATCCTTGCTGTCGACGTGGTCGCAAGCTCGACACGATGTGCGAGCGTTCAACCGTTTCGAGGGCACGTTGCGCATCGCCGCACAGGTGGGGATGACCCGTTCGGTCCTGCCGGGATGGGTCGAGACACTGTGCCAGGCGCTTCCAAAATCCTCGATCCATGTCGAGTCGGACTATTCGAACCAGATGGTCAGCGACCTAAGCATGGGAAATCTCGATATTGCCGTGCTTTATGCGCCTCGTTACCTGCCTGAGATCGCCTACGAGCATCTGATGGTCGAGGAATATGTGATGGTTTCGACGGCTGCCAGAACGCTGTCCGATGTCGACCCTGAAACCTACATTCGCCCAGGCTACACCGCGGTGCTGGAAAAGACGCACGCAGAGCTGCTGGCCGAGCTGGCGATCTGTCGGCTTTCGACGGGATCGGAAACTCTGGCGGAGATCATGCTGCGGCGAACGGGCGGCACCTGCTACATGCGCAGCGACGATGCGCGCCGGTTCACGGCCGAGCTCCCATCGTTCCTCGTCGAGGGAGCGCCGACGCTGCACCAGCCAGTCCACACCGCGATCCTTGCGCGCCGCAAACACGAACCCATTATTCGCAAGGGCATCCGAGCTCTCCAGGTGGCTGTAATGTCCCTGGAAGGGTAATCGAAATTACCGATCATAACGGCAGGATTGCGCGGCTGTTCAGCGGGGTTTGAAGTGGCATCTTGGCTCCACTTCAAACCCGAGTTGAATGATGAATGCTTACGCGGCCTTTGCAGCCTCCGGCTTCGCCCCAACAAAGCTTCACCGGCAGTGGGCACAGACCACGCCGCAGCTTGTGCTCTGCCGGCGCGTGATCGACGAGACGCACGATGTGAAAACGTTCGTTCTCACACCCGCTTCAGATCGGATGTTCTGCTTCAGCGCTGGCCAATATGTTGTGGTGCACCTGAGGATCGAGGGGGCCGCGGTGACGCGCTCCTACTCTGTTTCGTCACCACCGACGCGACCGCTCGACCTGCAGATCACCGTGAAACGGACGCCGGGCGGGCTCGTTTCGAATTGGCTCCATGACAATTTGAAGCCGGGCGATGGGATCGAGATCGAAGGGCCGCTCGGCTCGTTCAATCTCGACGATCTGCCGCATGCAAAGTCCCTCTTCCTTTCAGGTGGCAGCGGGATAACTCCCGTCATGTCAATGCTGCGGGCATTTACCGACCGCGCAACAAACCAGGATATCCACTTCATTCATAGTGCGAGAACGCCGGACGACATCATTTTTCGGCTCGAACTGGACGCACTTGCCGCTCGCTTTCCCAATGTTCATGTGACTTGCATTTGCAGTCATGGAGACCCGGCCTGGACGGGTCCAACCGGGCGAATTAACAGTGAGATGCTCCTGACCTTGGTTCCCGATCTCCATAGCCGCACGATTTTTGCCTGTGGGCCGGAGTCCTACATGAAGGCTGCACGCAGCTGCCTCGATGCAATCGGGCTCGCCCTTTCACAGTATCATGAGGAGAGCTTCGGGGGCGGCAACATTTCGCGTTCGCTATCGGATTCAAAGGTTTCGTCTTCGGTCCGCTTCGCCCGCTCCGGCCTTGCATATCACTGCGCGCCCGGAGAGACCCTGCTGGAAGCGGCGCGCCAATGTGGCGTCTATGTCCCAACCGCTTGCCAGCAGGGAGTTTGCGGTACGTGCCGGATCGCCAAGCTGTCTGGCGAAGTCGTCATGGATGACCTAGGCGGACTGACGTTGGAGGACAAATCGGCAGGCTACATCCTGGCGTGCTGCAGCCGCCCACAAGGCGACATTTTGCTTGATCTATAATTGTACCCATCGCGGAACGAAATCGGGCAGCCTTTGCGTTCAACGACCAAGCCATACTACTGCGACCGCAAGTGATTAGGTTTCGGAACCCGGATGGGCTCGCCCGATTTCTGGCGCAGCTCACGCTGGGCATCGCAAGCGACAAAAGTCCTACCCAGCAATACGCTTGAGCTATTATTCAGCCGCTGCATGGGATCGACCTCGACACAAAGAGGCGCGGCAATTCGGCTCCAGCTACACCGTCGCGGCCGGATCAGGGGCGTTGCGGTTGAGATGAACCGCAATCGAATTACGGTTCACCAGGCGAGCCGCGAGGACACGGTGTTCAATCGGTGCGGTGTCGCCAGCCAGCCTCTTCAAGAGAAGCTCGGCTGCCGTCGCCCCGATCAGATGCGCCGGCTGCGCGATGGCTGTGATACCTTGGGCCACGAACTGCATCCAGTCGAGATCGTCGAAGCAAAGCAGCGAAACCTCTCCCGGGATCGCAAGCTTCAGTGCGGATGTCGCCTCCAGAACGCCTGTCGACATCACACCGTCGGCGGTAAACAGGGCGGACGGCGCATTGCGCATTGTCAGCAGATCGAGTGCCTCCTTTCGGGCTGCCTCGCTGGAATAGACCGCCACGCGGCGGATCAACTGTGGATCCGGCGAAATGCCCGCAGCGCGATGGGCTTCGAGATAACCCAACAACCGTTGCCAGCTTGGATGATGGTAGCGAACGTCGGAGCTGGAGAGATCAGCGTTTGTCACAAAGGAACCAACATCATCGCGTTGGTCCGGCCCGAGTTCCGCCAATATTCCGATGCGGCTGTGTCCGGCGGCGATGATCGCCGCTATGCTGCTACGCGTTACAGAAACGTTATCGACCACGACCGAATCGGTTTCCATGCCCGCCACGATGCGGTCGAACTGCACGACGGGACAGCCGGCCGCGACGGCGTCACGAAGATGATCCGGCTTGTCCAAGAAGGTCGATGAGACGACTAAACCATCGACCTGCTTTTCCAACAGCAGCTGCACCGCCTCTCGCTCGAGTTCGGCATTTTCGTCACTATTCGTAACGATAACCCCGAAGCCGCCACGGCGCGCGACGTCCCCTATTCCGCGCAGCACGCTTGCATAGAATGGGCTTTCGATGTCGCCTACGACAACGCCGATAGTCTGGGTCTTACCGGTGATCAGACCTTTGGCCAGGCGATTGGGCCGATAACCCAGCGCAGATGCCGCGGCGCGCACCTTCTCCTGGACCTCAGGGCTGCTGTACCCGTAGTCACCAAGCACACGCCCAGCCGTGGCAGAGCTCACTCCAGCCCGGCGAGCGACTTCGATGATAGTTGCGTTTTTGGATCTTTGAGTCACCCAGCAAGTCCCGCCGACCATGCAACGTCGTGGCGACGAACTAGCGGCAGTTAGGCACGCCCCGCAAGGCCGAACACCGCAGAACCCGCCGCTGCGCACACCATTTGAATCACAGCACCTCCGACAGAAAGCGTCGAAGACGCGGGCTCTGCGGATTGTCGAATAGGTCTTCTGGCCGGCCTGCCTCGACGATCCGCCCCTCGTCCATGAACACGACCTGGTTCGCGACCTTGCGAGCGAAATTCATCTCGTGTGTAACGACCACCATCGTCATCCCGCCCCGCCCGAGGTCGGCCATCAAGTTCAGGACACCTTTGACCAATTCTGGATCGAGGGCGCTGGTGACTTCGTCGAACAGCATAATTTCGGGTTCGAGCGCGAGCGCACGCGCGATGGCCACCCGCTGCTGTTGCCCGCCCGAGAGATTGGCCGGCCGATGGTCCTTGCGCTCCAGCAGTCCGACTTCATTTAGCCTCGCCAAGGCCGCGTCATTAGCCTCCTCGCGCGACATGCGTCTAACTTTGCGCAGCGCCAAGGTGATGTTGGCGAGCGCGCTACGGTCGGGGAACAGATTGAACTGCTGGAAAACCATGCCCACGCGCCGCCGGAGTTGGTCAGGGGTCTGCTTGTAGATGCTTTCGCCGTCGAGCAGAATGTCACCGGCTCGACATTCTACGAGACGGTTGAGGCAGCGCAGCAAGGTCGACTTGCCCGATCCGGACGGACCGATAAGGCAGGTGACGGTCCCGGGCTCCACTTTCAGACTGACGTCATGCAGCACCTGGACGGCGCCGTAGGCCATGTCGATATTCTTGACCTCGATGCCGCCACCCTTGAAGCGTGTGGGCGCTGCTGCAGGCAACGTCGCTGTTCCCGGCACAACGGTTTCGGCAAGCTCGGCGACCTCCTTGAGGCCACTCTGCACGGCGGTTATTCGTTTGCCGACGCGCATGCGCGCGTCGATGTAGTTGACGAGATGGGTCAGCGGCACCGTGATCACGAGATAGAACACTCCGGCCAGCAATAGCGGCGACAAGTTGCCGGTCAGCACAGCCTGGTCCTGGCCGACGCGGAACAGTTCGCGTTCGGAGGCGAGCAGACCAAGGAAATAGACCAGGCTGGAGTCTTTGACATTGCCGATGAACTGGTTGACCAGTGCAGGCAGGACGCGACGGATGCCTTGCGGGATCACCACCAGGCGCATGCCTTGGCCATACGTCATACCGAGAGTGCGCGTGGCGTCGATCTGACCCCGCTCGACGCTCTGAATGCCGGCGCGGAAAATCTCCCCGATGTAGGCTCCGGCGATCAGGCTGAGCGCCAGAATGCCCAGCGGATAAGGCGATGGACCGAACAGATCTCGGCCCAACCGCGCGAAGCCTTGGCCAATGATCAGGATTGTGACAATGGCAGGAAGCCCACGGAAGATATCGGTATAGACTCGGGCAAGGAGTTTCAGCGGCCGGTTCTCTGAAATCCCCATGACTGCGAGGACGATACCGATCAGCGTTCCGAAAAACGTCGAGGCAAGGGCCAGGATCAAAGTGTTCTTGAGGCCGACCATCACCATGTTTGGCAGAACTTCTGCCATCGCCTGGAAATCAAGGAAGCTGCGGGCGAAGGTATCGAACCAGCTCATATCAAGTCCATCTATAACTCGGCCGGGCACCGTTGCTGACGGGCCCGGCCGGAAACGAAAATGAATACGCGCGAATTCACTTCTTGGGCAGATATTGATCCGGCATCGGAGTGCCCGGGAACCATTTCTCATGCAGCCGTTTCCAGGTGCCATCGTCCATGGCCTCGCGCAGCGCCTTGTTGAGCGCCTCGCGGAAGGCATCGTTGCCTTTCTTGACCACGAACCCGGCCGGCGCATCGAAGGACGGCACGTTCATTGTTATCTTCAGGTTCTTATAGCGCTCCACATACTGCTTGGCGGACTCATAGTCAGTGAAATGGCCATCAATCGTCCCGTTATTCAGCGCCGCCACCGCAGTGTTGTTGTCGGGAAATTTGACAATGTCGCCCTTGAGGTTCTTCTCGGCATAGATTTCCTGCAGCGTTCCCTGGATCACGCCGATGCGCTTTCCGGCGGTGCTCTCATTGCTCGTCAGTGCCGGATCCGCCGAAATGATCGACAGATAGCCGGCGAGATAGCCGTCGCCAAAATCCACGGTCTTCTTGCGCTGCGCCGTTGTGCCGATGGCGGCGACAGCGACGTCGAAGCGGCCATTGGCAACGGACGGCAGCAGCGCCGAGAATTCCTGGCCGGTGAAAACGATCTGCTCCTCCTTGAACCCGAGCCGGCGCGCCACATCACGGAAGAGTTCGGCGTCGAAGCCAGTGAAGTTACCGTTGGCGTCGGTGAAGACATAGGGTTTCGCATCGCCCATGGTTCCGACGCTGATCACCGTCGGGTCGATGAGGTTGTAGGGGTTGTCGGCCGCGTTTGCCTGAGTTGACGAGGCCAACGTGCCAAGTCCTGTCAACAGCGCGATCGTCAGCGCCAGACCGGATTTCACAAGTTGGCGCCTGCTCGAATTCGTGTGCATGTCTTCTCCTCTTACGATTGGCCGAACTCGGCCTTGCGATCCCACTCGACGTCTCATCTATCAAAACGCTCTTAGATGGCGTTCGGCCAGGTAGGTGAGAACGTTATCATTTGATCTAGCATTGTCCATTTCTCGCGTCAATTGTTTCGGAGAATTTCTCAGCTAGATGGTTTCCAGTGTTAAGCGCGGGGGATCTCCGGCGTCATCTTTCCTAAGTCGATTGCTGTCGCATGGCCGATCGCCCCGTAGTACTGGCAGGTAGCAGCCGCCGCGTCCGCGGCATGGCCGAGGATGTCTTGAGGCGCCTCCTTCTTAAGCAGGCCGAATAGCGTTCTGGCGATGAAGGTGTCGCCTGCGCCCAGGGTGTCGACGGGTTTGACCAACCGCGCCGGGGTTCGGTAAGAGACGGTGTCGCCGTGAAGCACCGCGCCGGCTCGGCCACGAGTCACAAGAACCCACTTTGAACCACATGCAAGCAATTCGGCCGCGATTGCGGCCAATTCCTTGTCGTCGAGACCGTCACCCGAGACACAAGCCAGATAGCAATAGGGTCCAATCTCGCGTCGATGTCCCGGGTCCCGTCGCGTGGAAAAATCATAAGACAACAGTGACTTGCTTGATACAGCGGCAACCCACGGGTCCAAACCGCTGGACTGGCCGATGTGGACGGCCTGAAAGCCCGAGAGAAAATCCAGATCTTCTTGCGTCGGCGTAAACACCGAAACTCCGAGATCGAAGTCCAGGAAAATCCGATCGGCGTTGCGGTGACCTATGAGGCAGTAAGCGGTCGGTCCCTCGAGACGCCGCAATCGGGTGATGTCCACGCGCTCCGACGCCAGTGCAGTGCAGATAAGGTCCCCTGCCCGGTCTTTGCCGATCGCTCCGACATAGGCCGATCGCCCGCCGAAGCGGCTGACATAAACCGAGACATTGAGGCAATTTCCACCAGGATACATCTCGCCGCGAGCAAGATAACAATCGACCACGTTATCGCCCATCGCGGCAATCTTGACCATTGCAGGACTTTCAGTTTAAAGGGTGTGATAACGTTCGCACAATG
This sequence comes from Mesorhizobium sp. M0018, assembly GCF_040323955.1. Lineage (NCBI taxonomy): Bacteria > Pseudomonadati > Pseudomonadota > Alphaproteobacteria > Hyphomicrobiales > Phyllobacteriaceae > Mesorhizobium > Mesorhizobium sp. M0018. The sequence continues at coordinate 47,224 of NZ_JAMYVL010000008.1, read as the reverse complement.
GCTGCCCACCTGTCAATTGTGGGCCGGCCCCTAGCTCTGCCAACGAGACGAGGAAGCTCATGATTTCCGCCCTGCCCTCCGACGTGGAACGCGCCCTGACCGCTACGGCGGGCACGCAGTTTTCGCACCTATTCCTCGTGGCGTGCGGCGGTTCGCTCTCGATCATGATGGCAGGCAAATACTTCGTCGACCGTCACAGCGGCACATTCGCCTGCGACATCTACAACGCGGATGAGTTCGTCTGCCGAGACCCGCGACGGTTGGGACCTGACGCGCTCGTTGTCCTTTGCTCGCAGACCGGCACCACCCGCGAAACTGTGCGAGCGGCCAATCATGCAAAGGATCGAGGCGCAACGACAATCGGCATGACGCTCGACCAGATATCGCCCCTCGCGCTGGCGGTCGACCACGCAGTCGCCTACCAGGCCTCCTACACGACGGGCAAAGCAATCGATTCAGCCTGCAGCAACTACGGCGTGCTCTATATGTTGCTCGCCGGCCTGATCGATGCTCGGGAGGATGCCGGGCTAACTGCCGATCTGCTGACGAGCCTGAGCCATCTTCAGCCGGCGATCGAGCGTGCGCACCGGACCTATGCCGACCGGTTTCAGGCCTTCGCCCCCCGTTTCGCGCCGCGCAATGCGATCTACACACTGGCCAGCGGTGCCAGCTATGGTGCGGCCTATTCGTACGCCATCTGCGTGTTGATGGAGATGCAGTGGTACGATTCGCAGGCCATACACGCCAACGAGTTCTTTCACGGCCCATTTGAGGTGGTCGACCGGGACGCTTGCTTCGTGGTCTTAGTGGGTTTGGACGAAACGCGGAGCCTTCCCGAACGTGCCCGAGACTTCCTTTTCAAGTACGGCAGCCGGGAAAACGTCCTGGTGCTCGATGGAGCTGAACTCGACCTCAGTGGTATGTCCGAACACATCAAACCCTATCTCGTGCCCTTGGTCTTCTTCGACACGCTTTGGCGTTTTGCCTACGAGCTGGCCGCCCTGCGCGGCCGGCCAATGCTTGAGGGCCGGCGCTACATGAAGAAGCTCACCGACTATTAGTTCCGCCGCGCTCTGCAGCCATCCAACAACTCCCAGCCCGGCTTCTGCGAAGAAGGATTTCTCCATGACTGCATCACCAAAGCCGCGCCATGTCGTTGTTATCGGCGCGGGCATCTTCGGCATCTCTTCCGCGTTGCACCTTGCTCGTCTTGGCCTTGATGTAACGCTTGTCAACGACGGCGCGCCAGCCAACGGTGCATCCGGCCGTTCACTTTCCTGGCTGAACTCAGCGCGACGTGCGGACACTGCCTACCACCGCTTGAGGCTTGCAGGCATCGACCGTTATCGGACCCTGGCCGCCACAAGGCCGGAAACGGGATCGTGGCTTCGCTTTGACGGCGGCCTCACCTGGGATGCGGATGACGAGACGAACCAGATCGCGTCCGTCTGCCAGTTGGAGCAGGATATTGGTTATGACGCGCTTCTGCTCGGCCCTGCCGAAGTCGGTGCAGTGGTGCCCGGCGTCAACGCGAGCGCAATTACCCCCCGGGGCGCCATCTTCAATCCCGGCGAAGGATGGGTTGACCTGCCGTCTTTGATCAGTCTGCTGCTCAATGAGTTCCGCTCCCGTGGCGGCAAGTTTGTTCGGGACGCTGGACGCGTCCGGATAGATGCCACAGGTGGTCGCGCGCGTGGCGTCGTCACTGCCGACGGTGTGCCGGTAAAGGCGGATGCAGTGGTCCTTGCGGTCGGGCCAGCGACGCCTATCATGCTCGCAGAGATCGGAGTTCGTGTCCCCGACGCCACGCCAATTTCACTTCTCTTGAAGACCAAGCCGATCAAGACCGAGCTCCGTGCCGTGCTGAATACGCCCCGCGTGGCGGTTCGCCCGACGCCGGACGGCGCACTTGTTTTGGATTCGGCGTGGTCGGAGGAAGAAGTCGTGGTCAACTCTGACGGAACCTACACCGTGCACGACAAGACCGTCAAAGGACTGCTCGAGGAGGCTAGTGCGGTGCTCGAGGGCAATCCGCGGCTCCAACTCGCTGCCTATGCAGTTGGCCCGAAGCCCATCCCCGGCGACGGCGAGCCAGTGCTTGGCTGCGTCGACACCGTTGCCGGACTTCACGTCGCCTTCAGCCACAGCGGCGCCACGCTTGGATTGATCGTCGGCGAATTGCTTGCCAAAGAAATCGCCTCTGGCAATCCGCATCCCATGCTTGCAACGTTCCGCCCTAATCGTTTCAGCTGAAAGGGCAATTTGGGGCAAGGCCGAACTCTCCAGATGGGTCGCGGGCCTGGGGAAGAGCCGCGTGATCGGGTTGTCGTGCTACGGCAACAGAGACGTCGAGAGGTCGGCGCTGCGCGTCCAAGCGCGAACGCCCGAAGAAGAATGCCCCGCAAACTATGGTCAGATAGCCACTCGCGATCCACTGGAGTGCGCTAACCGCGACAAGTTGCGCAAGCTTCCGCCCGCAAAATCAGACACTGCGCATAATCAGAAGCCGTTGCTCCAGAACGATTTCACCTTGTCAAGAGACGGCCCGCCTTGCGGCGTGCGAGGGGTCGGCAATGACTTGACCAAGCCTTGACCAAGGGTCAGGATTGCGCCTATCGTCGCGTGCAAGCGCGATTGTCGAGCAATCCACACTCAGCTCGGCAATGAACACGGCTCGCCACGTTGACCCGACGCGCGCAAGGACAGGAAAATGACCATCACGGTGAAAGTTGGCGAGGCCAAAACGCATCTCTCGGAACTGCTTTCAAGGGTAGAAGCCGGCGAGGAGGTGATTATTTCGCGCGGCAACGATCCCATCGCTAAACTGTCGCGGATTCAACGGCGCAACGATGTCGAAGCCGTGATCGAAGAGATCAGCGCTGCCCGCGCCCGCGCCAAGCCCGTGACGCAGGACGAAATTCGGGCCTGGCGCGATGAAGGGCGCCGCGCTTGATGGCGATCATCGTCTGATGCCTTTCGTTGTCGACCTTTCCGTGGCGGCTGCCTGGATTCTTCCTGATGAAGACAGCGAGGCGGCGGCCGCCCTGATGCGACGATTGCCGGGAGCAACGGCGCCTGTCCCTTCCCTGTTCTGGCACGAGGCGCGTAACGTCGTATTGATGGCCGAGCGGCGTGGCCGCATCGCGGCGGGCGAAGCTGCCACCACCATGGCACGGCTGCGCCGATTGCCGCTGGAGGACGCCGGCGGCGGGTCGGACGGCGCAGTGCTGACATTAGCGGCTTCGCACGGGCTCAGCGCCTATGACGCCGCCTATCTGGCGCTGGCAATCGAAACCGAGTTGCCGCTGGCCACCCTCGATCGGAAGCTCGCACTTGCCGCACGCCGCCAGGGAGTCCAAATTCTCGGGCCGCTCGCGAATGGCAATTGACCTCTTCGCTCGACCACCTGCCTATGTTGTTCGACGTGCAGAAGTCTTTGACGCTCTCGATTCCGTGCTGACTCTGGACCTCCGCGACTTTCTCGCCGAAGAAACCCGAGAAGATCGGAGGTAGACCGCACCGAAGAGTCTCTACCTTGTTGGAATCAGATGCAGTGCAGACTTCCCGCCCTTCACGGCCGCCGCTGACAGCTTGCGGTCAAAGCTGGCAAGTTGGCCGCCGCGCGCCTTGGCGAGCGCGAGAAGGTACGTAGCCGTCACCTGCGCCGAGGTCAGGATTTTGGCTGCATCAATGTCGCCGGAGCCAACCAGGCTCACATCGTCGGGCCAGAAGCTGTGCCCGTGCAGGGTCCGCAACTTGGTAACGATTCGCGCAACAACAGCTGGTGAGCCGGGAGAATTGGGATATCTTTGGTTGCCGACGATGCGCAGGACGCCGTTTTCGGTGACGGGACACGTAGCCATGCCGAGTTACCGGTCTCTTCGAACTCCATGCGCGTCGTCATGGGCGACGTGGCCAGGATCTATCAGTGCGATCAGCACATTGACATCGAGCACGTCACGGCAGTTCGTCTCGCAAGGCGTTGACCGTCTCAGGCGTGACGGGAGGTGCATCCGGCCGAGGCGACAGAAGAGGGATCCCGTTGCGCTCGCCGCCGGCTTGAGGCCGGCGCAGCGAGCGCCGGGCGAGATCGGTGATGACCTCGCCGAGGCTGCGATCCTGCTGCCGGGCCATGGCCTTGGCCGCGACCAGGACATCGTCATCGATCGCCAGTGTGGTTCTCATGTTGCCCTGCTTGGTGCGCATCAACATCACGCATCATATAAAATAGCGACGTCGGATACTCAAGCGATGCGAATACCCGGCGGACTTGGCGTGAACGCATTTTGTGCCGGAAGGATCGTCGCTTCACGGCTTCAACCTTTGTATGCGACGAGAACTGCGCCCGCTGCAATCAGTGAAACGCCAAGCCAGTTCGGCAGGGACAATTGTTCACGGAGGAAACCCACTCCGAATACTGTGTCAAGCGCGCCGCTTAGCCTGGCGTCACCGAGCAACTCCCCCTCCCATAATGCAGCATCAGGGCTGCGGTCACATATCTTGATTGTGTTTGCCGACGTCAGCCAGCTCCAGCCACGTCGACAACAGCCTTGATCAGACCGGACTTCTGCTGCGCCCAGATCGCAATATCGCGTGGGCTGTCTCGCAGGGTAGTGCGATGGGTGACGAGTCGGTCGATTGGTATTTTTCCAGCGCGGATCGAGGCAATGACGTGCTGGAAATCGCTACGCGTCGCGTTGCGACTGCCGATCAGCATCATTTCCCGCTTATGGAACTCGGGATCTGAGAAGGTTATGTCGTCCGGCACGACGCTGACCATCACCATGACGCCGCCATGGGCAACATAGGCAAAGGCAGCCTGCATCGAACGGCTGTTTCCCGTGGCGTCGAAGACGACGTCGAAACCTGCTCCCGCAGTTCGCTCCGCTATCGTTTCGACGATCGATCCCTTCGACCTGTCGATCACCAGGAAGCCCAATTGTCTTGCGGCAAAGGCCAGCCGCTCGGCATCGACGTCCATGATGGTCACGTTGAGTTGCGCTATGCGCGCAAAAAGCGCGGTGCCGAGGCCAATCGGCCCGGCGCCGATAACCAAGGCGCGAATGCCGGGCCCCGCCATGGATCTGCGCACCGCGTGAGCACCGATGGCCAGAAACTCGACCGTGGCAGCCTCGACCGGTGACAGGCCGGCCGCTGGTATCAAGTTCTGCGCCGGCACGAGAATCTGCTCGCTCATGGCACCGTCACGGTGCACGCCAAGCACCTCGATCGACATGCAGCAGTTCGGCTTTCCCTGGCGGCAGGCGGCACAATTTCCGCAGGCAAGATAGGGATTGACGAGGATTTGCTCTCCAACCGACAGGTCCACGGGCGCGTTGATTGCCGCGATTGTTCCCGAAACCTCATGGCCCATGACGCGCGGATAGGCGAGATAAGGATGCCTGCCCTCGAAGATGTGGTAGTCGGTTCCACATATCCCGACATAGGCGACATTGATCAGTGCCCAGCCTTCGGGCGGAGTGCCTGGTGCCTGCTGCTCCTCAAACACCAGCCTGCCCGGCTCAGCGCATCGCACGACTTTGATGGTGGGGCCCATGACTATAATTCACCCCCTTGCTAAGCTGGAGTCCGGCAACAGGAAGTGGTCCGGCGGTGCAATCCGCAGGACCGCTGGTGGATCACTCGAAGTCCTTGACGTTCTGCAGCGTCACCAGTCCGGCGCCGGTATCCACATTGGCCTCGACGGGTTCCCCGCGGATGGCCTTGACGACGGTGTCGATGCCAAGCTCACCCATTTTCGCTGGAAATTGAGCTACGCTGGCGTCCTCCGCTCCCGACTTGATCGCTTCGATCTCACCGCAGCACGCGTCGAAGCCGACCACTATGAGGTTGTCGTTGGCAATGCCGGAATTGCTGATCGACTTGACGGCGCCAGGGATCGGCGGACCGCAGGCCGAGTAGATCGCCTTGAGATCGGGATTGGCGGTGAGGATGTCTTCGGTCACTGACGTGCCAAGTTCCAGCGTGCAGTTGGTTGCGCCCTTGCCGACGACATCGACCTTGACGTCGCCCAATCCCTCCATCATGCCCGTGACCCGGTCATCCAGAGCCGGCACCCCGGGAACGCCTTGCAGGATACCGATCTTGTCACCGCTCTTGAGCACCGTTTTAAGATACTCTCCGGCGATCTTGCCGCCGTTGAGGTTGTTGGTCGAGACCAATGCCGTCTGGCCTTTCCAGTTGGGAATGCTGTTGTCGACGAGAACCACCTTGATGCCGGCGGCCACCGCCTTGTCGAGCGCCGGCGCGACCGTCGGGTCGACCGGAGTGATTGCCAGCCCGTTGACGCCCTGCGTGATCATGGATTCGATCAGAGCGATCTGGCCTTCGATGTCGGTAGCTGCCTGGCCCTGGCCGGTGACCAGTTCGATCTCCGGATGAGCGGCCGCGTATTTCTTGGCGGCGTCCTCCATGGTCGAGTAGAACGGCACCGGGAATTTCGTAATCAGGCCAACCTTGATCTTGTCTGCGGCCGAAGCCGGCACGGAAAACGCAACAGCGATCACCAGCCCTGCGAACAGTTTTCGGTTCATTGGCATTGTATTCCTCCCTTGGATTGAGACGCCTCCCGGCGGGAGACGCTTCAGGCATTTGCGGACCTGAAAGGTCCCCAAATTTCGAACGGGTCAGGCTCCAACGATCATGGAAACCAGTTCCTGTTTGTTGCCCTTGGTCGGCACAAGTTCGCCGACCCTGCGGCCCTGGCGAAGCACCACCGCGCGATCGGCGAGCTCGACGACGTGTTCCATGTTATGAGTGATCAGGATGACGGCATTGCCCTGGTCGCGCAGCGCAGCGATCAGATTGAGCACCTGGCGTGATTCACGCAGGCCGAGTGCGGCGGTCGGCTCATCCAGAATGACAACCTTGCGGGCGAACACGGTCGAGCGAGCCACGGCGATCGCTTGCCTTTGACCGCCAGACATCATGGCGACGACGGCATCCAGCCGCGGCAGCGTAACTTTCAGGTTTGCCAGCAGAGCGCGGGTCTCGGCGTCCATCCGGCGCTGCTGCAGAAATCGCAGGCCGCGCGGAAGCCATTGCGGGCCAGCCAGCTCGCGACCGGCAAAGAAGTTCTGTCCCGGCGTCAGATTGTCGAACAGCGCCAGATCCTGATAGACGGTCTCGATGCCGGCGAAGCGCGCATCCGCAGGGGAGCGTATCTGCGTTGGCGCACCGTCCAAAAGGATCGCGCCGGCATCGAGTTGGTGCACCCCGCTGATGCATTTGGTCAGCGTCGATTTACCCGCGCCATTGTCGCCGAGCAGGCCGACGATCTCGCCGCGCCGCACCTCGATGCTGACATCGTCGAGGGCCAGAACCGAACCGAAACGCTTGGTAGCACCGCGTACCGCCAGCACGGGATTGTCCGCCGTGACCGCGTGATCGGCGTTATCCGCAGCGGCGCTCATGACTGCTTTCCGGCTTGCAGGACACGCACACGCCCTTCGAGGTAATTGCGCAGCACGTCGGACTCGACCGCGATCACGATGACCACGCCGATGACGATGAGCTGGAAAAAGACATTGACGTTGAGCAGGTTGAGCGCGTTGCGGATAACGCCGATCATGATGGCGCCGATCAAGGCATGGCCGAGGTGGCCGCGACCGCCAAGAAAGCTGGCGCCGCCAATGATCACCGCCGCGATCGTGTCCAGTTCCAGCAGATTGCCGAACAGCGGCGAACCGGCGTCGGTGCGGCCGGCAAGGATGACGGAACCGATGCCGGCGCACAGCCCTGAGATGACATAGACCGAAACCAGCACCCAGGACACGGGAATGCCCATGCGCAGCGCGGCGTCGGGCCGGCCGCCGACGGCATAAATCCAGCGCCCCCAGACCATGGTTTTAGCCATGACGGAAAGAACCGCGGCAACGCCCGCAACGACGAAAACCGATCCAGGCAGGCCCCAAACCGCCTCGCGGCCAAGCGCATCGATCGAATCCGGCATGCCAGGAATGGCGCGGCCATCGGCCAGTTGCAGGGCCAGCCCCTTGGCGATGCTCAATGTCGCCAGCGTGATGATGAAAGGATGCGGCAGCCGGCCGAAGACGTAGAAGAGCCCGTTGATGGCGCCGACCGCGGCACCGCAGCCAACCATCACGGCGATCACGATGATGGCGGGAGCGCCGGCATGAAAGCTCAGCGCGCCGAAGACGGAGGCCAGTGCAAGGTTCGAGCCGACGGAGAGATCGATGCCGCGTGTCAGGATGACCAGATGCTGGCCCATCGCAACAACCGAGATGACGGCCGTCTGGGCAAGGATGTTGCTGAGATTGCGTCCCGTCAGGAAATAGGGCGACAGAAAGCTGAGGACGGCGATCAGCAGCACCAGGATGACCACCGGACCAGCGCTCAGCAGCATCAGGCCGAGCGCAAGGCCGGGAACGGCTTCTGACTTCCTCGATGCCGGCAACGCTGCCTCGCCGACAGTCGTGCCGGTGTTTCCCGTTTCAGGCAAATTTCCCCTCCCCGCCGCGGCTTGTACGAGCCGCGTCGTCAAAAACTCAATTCGTGTTCAGGTCCTCTTCTTATCGATAAAAAACAACCGGCCAGGCCGGGTCAAGTTGTTTTTTATGGATAAAGTTCATGCTAAAAGGACAAGCTATAGTTCCCAAGGAAATCCGATGAGAACCGACACCGTCTACAAGAAGGCCTTCAATCGAGCTGCGAATATGCTGCGCGACGGGCAACTGGCCGGTGAACTTCCTTCCGAAAATGAGCTTAGACGGCGAATTTGCGTCAGCCGCACAACCGTCAGAAAGGTTTTGCGGGAACTGGTTCACCGCGAACTTATCACCGAACGCCACGGCCTCAGGTCGACGGGCCGCCCGGTCAGCGACAACGATTACTATCCGGACGCCGAAACCACACCTCGCGCCAAGCATGTCGAACAGCAATTCATGGAGTGGATGCTGCGGGGTGACACCAGGCCCGGCACCAGCATCAATGAGCTCGAGCTTGCGCGCCAATTCAGCGTTGCGACCAACGGAATTCGCGAATTCCTGATCCGCTTCAGCCGGTTTGGACTGATCGAGAAACGGCCGAATTCAGGCTGGCTTTTCAAGGGTTTCACCGAAGACTTTGCACTTGAGCTCTTCGAGATCCGGGTGATGTTCGAACTGCGTTCGGCACAACTATTTTCACTACAGCCGCACAGTTCTCCCCTATGGTCGAAACTCGCTGCGCTCAAGATGGCGCATGCCGACCTGCTGGAGCGAATTGAGGGCCGTTTTCATGACTTCTCCGGCCTGGACAACCGGTTTCACCGGCTCATAAACGAGGCATCACCGAACCGCTTCATCGATGATTTCTACGACATCATCACGTTCATTTTTCACTACCACTATCAGTGGAACAAGCAGGACGAAAAGCAGCGCAACCAGGCGGCAATCCTCGAGCATCTCGCCTATATCGATGCGCTCGAAAGCCGCGAATCTGACCGGATTGAGCGGGCCTGCCGAGCGCACCTGGCGTCGGCAAGAGCAACGTTGACGCGTTCGCTTATCGGACTTGTTGAATGATGTAGTCGACCCGCCCTTCAAGGGAACCGACGCATCCTCTGGAACGCGTCGGAAGCAAACGCTTACGCGTGACGGATTTCCGTTCCCAGCACCTTCAAACATTCGCGGATGAACGCTGCAAGGGCCGTCCAGCCCTTTGCCGAAACCATCGTGCCATCCACATATGCCTCCGTTGGAGACAGGTCGATATAGGTGCCGCCCGCAAGCGTCACTTCGGGCTCGCAAGCCGCCAGTGCGCCGACCTTCTTGCCACGCACGACGCCGTCCACCGCAATCAGGATCTGCACGCCGTGGCAGATCGTGAAGATCGGCTTCTTGGTTTCGTGGAAGTGGCGCACCATCGCCTGAACGCGCTTGTCGGTGCGGATGTATTCGGGCCCGCGACCGCCGGCGCAGTAAACAGCGTGGTATTGCTCCATCTGCTTCTCAGCGTCGGAAAAGGTCTTGTTGATCAGCGCATAGTGGCCGAGCTTTTCGGTGTAGGTCTGATCGCCCTCGAAATCGTGCAGCGATGTTTTGATCAGGTCTCCGGCGCTTTTGTCTGGGCACACGACGTGCACGGTGTGGCCCACCGCTTCCATCGCCTGCTGGTAGACGAAGATTTCGTATTCCTCGGTGAATTCACCGGTCAGCATCAGGATCTTTTTGCCTGGCATGGTACTTCCTTTCCTGTGACAACGGCCGGGCGAGACCTGTACTCGCCTGGTAGGTTTGAGTTTCTAGAAGGGTGAATCGGGGAAGTAGTCTTCGTTGGCACTGGCCTGCGTGATGACCGTCAACGGCGGGTATGGGGACATCGGGACAGTCTCAGTCGAACGCCAACAACAAACGGTCGCGGGAATGCTCGATATGGCGACGCATCGCCTGCTCGGCAGCGGCAGGATCGGCCGCAGCGAAAGCGGCCAGGATGGCCTCATGCTCGTCAAGCGCCTCCTCGGTGACGCGCGAATGGAACATCAGGCGGAATATGTGGAAGTGGGTGTGCTGGTGCGCCAATGTCTCGCGCACGAGTTCGTTGTTGGCGAATTCCATGACCTTGTCATGGAAAATGGCATCCTGGCGGGCGAAGTTGGAATACCGCAGGCGCTCGTCCTTGCCCTCACGGCGCGCCATGACGCCGGCCGACTTCTGAAGCTGCGCGAGCTTTACCTCGTCCATGAGCGCGGCTGCCTTGGCTGCGCCATGAGGTTCGAGCAGCAGGCGAAGCTCATAAAGTTCGTCAAACCGCCGTTTCGTGATCTGCGGCGCAGCGCGGTAACCGATCAGATGCGTCTTCAGCACCAGGCCTTCGCCTTCGAGCCGGCCGAGCGCCTCGCGGATCGGCGTGTGGGATACGTTGAATTCCTTGACCAGGCTGTCGACGGTGATGCGCGAGCCCGGCGCAATCTTCAGGGACATGAGTTGCGCAAAGATCGCTTCGTAGACGTCCTCAACCAGGCTGCTGGAGCGCTGGATACGCCCGCCGGCGAGGTTCGCTTCGTCTAGACTGGGTAAGTTCATGGCCTGCATGTTTTGCCTCTTGACACATTGAGTTGCTAACACGATGCTCCGGCCAATGCAATCCTATATCCTATACGATTTTATCGAGGATATCATTTGCGGCAGCTAGGAGACAAAGCAATCGAATTTGCAGTGGCCTTGCTGGAACAGCGTGCCGCCCTGGCAGCCCGTGCTTCCTCACCTGCTGAACGGACCGCCAGCGTTGCGGACGATGGTTCGGCACGTCGATACGCAACCGCGTTGCGAGACGGGTTTTACATCGAACCCGGCCTTGGGGCCGAGTTGAACGCCATCTCGCATTCCAATCCAGACATCATCACAGGATGCAGGTCATGAGCCTTTTCGCTGCCCTAAGGCTGCCACGCGAAATCCTCTTCGGGAAGGGCCAACGCCACGTCATCCCGGTTGTCGCGGCCAGGCTCGGGCGTCGCGCGCTTGTCTGCACCGATGAACGTTTTGCCGCAACGGGCCCGTTCGCAGAGATTGTCGCGGCGCTGCGAGCCGCCTCGATAGACGTACTGGTGCATGACCGTGTGCTGCCCGACGTTCCTCGGGACACCGTTGCCGTCTGCGTCGAGGAAGCACGGAAGTTCGCGCCCGACATGGTGATCGGCATTGGCGGCGGCAGCTGTCTCGACATGGCCAAATGCGCCGCGCTGCTCATCAGTCACGGCGGTCAGCTCCAGGATTACTACGGCGAGTTCAAGGTGCCCGGCCCGACGCTGCCGCTGATCGCGGTGCCGACGACAGCCGGCACCGGCTCTGAGGTCACCCCGGTTGCCGTGATCTCGGATCCGGATCGCACGCTGAAGGTCGGCATCTCAAGCCCGTATCTGATCGCGGCCGCGGCTATCTGCGACCCTGAGTTGACGATGACATGCCCGCCGGGATTGACGGCAATCGCAGGCGCCGATGCGCTGACGCATGCAATCGAGGCCTTCACCGCCGCCAGGCGTGGGACCGATCCCGGCCTTCCGCAGAACCATGTCTTTATCGGCAAAACCGCCTTGACCGATCACTTCGCCCTGCTGGCGATCAAGCTGCTTGGCCGAAGCCTTGAAACGGCATACCGCCGGCCCTCTGACGAGGACGCCCGGGCCGACGTGATGATGGGCGCACTGGCCGCCGGCTGCGCGTTCGGAACGGCCGGCACAGCGGCAGCGCACGCCGTGCAATACCCGGTCGGCGCGATAACCCACACCGCTCACGGATTGGGTGTCGCCACCATGTTGCCGTACGTCATGAAGTACAACAAAACAGCCGCAGCGACCGAGATGGCCGAGATCGCCAACGCGCTCTGCCTCGATGGTAAAGGCCGGACGCCCGACGAGTTGGCCGACGCGACCATTGCCGAAGTCAGCCGGCTGTTTGGGGCAATCGGGATCACCCCCACGTTGGCCGAGCTGGGGCTGCCCGCCGATAAGCTCGATTGGACGGCGGAACAGGCGATCGCTATCGAGCGCCTCATCAAGAACAATCCGCGGCCATTCGATTTGCGGACCATGCGACGTCTGGTCCAGGCCGCCTTTGATGGCGACCTCGCCAGCTGCGTCATGTAAACAATCGGGAATATCGAGATGAACACGTTTTCACAGGTTCTGACTGACGATCAGGGCGTCAGCGACTTCCACACAATCTCGCACCGGCTGTATATTGGCGGCCAATGGCGCCAGTCCGCGGATGGCAGGGTGATTCCGGTCATTGATCCGTCGACCGAGGCTGTCATCGCCGCTGTGCCGGATGCGACCGTGAACGACGCCGCCACTGCCGTTGAAGCCGCTGCCAAGGCAGCCGATGGCTGGCGGACAACGCCGCCGCGAAAGCGTTCCGAGATCCTCAGACGCTGCTTTGAACTGATGACCGAACGATCGGAGGCACTGGCTACTCTCATCGCACTGGAAAACGGCAAGGCCCTGCGGGATGCCCGAGGCGAGATCGCTTACGCGGCGGAATTTTTCCGTTGGAATGCCGAGGAGGCCGTTCGCATTACCGGTGAATTCGGTACTGCGCCTTCCGGCACCAATCGCATTGTGGTCGACTACGAACCCGTCGGCATCTGCATCCTGATCACGCCCTGGAATTTTCCTGCCGCGATGGCGACGCGCAAGATCGCGCCGGCACTTGCCGCGGGATGCACGGTGATCCTGAAGCCAGCCAGTGAGACACCCCTCACCGCCTATGCGCTCGCCGCGCTCTACCAGGACGCGGGCGTTCCACCAGGGGTGGTCAACGTCCTGACAACCTCCAGTCCCGGGCCTTTGACAGCCGCCATGCTGGCCGATCCGCGGGTGCGCAAACTCTCCTTCACCGGTTCGACGGGTGTGGGTCGCGCTCTGCTGGCAGAGGCTGCCAGGCATGTGGTTTCGTGTTCCATGGAGCTGGGCGGCAACGCACCGTTCATTGTGTTCGACGACGCCGATCTCGAAGCGGCGCTCGATGGTGCAATGGTGGCCAAGATGCGCAACGCCGGCGAGGCCTGCACGGCCGCAAACCGCCTCTATGTGCAATCTGGCATCTACGAAGCCTTCTGCGATGGCCTCGAGAAGCGGATGTCGTCGCTCAAGGTCGGCCCTGGCACTGATCCGGACACGGAATGCGGGCCCATGATCACGAAAAAGGCGGTCGAGAAGATAGACCGCCTTGTCGTCGACGCGGTCACACGCGGCGCGCGGGTCATGTGCGGCGGCTCAGTCCTGTCCGGGCGCGGTTTCTTCTATCCTCCGACGGTGCTTCGCGACGTGCCGGGCGACGCAAAGATGGCGCATGAGGAGATATTCGGGCCGGTGGCGCCAATCTCGAGCTTCGAAACGGAGGCCGAGGTCATCGCACGCGCCAATGACACCGAATATGGGCTTGCTGCCTACATTTACACGCGCGATCTGGCGCGCGGCATGCGGGTGGCTTCCCGCATCGAGGCCGGGATGATTGCTCTCAACCGCGGGCTGATGTCTGATCCGGCAGCTCCCTTCGGCGGCGTCAAGCAAAGTGGGCTCGGCCGCGAGGGAGGGCAGCATCACGGCATTGCCGAGTTCATGGAGGCGAAATACCTCGCCGTCAGCATGTGAGCTGAAGAAGAATGCAAGGCGATCCCTTTCGCATCCGCGACCACGTTGCTGATTTTGACCAAATCGTGCAGGACATTGTTGACCGCAGCGAGGTCGCCCGCGCCGCCATTCCGATGGCCGCCGACGTGGCCTACGGACCGGATCCGACCGAGACCATGGACCTGTTCTTTCCCGCGGGCAAAAGAACGGCGCTACCGGTGCACATCTTTGTCCATGGCGGCTACTGGAGAATGTTCTCCAAGCGCGACTATTCATATATGGCGACGACGATTACCCAAGCCGGGGCCATCGCCGTCATCCTCGATTATGCTCTGATGCCCAAGGTCCGAATGGCGAGGATCGTCGACCAGGTGCGCCGCGCCAAGCAGTGGGTCCTGGCCAACATCGCCGATCATGGCGGAAGCCCGGCGGCCCTGACTGTCAGTGGTCATTCGGCAGGAGCCCATCTTGCAACGTTTCTGTTCGAGGGCGAGCATACCCCCTCGAATGTGAGGGCAGCCCTTCTCCTGAGCGGACTCTATGATTTGAAGCCGCTCCAGGATTCCTTTCTCGCCAACGAGATTGGAATAACCGACGAGGAAGTCGCCATGTTCACACCTCTCGCCTGTCGGCATGATGCTCAAACCAAGGCGGCGGTTCTGGTCGGAGCCAACGAGACGCCACCCTTCCATCAGCAAGCCGATCGATTGAAAGCAAGCTTGCTGCGGCAGGGATCGTTGGTAACGTCGCATGCGCTCCCGAACCGCAACCACATGGACAGTGTCAGAGATCTTGGCGTGCCGGGGACCGAGGCTGGCGATTGCCTGGCAAAACTGATCGCCAAGGCCTGCTGACTAACTCGGGTTCTCCAGGCGATTTGTTTTGCGCCACTCCTCGTACTCTCCGCGGGCATCGTCATGCAGCGGATAGTAGCGTTGCAACGGCCCGCCCTCCATGAGCTTCGCTCGCGAAAACTCCTCCCAATCATGATGCTTCTGTGATTCTTCGATCACCTTCGGGGCCATCACGACGGGAAGCACCACCACCCCGTCGTCGTCGGCGACGATGATGTCGCCCGGGATCACCGTGACACCGCCGCAGGCAATCGGAACGTTGACGGCATTGGGATAGATGCTGGTCTGCACATGATAGTTTGGCGTCCAGCCGCGCAGCCATAGGGGCAGGTCGAGCTTTTCGACATTGGGCCGGTCGCGCATGCACCCATCGATGACGATACCGGCCCCGCCCCTGCCCTTGAAATACGTCGACATCATATCGCCGAAGACGCCCGAGCTCATGTCGCCGCGCGCGTCGACCACGACCACATCGCCCTCCTGCGCGTGATAGAGCACGTGCCGGTGCAGCTGTGTCTCCGGATCGGCATATTCTCCTTCGGTGAAGAGGTCCGGCCGCTGCGGCAGGAACTGCAGCGTCAGCGCCGGCCCGACGATCGACTTCCCGTGGTTTTGCGCCACCGGACCGACCATGTGCGGATTGCGGAAACCCATATGGCCAAGCGTGCCGGCAACCGTCGCGGCGCCGATCTCCCTGAGTGCGTCGATCAGGTCCTTAGGCGGCCGCATGATGTCGGAAGTATGTGTCATTGTGGACTCCGATTGAATGGAACTACCAGTTCGCAACAGAACCGTCGCGGCGCTTAAGGTGAGGCGCTTCCCAGAAACGCAAACTCTGCGCCTGGACCGCAACTTCGTTGACCTCGACGCCGAGCCCCGGCAGATCGCCGACCGGGTAATCGGTCCCGTCGAGCCGTGGTTGCACGGGGAAGAAGTCGGAATTGTCGAAGCCCAGCTTTGTTTCGGGCGCCCTGGTCTCGAGCCATGCGAAGTTGGGTACCGCGGCGGCGAGATGCACGGTCGCGGCCGTGCACACTGGGCCAAGCGGATTGTGCGGCATCAGGTCCACATAATGCGCCTCGCTCCAGCCAGCGATTTTCATCGCCTCGGTGAGCCCGCCGACATTGCAAACATCGATCCGGTTGAACTGGTGGATGCCGCGCTCGATGTAGGGCAGGAACTGCCACTTGCTGGCAAATTCCTCGCCTATGGCAAAGGGGATTTCGGTCATCGTGCGCAGCGATTCATAGGCCTCCGGCGTTTCGGCCCGTATCGGCTCCTCGAGGAAATCAAGCACGCCGCGACCGAGCTTGTTGCAGAAGCTCGCGGCCTCTGCCACCGACAGCCGATGATGATAGTCGAGGCCGAGGACCACGTCGCTGCCCAGCGCCTCGCGCGCCTTGTTCAGCATACTTGCGGTAGCGCCGATGGACTCGCGCGGCTCGAAGATGTCCTTGCTGTTTTGCCCGAAGGGGAAGAAGCGGATCGCCTGCCACCCCTGCGCGCGAAGTTCGCGGGCCCGTTCGATGGCAACGTCGCCCTCGGCCTCGTCGCCGGTCGAGGCAAAGGTGGGAATGCGGTCGCGCTGCTTGCCGCCCAGCAGCTCGTAGACCGGCACGCCCAGCGCCTTGCCCTTGATGTCGTGAAGGGCGATGTCGATGGCGGAAATCGCCGCCTGAAGGACTCGCCCGCCTTCGAAGTACTGGCTGCGGTAAATCTCCTGCCAAATCCGCCCGATCTGCATCGGGTCACGGCCGATGAGAAACTCGCGATAGTGCTCGACCGCGCCGGCCACGGCCCTCTCGCGACCGCTCAAGCCGCTCTCGCCCCAGCCGAAGATGCCCAGGTCGGTCTCGACCTTGACGAGCATCTGGTTGCGCGTTCCTACCCACACCGGATAGGGCTTGATCGCGGTGATCTTAAGCTTCTCAGTCATCCACGCCCACGTTTCACGCGCATTCGCCCTATCTCAGTTTGCCTTGAGGGCCATTTCAGTTTCGCCATCGAACAGATGCATCCGCTCCTGGTCGAACTCGAGCCAGATCTGCTCGTCGGGCGCGACGGCAATGTTCGGCGGCACGCTGACGTTGACGATGGCGCCGGACAGGAACGCCTGGACGAAGGTGACGTCGCCGGTCGGTTCCACCGTGTAGGCCTTGGCCGGAATGGAACCAGGGACCGCACTCTTGTGGAGCTTGATCGTCGAGTGACGTGCGCCGAGCACGACTTTCGTGGTCGTCGCTTTCGCCACCTTCTGGGCATTGCGCGGTGAGAGCTCAAGGCGCCAGCCCTCGGCGCCGGTCAACACCGTGTTGCCGTTTGCCATCGAGGCCTCTAACGGAATAAGGCTCATCGCCGGGCTGCCGATGAAGCTGGCCACGAACATGTTCACCGGATGGGCAAAGACCTGCGCCGGTGAATCGTATTGCTGCAGGTAGCCGCCATTCATCACCGCCATCTTGTCAGCCATGGTCACGGCTTCGAGCTGGTCGTGCGTCACATAGATGATCGTCGCCTTGAGGTCCTGGTGGAAACGCTTGATCTCCGACCGCATCTGCACGCGCAGTTTGGCATCGAGGTTAGACAGTGGCTCGTCCATGAGGAACACGGCGGGGTCGCGAACGAGGGCACGGCCAAGGGCCACACGCTGCTGCTGCCCGCCCGACAGTTCGCGCGGCTTGCGCTCGAGCAGGTGCGTCATGTCGAGCACTCGCGCCGCTTCCTTGACCTTCTTGTCGATCTCGTCCCTGGGGAGTTTGCGCATCTGAAGCGGGAACGCCAGGTTCTTGTAGACCGATTTCTGCGGGTAGAGCGCGTAGTTCTGGAACACCATTGCGATGTCCCGGTCCTTGGGGTCGAGGTCGTTGACCACGCGCTCGCCGATGATGATGTCGCCCGCTGTGATCGGGGTCAGCCCAGCGACGAGATTGAGCGTGGTTGTCTTGCCGCAGCCTGAAGGCCCGACGAGCGCAACGAACTCCCCGTCATTGACCGTCAGCGAGACGTGGTTGACAGCTTTGAAGCTGCCATAGCTCTTGACGAGATCTTGGAGGACCACGTGGGCCATCGGCAACTCCCTAGTGCTTGACCGCGCCTTCTGTAAGGGCGCGTACGAAGTATCGTTGCAGGACCAGGAACAGCACCACGACGGGCACGCTCATCATGAAGCTGGCCGCCATCAGGCCCGGAAAGTCCGTCGTATTTTCCGAGAAGAAGCGTTGGATGCCGACCGGCAGGGTCAACTGCTCGTTCTTGGAGAGGAAGGTGTAGGCGTAGATGTACTCGTTCCACGCACCGATGAAGGAATAGATTGCGGTGGCGATGATCCCCGGCGTCGAGAGCGGCATCACGATCATGATGAAGGCCTGGAACCGTGTTGCGCCATCGATGCGCGCCGCCTGCTCAAGCTGCACCGGGATATTGTCGTAAAAGCCCTTGAGCAGCCAGATCGCCAGCGGCAGGCCAAAGGTGAGATAGGTGAGTATCAGTGAGCCATGCGTGTTTATCAGACCGATGGCGCGCATCAGGATGAAGAGTGGCACGAGAAAGATCACCGCCGGGAACATGTTGCGCAGCAGCACGGCAAAGAACAGGAAATTCCGGCCGGGGAAACTGAAGCGCGAAAACGCGTAGGCCGCTGGGACAGCCACGATCACCGAAAGGATTGTCGTGACGGTCGACACGAAAAGGCTGTTCCAGAAGAACCGGAGGAAGTCCTGGCCGACGCTGTTCTGCGGATCGAGCAGTTTCTGGTAGCTGGCGAGGGTAGGTTCGTCCGGCCACCATTGCGGCGGGAATTGCGTCGCCGCGAATCCGGACTTGATCGAGGTGATCAGCATCCAGATCATCGGCAACGCGGTATAAAGCAGCATGAACACGAGGAATATGCGCCCGGCCCACCGCCATCCGTCGACGCGCATACGGCGACGGGTCTGGGCTCGAGGTGCTGTCTCGGCAATCGTGCTCATCAGCTCCCCTCTTTCCGCTCGTTGCCGCTTAACGCACGGACGTAGAAGTAGCCCAGCGTCATCAGGGTGAAGAACAGGAGCACCGAATAGGCCGATGCCACGCCCCAGCGCTGCCGTCCGAAGGCGAGCTCATAAATGTGGGTTATCCAGATATGCGATGCGTTCGACGGCCCGCCGCCGGTCATGATCCAGGGGATGATGAAGGAATTGAAGTTGGCCACCGCGAGCAGCAGCATCGTCACCACCGAGACGTTGCGCAAGTGCGGGAAGGTGACGTGCCAAAAGCGCTGCCATGCATTGGCACCATCAACTTTTGCGGCGCGCAGCAATTGGTCGGGGACTGTCTGCAGGCCGGCCATCATCATGATCATGGCAAACGGAAACTCGCGCCAGATATTGACGACGATCAGGGAGGGCAGCACCGTGCTGACATTGTCGATGAAATTCGGCGGATGGGCGGCCAATCCGAGGCCGACCAGCACCGCGCCGATGATCCCGAAGTCCGAATGGTAGATCCACTTCCAGATGTAGGAGGCGGCGACGGCGCTGATGACCCAAGGGATGATCAGGACGGCGCGCAGGACACCACGGCCGATGAAGTCGCGGTGGAGCGCCAGCGCTGTGGCAAACCCCAGGACAAAGGAGATGAAAGTTGACCCCAGAGTCCAGATCAGTGTGTTCCAGGTGACTTTCCAGAACACCTGACTGGTGAGGATGGTCGTGTAGTTGTCGAAGCCGATGAAGGTCTTGTCGCGGAGTTGCAGGCCAGGCGGTGTCTTAAAGAACGACAGCTCGACCGTGTAGTAGATCGGATAGGCGATGACGATGAGCATCACGGCGATCGCTGGGAGCACGTACGCGTAGTCCGCGCGATGCTCCCAGACCTTCCGCAGCGCGCCGGACCAACCGGGTTGCAATCTTCGGCGAGCCTCGGCCTTGCCGGTCACGATCGTCACTTGTGGCGTGCCCTTTTTCTTCGGAACGCTGCGGCTGCGCCAGCGGCGCAGCCGGTCCAGGTCGTAGGTGTGGCTTGGACTAGAGTCCGCCCATCAGGTCTTTTACCTTCTTGGCCGCGTCGTCCGCTGCCTCGTCGACGGTCATCGCTCCGGTCAGGGCATTCTGCAGCATGTCCGGGATGATGATGTTCATGATCTCGGGGGCCTGCGGCAGAGCTGGGAACGGGATGCCGTATGGCAGCATCGAGGTGGTGACGTCGAGGAACTTGATGTTGTCCAGACGTTCCTTCATCCATTTGGTCTTGAAGCCGTTGAGGTTGCCAGGGTTTGATCCGGCGTAGGCCATCTTCAGCGACCATTCAGGGCTCGTCCACATGCAGATGATAGCTTTCGCGGCCGGCTCGTCTACCTTGCCGCCCTCGACATATTCGGGTTTCAGGATGTGAATGTTCGAGCCGCCGAACACGACGGCGCGCTTGCCGTCGGGACCAGTCGGGATCAGGCCGTAGCGCATGTTGTCGATGACCGTCTGCGCCTTGTCCTTGTCGGTGCCCGTCGCCTTTTTCTGCAGGTCGAGCATGACGTTGTAATCCGACGGGTGCGAGATCATCATGCCGAGCTGGCCAGCGACGAACAGGGGCTGATTATCGGCCTGCTGATTGGTGAGTGCCGAAACCGGAACCGACTTGTCGCGAACATACATGTCGTAGGAGGCTTGCAGCGCTGCCTTGCTTTGCGGGCTATCGAGCTGGACCTGCTCATAGGTCGGGTTCGGCGTCGCTTCGTCGAAGACGCCTCCGCCATATGCCCACAGCTGTGGCATGAAGCGGTACGGCGTATTGCCGGCATTCTTGCGAGCCACGAGACCATATCCGGCAATGCCGAGCTTGTCGTGGATCTGCTTGGAATACTTGACCACGTCGTCCCACGTTGCCGGCGGCTTGTCCGGATCGAGGCCGGCACGCTTGAAGATGTCGGCGTTCCAGATGAACGCCATCGTCTCGTTGTTGGTCGGAATGCCGTAGGTCACGCCCTCCCAGGTCACTGCCTTCATGGCGCCGGGCCAGAAATCCTCGGTCGAATACCCCACATCCTCTGGCTTGAGCGGCTGCAGATAGCCCTTTGAGGCGAACTCGGTACCGCCCAGGATTTGCAGGC
This sequence comes from Mesorhizobium sp. M0018, assembly GCF_040323955.1. Classification (NCBI taxonomy): domain Bacteria; kingdom Pseudomonadati; phylum Pseudomonadota; class Alphaproteobacteria; order Hyphomicrobiales; family Phyllobacteriaceae; genus Mesorhizobium; species Mesorhizobium sp. M0018. The sequence goes on along the minus strand of NZ_JAMYVL010000008.1, from coordinate 26,199 downwards.
GGACCGCCATAGGCGCGGCATTGCCCAGGAGCGCGGTGCGGAACTTGTCGAGAAGGTCGTTATAGGTGAGGGCTTGTTCCTCGAGCTGGATGTTCGGATAGGTTTTGCGGAAGGTCTCGAAGAAATCCTTGTAGTACTGGCGCAGGAGGTCCGGGTCGCCCTCGAACACGCCCTGATACCAGAAAGTCAGTCGCCCCTTGTAGTCGAGCGGGGTGACCTTGGCGCAATCGGCCGCCGTGTCAAAATCCTGTGTGCCCGCAATCGAGCGCACATATTCCGGCGACCACTTGCTCAGGTCGACCGGCGGTGCACCCAGCGCCGATGTAGACGTCAGGGATGCCATCAAAGCAGTGGCGACAGTGCCGCGCAGGATGGCACTGCCGAGCGCAATTCTCGTCATAGGTATCCTCCCTGGTTCTCCCATGCCGCCCTAAAGCGGTCCTTGCTCGTTTCGATCGCGAGGATGCTTCTGCCAGCTCAGTGTATCCTCTCGATCGCTTGGTACGTTTTCAGATCGTGAATTGCCTGTCAACGCGCTGGATCGTACATTGTTTGCGAAAGCCGTGTGTGATATCGGGCAAGGTATGTATTAAATTGGGGAGCCCGGCCTTGGCCGAAACAAGCGATTTCAAAGCGATGCCACCGGTGGGGACCGATCCCATCGGGGCCTCCAGCGAGGGCGCCTCGCTTTATGAATTGATCAGGGAAGATATCATCGAGGGACGGCTCGCTGCCAACGAACGGCTTGTCGTCACCGATCTCGCCCGGCGTCACGGCACTTCGACCAATCCTGTGCGCGAGGCCCTACAGTTGTTGCGCGGCGAAGGGTTTGTCACCTTTATCGCCAACCGCGGGGCGCGCGTGCGACCCATTGATCAGGATTTTGTCCGGGATATCTACGAGATCGGTGTTCTGATCGAGCCAGCCCTGACACGATGGTTTGTGAATATGGCTACCGGCGAGGACATCGCCGAACTCGAACGTCTCCAAGGCCTGATCGAAGAGAACAATTTCGCCGACACATTCAGGCATAGTGAGCTGGATACCGCTTTCCACACCGTGATGTACCAGCGGCACTACAACCGCCACGCAGCCGAGCTTTGGTGGAAGCATCGCGAAGTGCTGCGAGCCGTGAGCCGTCGTTTCAATTTCACGCTGGCGCGACGTGCCGCGATCATGCGCGAGCACCGCGAACTCATCGCGCTTGTGAAGGCGGGAGAGGCCGACAAGGCGGCCGAACTCGTTTCCCGCCATGTCGAGGGTTCGGGCCGGCATATTCTCGAACAGATGCGAGCGCGCAACGCCGCTCGGGCCGGATAGAATGTCCAGTCCAGAACATCGTTAGCTGACCATTTCCAGGCAAAGGTAGTTAAGATGAAAATCACGAGCATTCGGCCGTGGCTGATCAAGTCCGATGCTTCCTACTGGGGAGAGTTCCTGTTCGTCGAAGTGACGACCGACGAGGGAGTGAGTGGATGGGGAGAGATCACCACCACGACAAGGCTCGCCAACCGCGCTCTCTGCACGATCCTGCGGCAGATCGGCGTCGCCGTGACAGGCGAGGATCCCGCGCGTATCGAGCATCTCTGGCACAAGATCTTCCGCAGCTTCACCTACATGGGAAGCCGCGGCGCCGCCGTCGAATGCGTGAGCGCCATCGATATTGCCCTCTGGGACATCCGGGGCAAAGTCCTCGGCAAGCCGATTTACGAGCTGCTTGGCGGGCCGGTACGCGATGAAATCGCGCTCTACACCCATCCCAACCAGGCCAAATTCACCAGCAAGGAGGCTGTGGTCCGCGAAATTCTTGACATTGTCGAGTCCGGACACACTGCGCTCAAGTTCGATCCCTACCCCCACCAGGGCCGCAGCGCCGATGGCCTGCCCCGCGAACAGCGAGACGGCTACCTCGATGGCGGCATGACCCGCAAGGACGAGCGCGAGGCCGCCGAACTCACGGCTCTGATCCGCGAAACGGCAGGACCCGATGTCGACATTCTCATCGATGCGCACGGCCGCTTCGATGTCCCCACCGCCATTCGCCTCTGTCGGAGCCTCGAGGAGTCCGGCCAGATCGACTGGTTTGAGGAGCCCTGCCCGCCCGAGAGCCTTAACGCCCTCAAGCAGATACGTGAGAAGGTCAATACCGCCATCTCGTGGGGCGAGCGCGGCCACACGAAGTGGGATTTCGTGCCGGTACTCGAGAACAGGCTCGCCGACTACATCATGCCCGACGTTACCTGGACCGGCGGCATTACCGAACTCAAGAAGATTTCTGCGCTGTGCGAAGCCTACTACGTGCCGGTCTCGCCACATGACGCCGCGGGACCGATCAACGTGGTTGCGGGAGCGCAGGTGATGATGACCGTTCCCAACTTCTACAAACTCGAAACATCGGAATGGAAACTGGGCAAATACGATCACCTGATCGACAGACCACTCGACATTTCGAACGGCAGCCTCAAGCTGTCGTCGAAGCCTGGTCTCGGTATTGAGATGGACCGCGACTACCTGCAGGCCCACGAGATTGAGCTGGGCTAGCAACACTCTATGCCGGCCCCGGGTGCGAGACGACAAGCCGAAAACGAGGATAAGTCATGGCAAAGACAGGTGGCGCCGACGAAGCGCTCAATCGGGTAAACGCGAACTCCAAGCCATCCCAGCTTCGCATCACCGACATGCGGGTAGCCGAAATCGTCGGCGCGCCGTTCACCTCGACCCTGCTCAAGATTTACACCAACCAGGGCATCGTCGGGCTTGGCGAGGTGCGCGACGGCGCCAGTGCCACCTACGCGCTGATGCTGAAGAGCCGGCTGCTTGGCGAGAACCCTTGCGACATCGACCGCCTGTTTCGCCGGATCAAGCAGTTCGGTGGCCACGGCCGGCAAGGCGGCGGCGTCTCGGCGGTCGAGATCGCGTTGTGGGATCTCGCCGGCAAGGCCTATGGCGTTCCCATCTACCAGATGCTCGGCGGCCGGTTTCGGGAGAAGGTGCGCGTCTATTGCGACACCGACGCTACCGTGCCGAGCGGCACCGAGACCGGCAAGCGCCTCAAGCAGCGCATGGCGCTCGGCTTCACCTTCCTCAAGATGGATCTGGGGCTGATGCAGATCGCGGATGTACCCGGTGCGGTCGTCTCCCCTGCCGGCTCACTTGAAGGGTACCGCATCCATCCCGGCCGCGGCCCGGTCAAGACCATGGAGGAGCGCCGCGCCCGCAATGCCGCTTACGATTTGCATAACGTTCCCCATCCGTTTACCGGCCTCCACTTTTCCGACAAGGGCCTCGACCTGCTTGAACAGTACATTGCCGAGGTTCGCGATGTTATCGGTATGGATATTCCGCTCGCCATTGACCATGTCGGCCACATCTCGCTGCAGAACGGCATTCGGCTCGCCAGGCGGATTGAAAAATACGTGCCGGCCTGGCTCGAGGATGTGATCCCATGGCAGTACACCGAGCAGTTCCGGCAACTGCAGGCCGCCACTACGGTGCCGATCTGCACCGGCGAGGACATCTACCTTAAGGAAGGCTTCGAGCCTCTGCTCAAGAGCGGCGGCCTCTCCATTATCCACCCGGACCTGCTCACCAGCGGGGGCATCCTCGAGACCAAGAAGATCGGCAACATGGCCCAGGACCACGGCGTCGCAATGGCCATCCATATGGCCGAAAGTCCAATCGCCGCAATGGCCGCGGCACATGTCGCGACCGCGACCGAAAACTTCATGGCGCTCGAATACCACTCTGCCGATGTCGACTGGTGGGACGATATCGTCACCGGCGTTCCCAAGCCGCTCGTGAAGGACGGCTTTATCACTGTTCCGGACAAACCTGGCCTGGGGATTGACAACGTCGTCGACGAGGTGATCTCGCAGCATCTGCAGCCGGGTGTCACCGGCATCTGGCAGCCCACGGATCACTGGGATAACGAGTATTCCTGGGACCGTATCTGGAGCTGAGGCGAAAAGAACCGAAGATGAAGATCACTGATCTCCGCTGCGCCGTCATCGGCAGACACCCAATAGTCCGCATCGTTACCGACGAGGGCCTCTATGGCCTTGGCGAAGTCGAGTTCACCAAGACCTATCTCAAGCCTTGGGTGCTGCATTTCCGTGAGGCGCTGATCGGCGAGGACCCTACCGACGTCGAGCGGGTGATGCTGAAGATCCGCCAACGCGGCTCTTTCAAGCCCTATGGCGCGGCGGTAAGCGCTATCGAGCATGCGCTGTGGGACATAGCCGGCAAGGCCGCAGGCGTGCCGGCCTACAAACTGCTCGGCGGCAAGGTGCGCGACAAGGTGCGCGTCTATAACGGCTCGATCCGCCAGAAGCGAACGGGGGACCGGCCGGAGGATTACGCCGCTGACGTGAAATGGATGATGGAGCAGCCGCAGAATTTCTTCATGATCAAGCAGGGGATCTCGTTCCACTCCAACATGAAGGACACCGTCGAGGGCTTCCATTACGGCGTGACGCAGAAGAAGGCTGGCTATCACGGTGCCATGGATCAGGGCGTCATCAGCGAGCGCGGTTTCAACCACATGCTCGACTGCGTGATCGCGATGAAGGAAGTGCTGGGCGACAAGGTCAGCCTGGCGCTCGACTGCGGCCCGGGCTGGATGCTGCCCGATGCGATCAAGTTCGCTCGCGCGGTCGAGAAGTACAATTTGATGTGGCTCGAGGATATGCTGACCGGCGACTATGTGCCGTGGGTCAATCCGCAGGCGTATCGGGAGTTGACCACCTCCACCTCGACGCCAATCCATACCGGCGAGCAGATCTACCTGCGGCACAATTTCAAGGAGCTGATCGAAACGCAGGCGGTGCGCGTCATCGGCCCCGATCCGGCCGATATTGGCGGCATTGCCGAGCTCAAATGGGTCGCCGAGCACGCCTGTATGCACTCGATCCTGATGGCACCGCACGGCACCGCGAACGGCCTTCTCGGCCTCGGCGCGCTGATCAATGTCTGCGCCACCCTGCCCGCCAACTACATCGCGTTCGAATACCCGAGCGCCTCCGACCCCTGGTGGGAGGACCTCGTAATCGGCCTGCCGTCGCAGATCGTGAAGGACAGCATGGTGGACTTGCTGGAAGCGCCGGGGCTGGGCCTCGATATCGACGCCGAAGCAGCCAGGAAGTATCTCCGGGACGAGGATGCAGGCTTCTTCGACTGAACCATCCTTCTTGCGCCACCCTGCACTGCGCGGACTGCTTCACGCAACCTGTCATCCGGAATGACCGTTTCGGGGCCGAAAGCCGTCGGTCCACTTTGGGTAACTACAGGCGCATAAGCGGACATTGCCTGGGTGGCGGCCCCCGGGTTTGACCCATTCCAGACATTCGGCCCCCTTTTCGCGAAGGACGGTCAATTCGACATCGCCTTTTTCTACGGAAACACAGGGTTCTCCCCAAGCGACACTGCCAGCGCGCCCATCAAGAAGCTGACACTAAACTTCGCGCCTACGCACAAGCGCAAGGCTGGTGGGCTGCCCTTTTAAAGGATGAACCTCGTTCCACTCTAAATCGCCGTGATCGGCGTCCTAATGCTCGCCACGCCGTCTGGCGCTTCCGGCAGCACGATATGATCGGCATGGCCGCCTGCCTGCTGATGGCCATTCTAGCGGTCGTGGTGCTGGTGCCCGGATAGCCCGCTGCCGGGGGTGACACAGGGCGCCTCGCGCGACTTCGACTCGCGTATAAGCCGGACACCCTATGGCTCCGCTGCGCCAAATGTATTAGACTGATCTCATATACGTCCATCCGCGGGCGAGCGCGCCCGGAGGGTTAGACGATGACGGTCTACAGGCGATTGTTGCTGGCGAGGGCCTTCCCGATCCGGGTCAGGCTTTTCGAAACCGGTTGGCTTCGGCTTGTCAGTCGGGCTGTGGTCGTTGCTTTCATTTCTTGGTTTGCCGTCGGTGCGGTGACGGCCGGGCCGCTCAACGACGCTGCTCGGGAGGGCGACGCCGGAAAGGTTGCCGAACTCCTGGCACAAGGCGCCAATGTGAACGATCGCGACGAGAGCCGTCAGACCCCGCTGATCGATGCGGCGCTTGCCGGCAAGACCGAGGTCGCCATTGCGTTGATCGGGGCCAAGGCGGACATCGAAGCCCGCAACGATCGCGGCTTCACCGCGCTACATGCGGCAGCCTACTCAGGAAGCCTGGACATCGCAAAATTGCTGCTCGACCACGGGGCCGAGGTCGACGCGTTGAGCACGCACAAGATCACGCCGCTGCATGTGGCAGCAGAAGAGAACCAGACGGCCATCGCGGAGCTGTTGATCTCGCACGGCGCACAGGTCGAGGCAATCCAGGAATACGGGTACACGCCTCTCAGCCGCGCGACATTCTATCAGAGCACCGACGTGATGGTTTTGCTCAAGAAGCACGGCGCAAAATGCCAACCCAAGGAAACGATGGGGTCGTCGTACAAGGTGTGCATCGCCCTCGGCAACTGACATCGAGAAAGGCTACTGGAGGAGAACATGACAGAGAACCGTTCCAGAACGTTTGACAGTTTGCTTTGCGCGGGAGTAGCCGCCGCCTCCCTCCTCCTCTTCGGCACCGGTGGATCCCACGCCGGCGACGGAGTGAACACCGGATACTTCGGCAATGTCGCCATCCTGGGTTATGATCCGGTAGCATATTTCACCGACGGTCGCGCGACGATGGGTTCGCCCAAGATCTCGAGGAAGTGGCTCGGAGCAACGTGGTACTTCGCCAGCGTCCAACACCGGGATGCCTTTGTTTCCGAGCCGGTGCGCTATGCCCCTCAGTTCGGCGGCTTCTGCACCGGGGGAATGTCAGTTAAGGAGGCATCCGCGAACCTTGACCCGGAAGCCTTCCGCATCGTCAATGGCAAGCTCTTCCTGTTCTCCGGAAAGGAGGGCCTGGAGGAAGACTTCGATGCCAACCCGGCGCCTGTCATTGCGAAAGGGGAAGCCGAATGGCCCGCAGTGGAGGCGAAGGAATTCGAGGCTAGAGCGGCGGCCAACTAGCTCCGGCGCGATGTCGTGAGCCCGCAAGTTGAATGGCGCCCGTCACGGAGACACCGAGAAATACCAGACTGTGACGGAGTCCGGCCAAGCGTACTCGTCCTGCGTATCGCTGCTCCCTTGGGGATTGCGATAGACCGGGGCGCAGAACTTGCGGCCGAGCAAGGTCGCGGTGGATTGCGTGCAGAAGAGGTCGCCATCCACGCTGGACGTGCCGGTGATGATGCTGCTTTGCGAGCTCAGTGCGACATCTCCATTTGCGCTCAGCTCCATGACGAAGGCTGCGCCATTGTGTTGATGTCCTACCCATGTCCGATCGCCCGTTAGGGCTCGGATCGCGGCGGCGCCCAGGCGGTCCTCCTCCCGCCCGCGAAAATCGAAGCTCCGCTCGGGAATCCCCGCGGCGCGAAGGGCGCCCAGCCGGTGATCGAGGTCCTCTTGCCGCCGATGGTGGGCGTAAACGACACGATAACCAGCCAGGTTCTGTTCGGGTATCTCTTTCAGGATTGATGCAGCCGCATCGTGCGCCTCGGCCATGCGGCCAAGCCGCGCATTTGCCATGGCCAGCGTTTCGAGACCAAGGTCGCTGCGCTCTCCCGGCTGGACCTTGCTCAGCGCCTGCAAAGCCTTCTCGTACTGATGGTTCATGTAGAGCACGAAGCCGTAATAGTCGAAGACCTGAGCGCGCGGCTTGGGATCGAGCCGCAACACGCGTTCCATCGCTGCCAGCGCCTCCAGGTTCTGTCCTGCGTAGGTCAGCACGATCGCCCGATTGAGCTCCGCCTCCGCGCCGTTCGGGTCCAGCGCGACGGCTTTCTGGACCGACGCGATCGCCTGGTCCCATTCGCCGTCCAGCATCTGCAGGATGCCGAGCACGGCATAGGCGCGCGCAGATTGCGGATTGAGCTCCAGCGCCCGCCCTGCCGCTTCGTAGGAGCGCTGGCGAGCGACGGCGCTGAGCATGAGCACCTGGTAGTCGAAGCCGAGCACGTCCACCGTGGCGCGGGCATAGCCCGAGTAAGCATCTGCAAACGTAGGATCGAGCTTGATCGCCTTTTGATACAGGGACAGGGTCTCTCCGAGAGACCTGTTGTCGACCACATAAACCTTCTGCTCGGCTCGGGTGTAGAAATCGTATGCCTCCAGGCTTCGCGTGGGGAGGCGAGCAATCTGCGCGCGTTCGCCTTCCGTCAGACGCACCGAAAGTGCCTCAACGATACGCCCGATCACTTCGTCTTGAAGTGCAAATATCCTGGAGTAGTCGCGGTCGTATCGCTCGGCCCAGATGTTGCTCCCCGTTTGGGCATCGATGAGCTGGACATTGATGCGGACTAGATCTTCCTCCCGCCGGACGCTGCCCTCGACCACGTAACGGACGTTCAACTGCGCCGCGATCTCGTCGACGTCGAGGGATCGATCCTTGAAGGAGAACGCGGAGTTGCGTGCGATGACGAGGAGCCCCGAGATCTTCGAGAGATCGGTGATGAGATCGTCTGCGAGCCCTTCCGCAAAATAATCCTGGCCTGCCTTCTCGCTAAGATCGGTAAACGGTAGCACGGCGATGGAGGGCTTGCCGACCGACGAACCGACCGGGGTGGAACCGTGACCGGGCAGCAGGGCAATCGCTTGCGGCCAGAGAATCACCGCAATCCCCGCTATCAGAGCCAGAACGAGCACCGTGGCGCCGATCACAGGCCATCGCCGAGAGCGCGACTTATTGGCTCCTGCGGTCTGTTCCAGCAGAACCCGATAGGCGCGGACCCGCTCTGGAATGTTCTTGAGACGCTGTTCGCCGAGTGACTTGAAGGTCAGGCCGAGCTTGTTGTGAGCCTGATCGTAGGCCGTTCCCGAGATGACGATGCCGCCAGGATCGCTCAGCCCTTCCAGCCGGGCCGCGATGTTGACGCCGTCGCCGTAGAAGTCGTCCTTGTCGGGGATCACGTCACCAAGGTTGATCCCGATGCGGAACACGATCCGGGTATCTTCGGGAAGACCGAGGTTCTGCTGCGCGGTGACCCGTTGGATCTCAACGGCGCATGCTACGGCATCGACGACGCTCTCGAACGCGACCAAAGCGCCGTCGCCCATGAGCTTGACGATGCGGCCATGGTAGCCCTCGATCGCGGGTTCGATGAATTCGCGCCGGAGCGCCTTGAGCCGCGAGAGTGTGCCCGTCTCGTCCAGCCCCATCAGCCGGCTGTACCCCACCACGTCGGCGGCGAGGATAGCGACCAGCTTCCGTTCGAGATGTTGAACCTGTTCCACTGGGCAGAATTATAAGGAAAGCCCAATGGCAAGACCATACACACTTAGCAGCCAACACCCGTTTCTCCGATGAGGTACGTTACAAAATCGGCTACGGGCGTTCGCCTTGAATTCCGAAAAGGTGATGTTCGACGGAATGTCGGCTCATGGTGCAACCGCGACCTACAGCGTATTCGCCGACGTCAGACTTTCGGGCGACGGCAAAGCTTGCCCCTACGGCCGACAATTGCTGAAGATCCTATGGGGATGGAAGGCGACAGAGTGAAGTCGCCAAACATCACCTGGAGGTCAGCATGCAAGCCAACACCACCAAAGCCCCGGCCGCTATCCGCGTCGATCTTGCCGCAATATTTGTCTCGTTAGAACTGTCTCGTTCAAAATGGCTCGTGACTTCGCTTTCGCCAGGTGGGGGCGAGAGAATGTCGAGACACCTCGTGCCGGGGGGCGACATTCCGGGTTTGCTCGATCATTTCGCAGAGCTGCAACGAAAGGCGGAAGTGCGGACAGGGCGGCGTTTCCGGGTCATATCAATCCAGGAAGCTGGTCTGGATCGATTCTGGATACATCGGGTCCTCGAACGCGAAGGCATCGAGAGTTATGTCGTGGACCCGGCATCCATTGCCACATCGCGTCGCCGCCGGCGGGCCAAGACCGACAGGATTGATGGGGAAGCACTGGTTCGAGCGTTGTTGGCCTACAACCGCGGCGAGCCTCGGGTTTGCGCGATGTTGCGAGTGCCAACGCCGGAGGAGGAAGACCGTCGCCGGTTGGTGCGGGAGCGGAAGGCGCTGACGAACGAGCGGATCAGGCACGTCAACAGGATAAAGGGCCTTTTGTTCAGCCAAGGTGTGTCCGGATACGAACCGTTGAAAGGCGATCGACGCAGATGCCTCGACGCGCTCATTACCGGAGATGGGCGTCCACTGCCGCCAGCGCTCATGGCGCAGATCAGCCGCGAGCTTGATCGCATCGAGTTGCTGATCCAGCAGATCAAGGATGTTGAAGAGGCACGCGACGCCTTGCTCGCGGCAGATGAGCCAACACCGGCCCTGCTGCTCAGCCTCAAGGGAATAGGTCCGGAGTTCGCGGCCGTCCTGTGGTCTGAGGGATTGTCGCGCAAGTTTGACAATCGACGACAGGTTGCCGCCTACGCTGGGTAAGCCAGAGCTCGCTTGAGGCCAATTCGGTGCCTCTCCCCACAGGGCGCCATTTCCGTTAGGATGCTCCGAGATGGCGGGAGGTATGACCTGGATCGCGTTCACCGTAGAATGGCTACCATCCTTGCTGCCGACGCAGTTGGCTACAGCCGGCTGATTGGCAGAGACGAGGAAGGGACACTTGCCACCCTGCGGACGCATCGTCAGATCATTGACCGACTGATAGAGGAACATCAGGGACGGGTGTTCGGGAGCGCTGGGGACAGCGTCATCGCCGAGTTCGCAAGCCCCGTCGAGGCGCTTCGATGCGCCACTGAAATCCAGTTCCAAGTCGGCAGACAAAATGCTGAGCTGCCCGAGTCGAGCCGCCTGCGCTTTCGCATCGGCATCAATCTCGGCGATGTTGTCGTAGAGGGCGACAATCTCATGGGCGACGGTGTGAACGTCGCCGCCCGTCTGGAGGCGCTGTCACCTCCAGGTGGAATATGCATTTCGGAAGCGGTCTACACGCAGGCCCGCGATCGGCTCTCGCTCGAATTCGTCGATCTTGGCGAACAAAGGTTGAAGAACATCGCCCGGCCTGTGCACGCGTACCGCGTGCCTCTCGCTTCAGAGGAGCAGGTCACGTCGCCTTTTCGAGGTCTCAACCCCTTCGAGTTCGAAAACGCCGACCTCTTCTTTGGCCGAGCTCGGGCGACTGCTGCCTGCATCGAACGCCTGGAGCAGCAGGCCGCCAACGGCAAGGCATTCCTGCTCATCTATGGTATGAGCGGTTCCGGCAAGTCTTCTCTCCTTCGAGCAGGGCTGCTGCCTTCCATCACTCGAACCGGTGCAGCGGCTGGCATCAAGTTTTGGCGCCGCTGCCTAATCCGCCCTTCCGACGCCCCTGATGCGGTCGCCTCGCTGGCCGCTGGGCTGCTTCGCGAAGGCGCCCTGCCGGAGCTGGCTTGCGAACCGGCAGCGCTGGCTCAACTCTGTCGGAGTTCGCCTGATCGAGCTCTGGCGCTCGTCCGCCAGGCTCACGCCAAAGCGGCGGCCGCCGCAGGTTCAGCCTCCTCACAAGTGCGATTGGTAGTGGCGATCGATCAGATGGAGGAGCTGTTCACGACGGAGCCGGCATCGCGCGAAGTGCTAGTACGGCTCCTCGCGGCACTCGCCAGCAGCGGACTGGTCTGGGTGATCGCGACGATCCGATCGGATTTCTTTCATCGTTGCGGCGAGGTCCCCGGTTTCTGGGCACTCAAGGATGGCCTCGGCAGCTATGAACTCCTGCCGCCGACCGGCGCTGAGATCGCCCAGATCATCCGCGAGCCGGCACGCACCGCCAGGCTGCGCTACGAGGAGACAGCCGAACGGGGCCGGCTGGATGATGTCCTGCAGGAGGCAGCAGCTGCTGATCCTAGATCTTTGCCGCTTCTCGAATTTGTGCTCGACGCTCTGTACGATGCGGGGCGAGAGCGCCGGATCCTCACCTTTGCTGCGTATCAGGCACTTGGCGGCTTGGAAGGGGCGATCGCGCGCCGCGCTGACGAAGTCGTAGACGCTCTCCCGCCGGACATCCAGGAGGAGCTACCAGTCGTATTGCGTGCCCTCACCACGGTGCGCCCAAGCGATGAGGCAGTTGCGGCGCGTCCGGCCTTGCGCGCGGAAGTCACGGGCACGCCTCAACGATTGGCTCTCGTTGAGGCCTTGGTCGCCGCTCGCCTTCTCGTCAGTGATGAGGATGCCGCAGGCCACGTCTACGTGCGCGTGGCACACGAAGCTTTGTTGAGCCGCTGGCCGCGCGCTAGCGACATTGTCAATGCGAACCGGAGCTTCCTCGAGACCCGCGCTCGGGTCGCGGCTGACGCCAACCGCTGGCATGCCGACAACCGGAACCGGGAGCTTCTCCTGCCGTCCGGCAAGCGGCTCGCCGAGGGCGAGGAATTGCTGCAGTCGAGACGGGTAGAAGTCGACGATCAGATCGTCGACTACATTGAGACGTCTTCGCGTGCTGAGGCGGATAGAGACGAGAAGGACAGGCAGGCAGAGCGGGCACTCATCGAGGCGGCTGAAGCAGCAAAGCGCGAGCGCCTGGAGCGCGAGGCCGAGCGCCGCAGCCTTGCGGCCGCGGCTGCGAGCCGGCTCGCGCGACGCACGCGCTATGCGGCCATCGTCGCCACGGCGCTGGCCCTTATGGCCAGCGCAGGCGCGTTCTTCGGGTTCAGAGCACAACAGGCAGCAACACGGCAAGCCGAGTTGGCGATGGCCGCCAAAAAGGGGGCCCTTGAGGCGCGCGATCAGGCGCTGCGCAATCAGTCTCTTTCGCTTTCGTTTCTTTCGCAGCAGATCGCGGCGAGCGGCGATACGGAGGCCGCGATCCTGTTGGCGCTGGAGGCGCTGCCGAAGAGCGGATCGGGAGCCGCGCGGCCAAATCTCTTTGAAGCAGAGGCCGCACTTTTCAACGCTCTGTTGGCACACCGCCAAACGGCGGTGTTCAAACACGACGCCGGAGTGACGCAGGCAGCCTTCAATCGAACCGGCGATCGCATCGTCACTGCATCCTACGATAAGACCGCGCGCATTTGGGATGTCGCGAATGGTAAAGAGATTGCAATCCTGAAGGGCCACGAGGGACCTGTGGAGAGAGCCGGATTCAGTCCGGACGGACGCCGGGTCATTACAGCGGCAAGGGACGGGACCGCGCGCATCTGGGATGCCGACTCTGGAGCGCAGCTTTTTGTTCTTCAGCCGGTAGGCGGCTCCTTTCCTACAGCAGCCTTTGGCCCTAGCGGCGAGCGCGTGCTGACCGCGGCCGGAAACAATCAGGCTTCGCTTTGGGACCCGCGAACTGGAACGAAGATCCTGAGCGTAGACAGCCGTGGAGACGGATTGGCTGGCTTCAGCCCGGATGGTCGCAGCTTTGCGACCTCAGAAGGACAGACCGTTTTCATCTGGAATGCGAAAGATGGCGCGCTGATCCATCAATGTTTTATTGGCAGCTTTGCATCCAAGCTCACATTCAGCCCGGATGGAAGTCGGCTGTTGGTAGGCACGTGGTACACAGTTTCATTTGACAGTGTCCCCGCGCTTTGGGACCCATCGAACGGAACCGAAATCGCAAGGCTCCTTGGCCACAAGAGCGACACCCAATTACAAGGCGCAACGTTCAGTCACGACGGCCGCCGAATTGCAACGGTATCACTCGATGGTAGCGCGCGTCTCTGGGACGGAAACTCTGGAGGGCTAATTGACGTGCTCGGCCAAGAGTCCCCGAACTTGAAACAGAGTGACGCCGGGGACGACCGTGATCAGGAAATGAACAGCGCTTTCAGCCCCGACGATCGCCTCCTGGCCACCGCTTCCATAAACGGTCCGTTACGCATTTGGGACGTCGGTCGAGCGTCGCTGTTCGCCACCATCGCTGGCCATCGTGCCTTGATCGAGCACCTTGAGTTCGACCCAGTCGGTAGCAATATTCTTCTCACGGCTTCACATGATGGCACCGCTCGCCTCTGGGACGTCGACGGAATTCTGACGACTACCCTGTCCAACGCAAATCGTCCCACCTTCGCGGTGTTCAGTCCCGACAATATGCATCTTCTGACTGGAGGCGGGGACAGCGCTGTGCACCTTTGGGATGTGGTAACCGGTCGCAAGCTGGCCGACCTCGATACGCACGAAATCGTCCAGAACGCAATGTTCAGCCCCGATGGAAGTCGCATTGCAACTGCATCCCTCGCGGGCCGAGTCCTCATCTTGGACGTCGCGAGCAGGAGCGAGATCGCACGGCTCAAATTTCCAGGCGGGCTGTTTCAAATTCAGTTCAGTCCGAAAGGAGACCTCCTGGAGGCGAGTTCGACCGACGGCACCGCGCGGTTGTGGAATGCGGCGACTGGCGCCGAGGTCTCCACTATCCAAACAAGTGCGCAGGTTGTTTTCGACCCGGACGGCGATCTCGTCCTCGCCGCGACCAGCGACAACGCCGCGCATCTGTTGAAAACGGACGGGACCGAACTGAAGAAACTGGTCGGGCATGAGGGTCGAATAACCGGGGCAACGTTCAGTCCGGACGGGCAACTGGTCGCCACGGCCTCGCTCGACCACAGCGCGCGGATCTGGACAGTCAAGGACGGGAGCACCCTCGCCATCCTGAGTGGTCACCGCGATGAGCTCACCGAAGTCGAGTTCAGCTCGGATGGTCAGTCGCTTCTGACTGCCTCACGCGACGGCACCGCACGAATCTGGAGCGTCCTGGACAGAAAGGAAAGGGTCGTTCTCAGGGGGCACACCGGCGCAGCGACCAGTGCGCAATTCAGTCCTAACGGGCACTATGTCCTGACAGCCTCAACTCAGGACGGCACGGCCCGGCTCTGGGACGCGCGGACAGGACGCGAGATGGCAGTGCTTGCCAGTTCGAAGGATGAGCACAAGCGGCCGGCACCGATACGCGCGGCCTTCAATTCAGATGGAACGAGGGTCGTGATCGTGCCCTATGATGAAGACGTTCGCCTCATACGGGTTTTTCAGACACCCGAAGATCTCATCGATTTCGCGAAGCAAACTGTTCCACGCGAACTGACCGCGTGCGAACGGCGTCGCTTCTTCCTTCCCGTGGAAAGCGACCTTGGTGATTGTCCAAGCTGATGTCGCCCAAAGTCCATGGCCGGTGACGCTATCTCGACTGCTACGCCGTAGCCGCCGCAATCGCACTGCTTCCATAGTTTTGCGGGGGGAGCAGTACGCGAGTGGCCGCGCTACTTCCCTCGCTTTTCGATCTTTAGGTTTGGGAGGTCGGGTCGCTTGGATTCCACCCCGGTCTCCTTCAAGGCCGTGTATTCCACTTTTTGAGTTTTGAGTAGCTTCTCTGTTTTGGCGCGCTCCTTGTTGAGAGCGTTCTGACCTTTGACCTTGGGCATCCGTCCTCCATTTGGTTCACTGTCGTTCGCCAGAAAATATTATTGCCAGCGATATCGCGCGAGATGTCAGCTCTGAGGCCGCGGCAGAGGCCTCCGAGGGCGTTATGGGGGGAAAGAAATGCGCCCTTCCCTGCCCCACAATGCGACGCCGATTTCACGCCCCTGCCTGCGATCGCGACGACTGAAATGGGGCCGTTTGCGGACTGTCCGTTTTCGGGATGGCGAGATTAGAAAGCGGATCGACGCGTATCGCGGACCGCAACGCGCCAGCGCCGGAGATAGCGCCTGATGATCTTCAGTTGCTCTGTATGTGCGACTGGAATGCACTATCGCCCGGTTGGGTGGCAGGGCAACTTGCTAGCCGCCCTGCCACCTGGAAGAACAGTCATCGACGCGGCCGGCTCAGCCCGCTTTGCTGAGTTGGAGTTCGTCGCTAAGCGCGCGCTCGTTGGGATCGATCGGACCCAGGTTCTTGACGACCCGGAATCGACCGCCCTGCGCCTGCGCGATGTACATGTTCATGCGAACATGGTGCTGGCCGGGGACCATTTCGGCCGGGCCACCTGGTCCCTCGCTGATCCGCGAGTGATCGAGCGCCCGGATGACCGTATCACGCTCGACCGTGCCGGCCTCATTGACAGCCGCTTCCCACATCTTGATCGCCCGGTAGTGGCCGGTGCAGCCGCTGCCCGCGGTCAACATGGCGCTGCCGGGGAAACGGTCCTGGTAGCGACGCAAGAGCGCGCGGCCAAACGGATCCTCGAGTTCCCGATAGTAGTCGAGGCAGCTGTAGAGGCCCTCGATCTGCTCGGACGGCACGAGATTGAAGAAGTTCTCGTCGAAGTAGGTGCAGATGATCTTGCCGCCCCGCTTGCCGAAACCGGCCTTGTGCAGTTCTTCGAGGAACGGAGTCAAGCCCGGCGGGACGAGGGTGTTGAAAACCACGTCGGTGCCGCTCGCCATGATCTGCTCGACCGTCCGCCGGAAATCGACTGTATCGAGCGGGAAATACTCCTCGCCGACGACCTCGCCGCCATTGGCGCGCACCACCCGGCTCGCGGCCTTGTTCAGCAGATGGGGCCAGATGTAGTCGGCAGAAGGCAGGTAGAACTTCTTCGCCCCGGTGCTCTTCATGAACCAAGGGATCAGCGGCTCGACCTGCTGCGCGGGCACTGGACCCGTACAGAAGATCAGGGGATCGTTTTCCTGTCCCTCGTACTGCTCGGTGTAGATGTAGAGCGTCCTGCCGCGTGCGACCGCTTCGCTCTTGATGGCCTGGCGGGTCGAGCTGTAGATGCCGCCGACGACCAGATCGACCTTGTCGACGTCTATCAGTTTCGCAGTCCTTGCCTTGGCGGCGCTGTCGTTGGTCTCGCCATCCTCGATGACAAGCTCCAGCGGCCGGCCGAGCAAACCGCCTTTGGCATTGATGTCGTCGACGAGCATGGTGGTGAGGTTTGCGTTGGCGATGCCCATGAAGGACAAGGGGCCGGTGAGTTCGGCGACAAGGCCGATCTTGATGGGTTTCGGATCCATTTGATTTCTCCAAATCTGGGGGTTCGTCGGGGGGCGCCGCCGACGGACGGCAGGCGGCGCGCAGTGCGGGATCTCAGGCCTCGTAGTGGCCGAGCAGCAGTGCCGCCTGCGGCTTGCCGACGTGGCCGGCTTCCTGCAGGATCGCGGGCACCTCCGGATCCGACACGAAATTCTTCCAGCCCTCGGCGTCCCAGTCGAAGATCGCCCAGACGCGGTCGGGCTCGCTGGGGTCGCGGAAGACGGTTGCGCCGTTCGAGCCGTGCAGCCGGCGCTTGTCGGCGCCCTTGGTCGAAAAGATGCGGATGAAGCGGTCGACGTCCGCCACCTTGGTCGTTGCGAGAAGCATCTGATTTCCTCCTGTCGGTCGCGGCCACCATCGGTCCGTCGACAGGATCACGATGCGCGCCCCGGAGCGGGCGCACATGGGGTGTATTCCCTATGCCTGCGTCTCGCCCGGCCGGACAAGGCCATGCTCGACCGCGTAGAGTGCCGCGGCGGCGCGGGTGGTCACGCCGATCTTGGCATAGACGCTCTGGATATGGTGGTCCGCCGTCTTGGGCGAGATATCCAGCTTGCGCGCCGCTTCCTTCGCGGTAAGGCCGGCGGCGATCAGGCGCAGCACCTCGATCTCACGCGGCGTCATTCCGGCCAGCGGCCGGGGCGGCGCCCGGCGCGACGGCTGTCCGGCGAAGGACAGCACGGCCTCGGCGGCATCGGGGCAGATACAGCCCTCGCGAACGGCGGCGCGCAACTGCGTGGCCGCCGCCTCGCTGGACAACGCCTTGCGGTGCGGACGTTCCTCTCGCGACGTCTGGAAGGCTTCGGCGGCGGCCAGGATTCTTGCCGCCGGGGACAGGTCGGAGCCGTGGACCTTACGGTGATAGCCCGAACCGTCCAGGCGTTCGTGATGGCGAAGCACGAGGGCGGCCATCGCCTCGCCCTCGCGGCCGAACGAGGCCAGCGCCCGCTCGCCATAATAGGCGTGCAACTGCGCCGCGTCGCGCTCGCGCACCGACAGCGGACCGTTGCGCATCCAGGTCGCCACCGGCACCACGAGTTCGCCTATGTCATGGATGCAGCCCGACCAGCGCAGCGCGCGGACGTCAGGGTCGGGCAGCCCGATCCGTTTCCCCGCACCCGTGGCCAGTTCCGACACCATCCTCGAATGGCCCTGCGTAAACGGCATGCGCATGTCGATCATGTCGGCGATGGCGAGGAACGCCTCATCGCAAGCCTCCTCATCCAGCGTCACCGGCGGATCGGGCTCAAGCGCCAAAATGGTCGCGCGGTCGACTGTCGCGCCGATGCCCTCCATCAGCGTCGGCGCGTTGGCCGAGACGAGCCGGGCCAGTTCCGCTTCATATGGGCCATCGCCGCGACTGGCGATGGTTTCGGCCATCCCTTCGATACCGACGGCATCGCAGAGCGCAATGGCATCCTGTGCCAATGTGATCAGGCGCACGGCTGGCAGGACATCCTCGCCGCTCAGCCCGCGCGGCAGGCCCTTGCCGTCCCAGCGTTCGTAGATTTGTCCAAGATTGCGTCGCATCTCCTCCGACAGGCCCAGCCGCTCGCCGATCCGTTGCGCGACCTCGCAATGCGCGGTCAGGACCGGGCGGGCCACGGCGATCGCCTGCGATAGCCCAGCCTCGATCGCCTTGGCCTGCGCGTCGGGCTCAAGATCGTAGTAGAGCCGCTTGAAAGCCTGGACGAAGACCCTGCCCAGCTCCGCCCGGTTGCCCATATCGAGACCGACAAGATCCTGGCGGAGCGCAATTTCGTCGCCGAAGGTGGCCGACAGGAGGTCCGTGTCCGCGTTGCAACCGACATAGCGGAGCATAGACTGGTGGTAGGCATTGCGCCGATCCTGCTCGGAAACGCCCGCAAGATCGGCAATCCGCATCGCAAGCACGCAGGATTTCAGTGCGAAGTCGCGAGAATGGCCCGTGGCAAGG
Organism: Mesorhizobium sp. M0018; assembly: GCF_040323955.1. NCBI lineage: Bacteria > Pseudomonadati > Pseudomonadota > Alphaproteobacteria > Hyphomicrobiales > Phyllobacteriaceae > Mesorhizobium > Mesorhizobium sp. M0018. The sequence continues at coordinate 7,389 of NZ_JAMYVL010000008.1, read as the reverse complement.
TCCGAAGCATAAGCGAGGACCATCATGAAATCCGCCCGGCGGATCGAGACGTCTGTCATCGCCCACCTCCCAGTCGCTCTACGCTAGCCCCGCCAGCCGTTAATGCCTAGGGAAAAATCCCAACCCTGGTTGTGCTATCCGGCGAGAAATAGAATGTTCCGTTTGGGGCCGGGAGCCGTCGGTCTGCTTCGGATCAGCGGCTGGCCAAAGCCGACATGGCTTGTCGGAAGCTCCCGAGCAAATGCCGGCTTCCTGATTTCCACGCCCGGAAGCGAACCGTCACAAATCCGCCATCTCAGGCATCACCTTGCAGACGGCCGGTTCGCCTTTTCGACGGCATAGGGTGTATGGAGCACCCGACGCCCCACCCCTACCTCTGAAAATGCCCCAACCCGTTCTCATTGAGATAGTCCACCGTCATCACCCGCGCGCGAATGCCGCCGGGGGAACCAACGAACTTCACCGATGACAGCGAGCCGGTCGGCGCGTTTTCTCCGCGGGGCATGAGGGCGTAGGTGTCGCCGTCCCAGTGCTCGAGCATGAACTGCATGGGCTTGGGGCCGAGTTCGAGCATCAGCTTGTCGCCATCGGCCCGCACGGTGGCGGTGTCGAAATAGTTGCTCGTATACTGGCCCTCGTAGAAGGATGGACTGCGCGCCTTGGCGGGGTTCGTCGGCTTGACCTTGCCGGCGAGGTCGCCCACCGGCTTGTAGTAGCCCATGAACCGCGGCTTGATGTAGGGATACCAGTCGCGGGTGACCTGGCCATATTGCACGATGTCCATGAAGCTGGCGGCGACCGCCTCGGCGGCGCCGACGGGGGAGCCGTTGGTGAGCACGACGATGCCGACATCGGCCGAGGGCAAGATCTGGAAGGTGGTGCCGGCGCCGAGCAGGAAGGCGCCGGAATGGCCCATGGTGGTGCGCCCATTGGCGTTCACCCCCACATTGAAGCCATAGCCATAGGAGCTGGCCCGCGTATCGGGCGTCTCGCCGCGGTAGGTCACGCTCTGCGGTGTGATGGCGGGCTGCAGGATCTTCGGGTCGATCATGGGCTGGCCGCCATAGGTGCCGTCGCCAAGCAGCAGGATCATCCACTTGGCAAGATCCTGGGCGCTGGAGGAGACGCCGCCCGCCGGCGCCTGCTGGTCGGGGTCGCGGTCATAGAGCGGCTCGAACACATTCTCCGCCACGCGCGCATGCAGCAGGGCGCGGTTCTTGCCGGCGGCAATGAAGTCCTCGTGCCGATAGCTGCTCGAGCGCATGCCGAGCGGATCGAACAACAGGCTCTTGGCCAGCAGCTCCCAAGGCTGTTTCTCGGCGTGGGCCACTGCCTCAGCGCCGATCGTCGTGCCGAAATTGGCGTAGTGATAGGAGATGCGGAAGGGGTCGAGCGGCACCATCCACAGGCTCCCGACGATCTGCTTGCGCTGGAAGCCGAGATCCTCGAGTTCGTCGCCCGCCGCCATCGGCAGGCCCGAGCGATGGGCGAAGAAATCGCCGATGGTGGCGTTGCCCGAGACATAGTCGAGATTGAGGCGAAAGCCGTCCCAGACCTTGCCGACCGGGGTATCCCAGTCGAAGCTGTGGTCCTTCGTCATGGCGATCGCGGCCACCGTGGCCGAGATCGATTTCGACACCGAGGCGACCTGGAAAATGGTGGTGCTGCTGACCTTAGAAGTGTCGTCCCGATTGTCGCGAAGGCCATAGCCCTCGTCAAAGATCATTTTGCCGCCATGCACCACCGCCACGGCGAAGCCGGGAACGTCGGATGCTTCCTTGACTTTCTTGACGATGTCCGGCAGCGCGGCCAGCGCCTTCTCGACACCGCCGGGATACAGCTGCACAGCATCCTGCGGCGGCGATGGCCCAAGCTCCGGCACGTAAGACTGCGCGGCTGCCACGGCGGGCAGCATGGCTACGAGGGAAAGCACGACGAGAGCAGCGGCCTTCTTCATTGCATGTCCTCAAACTTGCACGGCAGATGATCGGATCATACGCGGCAAGATGAAAGATGGTTACAGCTATTTTCTACTGATATGTTCCAAAGATCAGGCAGAGACGGCGGCTGCGCGCATGTGATTTCGGGACCTGGTGAAGTAGCCGCGTTACACACGCGGGCGGCAATTGGATGGGACTGCGCGGGAGAACGTCAAGTTCCAAGCCCGGGCGGCAAATGGCGTCTACTCAGGAGTTGTTCGCCAACGGGCGGGCGGCCAACCAGAAAGTCATCGAAGCCAATTATATGGCCCATCGCGAGGCCCTATGGCCTGCTGCACGGGGTCCGATGGCCGAGAGGCCCGGACGCTTCCTTCCAAGGCCAGACGGCCTACTGGCGGCCGTATTTCTTGAACGTCGCGTTCCAGTCGGCTGCCAGCGCGTCAAGCGTTTCCTTGGCCGTGCCGGATTCACCGGTCACATAAGGATAGACGCGCTGGTTGAATTGTAGCAGCAGTTCGGCATTCTCGGGAACCGCCCAGAAATCCTTCACCTTGAACATGGTCTCGTGGAAGGCCTTGTTGTAGGGCGTGGCGTTCTGGAACTCATCCGATTTCAGTACGGCTGCGCTGCAGGTGTAGCCGCCGAGCGCTGCCCATTTCTTCTGGGTCTCATCCTTGATGAACCATTCCAGGAACTTCAGGGATTCTGCCTGCTTCGCTGAGTAGGAGACGATCGAGATGCCCTGCCCGCCAAGCGCGGCGAACTGGTCGCCGTTCGGCCCTGCCGGGTTGGCGAAAAAGCCGGTGTTCTTGGCGTTGGGATTGCTCGCTTCGTTGATCAGTGATGGGAAGAACGCGAAAAAGTTCATGCTCATCGCGGCCAGGTTTTCGGTGATCGCCTGGTTGTCGTCGATGAAATTGGCGTTGGCCCAGCCCGGAGGCGTGAACTTGTAGAGTTCCTTGTAGGCTTCGAGCGCGGCGATCGCCTTATCGGAGTTGATGATGCCGTCGACCTTGTACGTCGAATAGTCGCCAAGCTCGCCGCCATAGGAGAAGAGCAAGCTTTCGAAGCCGCCTGCCAGCCCGTCGTGGACATTGTCGGTGTAGATGGCGACGCCGTATTTCTTCTGATCGGGACGGTAGAAGAACTCGGCGATGTCGCGCAGCGCCTTGAAATCCTTCGGCACGCCGAGGTCGTAGCCGTACTTGGCCTTGAACGCTTCCATTTCCTTCGGGTCTTCGAACCAGTCTTTGCGGTAGGACCAGCCCATGGCGTCGCCTTCGAGCGGGATCGCCCAATACTTGCCGCTGTTGCCGGGATATTCCGCGTAGACTTTCACCGTCGCGGGGGCCATCAGTTTGGCTATATCGTGCTTGGCGAAGAAGTCGGTGAGGTCGACATAGTGGCCGCCGGTCGAGCCGGCGCCGAGCCACTGCGAGTCGCCGACGACCATGTCATAGGCGTCGCCCCTGGCGTTGAACTCGGCAAAGGCCTTGGTTTCGAATCCCGGCCAGGCCGTCGTTTCAATAGTTACCTTGACGCCGGTTTCCTTCTCATACTCGTTGACGAGTTCCTGAAGGTAATTCGCCGGGTCCCATTCCGCCCAAAAGATAGTGAGCTCTTCTGCCGAAACCGATCCACTCGCAAATGTCATGGCGGCGCCCACCAACAGACCAGCCCACGTTTGCATATCGCTTCTCCTTCCACGGCGACGTCGTCCAACTAGGAATTTGCGTATCGGATGCAATGCTTCACCCGCGTTCCGTCGAATGCGAAAGCATTCGGAGCAGGCCTTTGGACTCTACGAGATCAGGCGTGTCAAACCCCTCGGTGAAGCTGGCGTGGACTGGCGCAAGAATATGCCGCGCCTTGTCATTGCGGCCTTGGCCGGCATAGAGGCGGGTGAGCCGAAGCGCGGCACTCAGTTCAGAGGATTTCGCGCCTTGATCGCGGGCCGCCGTGAGAGATTGCTGGAACCAGCTTTCGGCGGCTTCATCGGTTGGGTCCAGCACTGAAACCAACTCACCCCTTGTGCGCAATAACTCTGGTAGCTGATACTTCGAGGTCGATTTGCCCAGAGTGTCGAAGGCCTGCGCCAGGAGGGCAAGGCCTTCGCTTGCATCGCCGCGCTCGCCGCAGTTACGCGCAAGAATGCAAAGGTAGTAGGCCATGCCCATATCCGCGCCAGTCGCGGCGATACCCGCAATTCCCAGGCGCATTTGGCGAATGCCTTCCTCCAACTGCCCCAGACCGGCGAGCGCCCAGCCGAAATACACACGAGCCTGGCCAAGCAGCAATGGCATGACGAATTCATCACACAGAGTGATAGCTTTCTTCGCCCATTGAAGGGCTTCGGCGGGCTCGCGCCGCATCAGGTGGACCAAGCAGAAACTTAGCTGCGCTTGTGCTGTGGTGACCGGATGCGAGTCTCGCTCGGCTAGCGCCATTGCATCGCGTGAGCGTAGGATCGCCTGGACCGAATGGCCGCGCATGAAGAGCATCTGTGCGGAAAACGCCCTACAGCATACGCCGGGGTCGTGTCCGGCGTAGCCCCAGGCAAGGTGACGATGTCGCTCGTAATCATAAGTGGCCAGGCCATGGCTTGCATGACGTTCGCTCGCGTCGTAGTCACCGAGGTAATAGTAGATTCCCCAGAGTTGGTGATGTGCTTCGAGGATGTACCCCGAATCATCGGACACTTGCGCGAGTTCCAATCCGAGCGATTGGCATTGGTGGCCCAGCATCTCGGCAGCGCGCAGGTTGCCTGAAATGGTCTGGTAGGAGCTCTCGCCGCGCATCGCAGCGAATATTTGCGGCTTGTCGCGTAGCGTATCGGCAAGCCTCCGCGCGCTCGAAAAGGCCTGAAGGACCTCTGGTGCTCCCCAGCCCTTGGCTGCAATCATTGCCGTTCCCGTTGCGCTTTCAAGCGAAAGCTCCAGTCGCAGGCGGTCCTCAGATCCGGGCAATGATCCGACCAGCTCGAGCCCCTTGCGGAGGTGGGAGGCCGCCTCGAGATTGGCAGATCGCTTGAGCGCGAGCTGCCCTGCCTTGAGCCAATAAACGGCAGCCTGATAATTCACGCCGGCGACGGTATAGTGATGCGCAAGCGTTTCAGGTTCTGTCGCGACAACTTCCTGGAATTGCGCCTCCAGCGTCGCGGCGATCTTGGCATGAATCTGTTGCCGACGGCTTTTCAGCAGGCTCTGATAGGCTGCATCCCGTACGAGCGCATGCTTGAACGTATAGGTCGCCTCTGGAGGAACGCCTCGCCGAAAAACGAGCTCGGATTCTTCCAACTGCGGCATGACGTCTTGCAGACGGGTTTCGGCGGGGTCCGTTACGGCAGCCAGCAGCCGGTGATGGAAGCCGCGGCCAATGCAGGCGCCGATTTGAGCGACTTCTTTGACCGCCCCCAGCCGGTCCAGGCGAGACATCAAAGAATCCTGAAGGGTCGACGGAATCGCAAGAGGAGGCAGAGGACCTGAGAGCACGTAGTGGTCGCCCGCGTCGACAAGCAGACCGGAGTCGAGCACGGTCTTGGTCAGCTCCTCAACGAACAACGGAACGCCTTCGGTTTTGGCCAGAATCTCGCTGGCTACCTCCGGCGGCATAGTCTTTCCACCCGCTACGCGATCCATGATCGCTGCTCCTTGACCGAGTCCGAGGCGATCAAGCGAGAGCGCGGTTACATGCGATAACTGAATCCAACGCGGCTGAAACTCAGGTCGAAAGGTTACAATCAGGAGTGCCCGCATGTTCCGCAGGCGATCAATCAGCATATCCAGCCACTCGCCGGTCGTCGGATCGATCCAGTGCGCATCCTCGACAAGGACGATAGTGGGCTCACGCACGGCCAGCGCCTCGATTTGTTGGACGAGGGCGGCCAAAGTACGGGCCTTTTGGGCTAGCGGTGGCAGCCTGGTCGACGAGTATCGACCGGTCGTGTCGATCGACAGCAGTGTCGCCAACAGCGGAATTGCTTCCGCCACGTCCGGAACGATCCCGCGAAGCAGGGCCTCCAGCTTGTCGAGCTTGGTGTCCGTGGTGTCGTTGCGATCCAGTCCAGCCGCCCGTTCGACCTGCGTGGTCACGGGATGGAGCGCGCTGTTGATATGATAGGGCGAGCAAAAATAGCGTAGCCGCGGAGGGGGCTCGGCGCTCAATCGATCGACCATCGCCGCGATAATCCGGGACTTGCCAATACCCGGCTCTCCAGACAGCAGCACCACTCGGCCTTCCCCGGCGCAGGCCCGGTGCCACTGGTCAACCAGAAACTCGAGTTCCTGGTCCCGCCCAACAATCGGCGTCACAATGTTCTGCCTCGCCTCGAAACGACTCTCTGCCGCTGTCTCGCCGACAATGCGCCAGGTGCGGACCGGCTTTGCGAAGCCCTTTAGCTCCCCGCGACCGAGATTGACCATATCGAATAGACCGGCCACCAGTCGTTGCGTGCCGTCAGCTACAACAACGCTGCCCGGCTCGGCGAGCGCTTGCAGCCTCGCAGCCAGGTTAGGCGTGTCGCCCACAACGGCCTCCTCCTTTGCCGATCCTTCGCCAACGAGATCGCCGACAACGACCAGTCCCGTCGCGATGCCAATGCGGGCAGCCAGCGGTTCGCCTCCCGGCGCTGTAAGTCGGGCCGTTGCTGCGGCGGCGGCCATGCCCGAGCGAACCGCTCGTTCGGCATCGTCCTCGTGCGCCTGCGGCCAACCGAAATAGGCCAGCACCCCATCGCCCATGAGCTTGGCTACTCGCCCTTCGTAACGGGAGATCTCTTCCGACACTGCGATCTGATAAGCGCGAATAACCTCCCGCATGTCCTCCGGGTCGAGACGCTGCGACAACTCGGTCGAGCTGACGAGGTCCACGAACATGACTGTTAATTGGCGCCGTTCGGCGTGCGGTGGCCGCGCGTCACCATGCTCGGGCGACCTTGCCGGCGCACTCCCGCGGTCGCGCGAGGATGCTTTGATCAGTAACGGGCCGGATGTGTCTCCGAATGAAGCCACAGCGGCAAGCAGCCGGCGCCGGTGACCGACCGATGTGATCCCGAGTGCTATCAGATCCTCCGCCGTTAGCTGAGGAAGCATCTCGGATTCAATGTCATTGTCGCGGAAGACCGGAGCGTATCGCTCCAGTCCCAGGCTACTCAGCCATGCCGCGATGTCCACGTCCTTCTCCCAACCAAGCACTAAGGGTGCTGTGTGGAACCATATCCCAAATTGGAAGGGGAGTCGTCACACCCTCGGGAACCAGGCGAATGTCAGTTACGGGTCCCCGGACATCATGCCGTCTGAGCTGTCTGTCTGTTTTCGGGAAACGACCCAGGAGGCCTCAATGTCGGATATTGCTGAAGGGTTTCGGGTGCCGTCAGGCGTACGAAAGTCTCTGATGCAGGAACCCGCGGGCCGCAGGCGGTGAGCTATGGGGATTTGTGTTTCGGGGTGTG